>NZ_JBIVBR010000005.1:0-397656 GCF_044746165.1 Pseudomonas sp. NPDC086581 | reverse complement strand
GCTGCACATCCGAGGTTTCATCGACCAGCCGATCACCTGGCGCGAAAACAGATCCAGCACCACCGCCAAGTACAACCAGCCTTCATAAGTGCGGATGTAAGTGATGTCAGTGACCCAGACCTTGTTCGGCTCGCTGACGGTAAATTGCCGCTCCAGACGGTTGGGCGAAGCCACCGTGGGCTTGCCGCCGTAGTAGCCGGGCCGACGACGATAGCCGGTCTGCGAGCGCACCCCTTCCCCCCGCATCAGGCGGGCTACGCGATGCCGGCCACAGGACTCTCCCAGCTCACGCAGGTCGTCGTGGATCTTGCGATAGCCGTAGACCCCACCGCTTTCCAGCCAGGCATGTTTGATCAATCCGACCAGGCGCTGATCTTCCTTGGCGCGTACGGATTTCGGCTCGGCCAGCCAAGCGTAGTAACCGCTGGGATGCACCTTGAGGGTCTGGCAGAGACGTCGAACCGGGTACTCCACCGACAGCTTGCTGATGAAGGCGTACTTCAGCCGGACTCCTTGGCAAAGTACGCGGCGGCCTTTTTTAGGATGTCTCGCTCTTCGGTCACCCGCTTGAGTTCGGCGCGCAAACGACGCAGTTCGGCTTGCTGATCGCCTTCTTGCTGCCGCTGTTCCTGGGGCTTGCTATAGCGCCTGATCCAGACATAGAGGCTATGCACCGACACACCCAAACGCTCCGCCACATCCGCTACACGCAGGCCGCGCTCGGTAACTTGTCTGACCGCTTCGATTTTGAATTCTTCGGGGTAACGCTGGTTGCTCATGGCACCTCCTGATGGGCCTCATTATGAGGCTTGGAGGTGTCTACGAAACTAGGGGTGATTCACCCTCAGCATCCAAATATCGCCGATACAAAGCTAAGTCTTTCGCCAAACCTACGCAGGTTTTGACCTTACAATTGTTTTGAAATTTATATATCAGGAAAAGACAGGCTTCCTGCCAAATTGCGCCGTCGGCTGTTCTGACCAACGGGAAGCTGACCGCCGGCGTGGCTGAGTCGGTGGGTGAGACGCGATAGGTGGCTAGGGGAGTGCTGACGACTGTCCCCTCCATACCGCACAAGGGCTGGGTCTCTGTCAGGCGGAAGCTTTTAACGAGAACGGATTGCGCGCGAGGGAGAGGCATGACCAGGATCCCTACCAAGGAGGCTCCTGTCCATATCTAGACGACTTTAGAAGGGTGTCAAATCAGTGAATACTTTGGGGTACGTCCGGGTCCTCGACGAAGGCCAGGATGCTGGTGCCGTGCTTCATCGGGCCCGGCTCGCGGGTGATCTTGCCGCCGCGCGAGCGGATGTCCTCGCAGGCCTTGTAGACGTCGGCCACTTCCAGGGCGATGTGGCCGTAGCCAGTGCCCAGCTCATACTTGTCGACGCCCCAGTTGTAGGTCAGCTCGATGACGCTGTTGTCGTCTTCGTTGCCGTAGCCGACGAATGCCAGAGTGAACTGGCCGTCCGGATAATCCTTGCGGCGCAGCAGGGTCATGCCCAGGACTTCGGTGTAGAAGGCAATGGATTTGTCCATGTCGCCGACGCGCAGCATGGTGTGCAGCAGTTTCATCGGTTCTTTCCTCATCAGGTGCCCGGATAGCGGGCTTATAAACACAAACCCCGGCTCGTGGCCGGGGTTTGCTTGTCACGGGAGACGCAAGCTTATCAGAACAGCTTGCGGCCCTTGTTCGCGGCGATACGCATGCGCAGCGCGTTGAGCTTGATGAAGCCAGCGGCATCGGCCTGGTTGTAGGCGCCGCCATCTTCCTCGAAGGTCGCGATGTTGGCATCGAACAGCGAGTCGTCGGATTTGCGGCCGGTGACGATGACATTGCCCTTGTACAGTTTCAGGCGCACGACGCCGTTCACGTGTTCCTGGGAGGCATCGATCATCTGCTGGAGCATTTCGCGCTCCGGGCTCCACCAGTAGCCGGTGTAGATCAGCTTGGCGTAGCGCGGCATCAGCTCGTCCTTCAGGTGAGCGACTTCGCGGTCCAGGGTGATCGACTCGATGGCACGGTGCGCCTTGAGCATGATGGTGCCGCCGGGAGTTTCGTAGCAGCCACGGGACTTCATGCCGACGTAGCGGTTCTCGACGATGTCCAGACGGCCGATGCCGTTGGCGCCGCCGATACGGTTCAGCTCGGTCAGTACCTGGGCCGGAGTCATCTCCTTGCCGTCGATGGCGACGATGTCGCCCTTGCGGTAGGTCAGCTCGATGTAGGTGGCGGTGTCAGGGGCCTTCTCCGGGGAGACGGTCCACTTCCACATGTCCTCTTCGTGCTCGGTCCAGGTGTCTTCCAGCACGCCGCCTTCATAGGAGATGTGCAGCAGGTTGGCGTCCATGGAGTACGGCGACTTCTTTTTGCCGTGGCGCTCGATCGGGATGTTATGGGCTTCGGCGTAGTCCATCAGTTTCTCGCGGGACAGCAGGTCCCACTCACGCCAGGGAGCGATCACCTTCACGCCCGGCTTGAGCGCGTAGGCACCCAGCTCGAAACGCACCTGGTCGTTGCCCTTGCCGGTGGCGCCATGGGAGATGGCGTCAGCGCCGGTGGCGTTGGCGATCTCGATCAGGCGCTTGGCGATCAGCGGACGGGCGATGGAAGTACCCAGCAGGTACTCGCCTTCGTAGACGGTGTTGGCACGGAACATCGGGAAGACGAAGTCGCGGACGAACTCTTCTCGCAGGTCCTCGATGAAGACCTCTTTCACACCCATCTGCTTGGCCTTGGCGCGGGCCGGCTCGACCTCTTCGCCCTGACCCAGGTCGGCGGTGAAGGTCACCACTTCGCAGTTATAGGTATCCTGCAGCCACTTCAGAATTACCGAGGTGTCCAGGCCACCGGAATACGCCAGGACTACCTTCTTCACGTCCGCCATGCCACTCAACTCCACGGGGGTTGTCACGAAAGGGACCGATTCTACTGTCCGCTCGGAATAATTTACAGAGGGGCGACAGCTTTTGACGACAAAGCGACAAATACTATCGTCGGTGCGACCCGACGCCGCGGGTCAGCCCTTGGGTGCTGAAGGCGGCGTTGCAGGCGGGTTGGAGGCGTTGGCGGCAGGCGCTGACGGCGCACCCTGAGCCGGCGCGCTGGCGGTGCTGGAAGCCGGTGCGGCAGGGGCTGGCGGGGCTTCGGCGGGTGCCTGCTCGACGACCGCCTCGCGGGACAGGTTCACCGTCACCCGACGGTTCTTCGCGCGGTTGGCGGCGGAATTGTTCTTCACCAACGGATAGCGCTCGCCATAGAAACGCATGGTGATCTGCGATTCCGCCACGCCATTGGCCTTCAGGTACTCCATCACCGCGATCGCACGGCGGCGTGAGGCCTCGCGGTTGGCCAGGCGGTTGCCGCTGTTGTCGGAGTGGCCGTCCAGTTCGATGCGATTCACTGTCGGGTCGGCCTTCATGTACTGCAGGATGATGTCCAGCTTGGCGCGACCCAGCGGATCGACCTCGGTGCCGCCGTCCGGGAAGCCGACCTGGCTCTGGCGCACCTGGTCGAAGTTGACCGGGAGCATCTTCGTCGAACAGTCCTGGAACTTCACGTATCCGTCGGCGAAACGCGTTGGCATCAGCCTTACCAGCAGGTTTTCGCCCGTGCGCGTGCGGTGGCGAACCTCCGGAGTGCGCCCCTCCAGCAGGCCGCCGAGCAGGCGCCCGGCCTGCTGCTGGGTACTGTTGAAAGGCACATCGCCCAACCCCACCTGCACCGCCCCCAGGTTCAGGTCGCCCTGCCCAGGGCGCCACGGTGGCGCGGCCGCCAGCAGGGTCGCCGAGCCGCTGCCCAGCCAGCCCGTCTGCGGCTTGAGGCGGAAAGTCGGCAGTTCGCCGGCTCGCCAGACGAACTCGCCCAGGCCAAAACCGGCCACGCTCTGCGACAGCCGGCACTCGAACTGGTCGCCCTCCACCGTCCATTGCGCACTTTCCATGCGCGTCTGGAAGGTCAGCCCCCAGGCCGGAAGGCTGGCGCAGAGAGCAAGCAGGAGAAGAGAGGGCTGGCGCACGATGGCTTCCACACAGGTAAAGAGGCGTCTCAGATTCTATCGGTCGGCCTTGGCAAAACTTGATAGCGAGTGCCGGCGGCAGCCTTTTCCGGTAGCATTTCCCCCTCTTCCCGCTGCAACCGCCTCCCTGGAATCCGCATGTCCGACCGCCTGACACTCCTGCGCCCCGACGACTGGCACATCCACCTGCGCGACGGCGCCGCTCTCGCGCAAACCGTCGGCGACGCCGCCCGCACCTTCGGCCGCGCCATCATCATGCCGAACCTGGTTCCGCCGGTACGCAACGCCGCCGAAGCCGACGCCTACCGCCAGCGCATCCTCGCCGCCCGTCCGGCCGGCAGCCGCTTCGAGCCGCTGATGGTGCTGTACCTCACCGACCGTACCAGCGCCGAGGAAGTCCGCGCCGCCAAGGCCTCCGGCTTCGTGCATGCCGCCAAGCTGTACCCGGCCGGCGCCACCACCAACTCCGATTCCGGCGTCACCAGCGTCGACAACATCTTCCACGTGCTCGAAGCCATGGCCGAGGTCGGCCTGCCGCTGCTGGTGCATGGCGAGGTGACCCGCGCCGAGGTCGACGTGTTCGACCGCGAGAAGCGCTTCATCGACGAGCACCTGACGCGCGTGGTCGAGCGCTTCCCGACCCTCAAGGTGGTCTTCGAGCACATCACCACCGGCGATGCCGCCGCCTTCGTCAAGGCCGCCCCGGCCAACGTCGGCGCTACCATCACCGCGCATCACCTGCTCTACAACCGTAACCACATGTTGGTTGGCGGCATTCGCCCGCACTTCTATTGCCTGCCCATCTTGAAGCGCAACACCCACCAGGAAGCCCTGCTGGATGCCGCCACCAGCGGCAGCCCGAAGTTTTTCCTGGGCACCGACTCGGCGCCCCACGCGCGCCACGCCAAGGAAGCCGCCTGTGGTTGCGCCGGCTGCTACACCGCCTACGCCGCCATCGAGCTCTACGCCGAAGCCTTCGAGCAGCGCAATGCACTGGACAAGCTGGAAGGCTTCGCCAGCTTCCACGGCCCGGATTTCTACGGCCTGCCGCGCAATAGCGACCGCATCACCCTGGTCCGCGAAGAATGGGAAGCCCCGGCGGCCCTGCCATTCGGCGACTTCGACGTGGTCCCGCTGCGCGCCGGTGAAAAACTGCGCTGGCGCCTGCTGGAGACCGAGGCATGAGTGACGAGAACGAAATCTTCGAAGAAGAACTCGACGGTTCCTTCCCGCCCGGCCCGCGCCACCCGATGGCGCGCCGCTTCCGTGGCTACCTGCCGGTCGTGGTGGACGTCGAAACCGGCGGCTTCAACGCCGGCACCGACGCCCTGCTGGAGATCGCCGCCGTCACCATCGGCATGGACGAGAGCGGCTACCTGTTCCCCGAGCACACCTACTTCTTCCGTGTGGAACCCTTCGAGGGCGCCAACATCGAGCAGGCTGCGCTGGAGTTCACCGGCATCAAGCTGGACCACCCGCTGCGCATGGCCGTGCCGGAAGAGCAGGCGCTGACCGAAATCTTCCGTGGCATCCGCAAGTCGCTGAAGTCCAACGGCTGCAAGCGGGCGATCCTGGTCGGCCACAACAGCAGCTTCGACCTGGGCTTCCTCAACGCCGCGGTCAACCGCAGCGGCGTGAAGCGCAACCCGTTCCACCCGTTCTCCAGCTTCGACACCGCGACGCTGGCCGGCCTCGCCTACGGCCAGACCGTCCTGGCCAAAGCCTGCCAGACTGCCGGCATCGAGTTCGACAACCGCGAGGCCCACTCCGCGCGCTACGACACCGAGAAGACTGCCGAGCTGTTCTGCGGCATCGTCAACCGCTGGAAGGAATTCGGCGGCTGGATGGAAGACGATCACTGATCGTGCCTTCCTGAATAAAAAAGCCCCGCGATTGCGGGGCTTTTTTCGTTAACCAGCAGCCTTACAGCTTGCCGGCGTTCTCGGCCAGGTAGGCGGCGACGCCCTCAGGCGAGGCGGTCATGCCCTTGTCGCCCTTCTTCCAGTTGGCCGGGCAGACTTCGCCGTGCTCCTCGGTGAACTGCAGGGCATCGACCAGACGCAGCAGCTCGTCCATGTTACGGCCCAGCGGCAGGTCGTTGACGATCTGCGAACGCACCACGCCGTTCAGGTCGATCAGGAAGGCGCCACGGAAAGCCACGCCGCCTTCGGACTCGACGTCGTAGGCCTTGGCGATCTCATGGGTGATGTCCGCGGCAAGGGTGTACTTGACCGGGCCGATGCCGCCCTTGTCTACCGGAGTGTTGCGCCAGGCGTTGTGGGTGAAGTGGGAGTCGATGGAAACGCCGATCACTTCGACGTTGCGCGCCTGGAAGTCAGGGATGCGGTGGTCCAGGGCGATCAGTTCGGACGGGCAGACGAAGGTGAAGTCCAGCGGGTAGAAGAACACCAGGCCGTACTTGCCCTTGATCGCTTCGGACAGCACGAAACTGTCGACGATCTCGCCGGTGCCCAGCACGGCAGCCACGTTGAAATCGGGAGCTTTCTTTCCTACGAGTACGCTCATTCCTTGTCTCCAGAAATGGTGAGGCGCTTGAGAGCGAAAAACCTGTTGTCCGGGCAAAACCGCCGGGCTTGAGGGGTTGCCGCTCCAGTGGGGCAGCCATCATACACCTGGCACGCAGCGCCTTCATCCGTGCGGTATTGGCGGCCGATTCACTGTCTTGTGACCATTTATCGGAGGCCGCAAAAAGGGCTTCCGGCAAACTTTGACAATCATTCTCATTATTATTAGTATCGCTTCCAACAACCCCACAGCGACTGTAGTGCAACCATGTACGTCTGCCTCTGCAACGGTGTTACCGATACCCAGATCCGCGATGCGATCTACGACGGCGCCTGCAACTACCGCGAAGTGCGCGAATGCACCGGCGTCGGCACCCAGTGCGGCAAGTGTGCCTGCCTGGCCAAACAGGTGGTTCGCGAGACCCTCGGCGAGCTGCAAAGCGCCCAGGCAATGAACTACAACCTGGCCTACGCGGCGGGTTGAGCAAAAGACCGCTGATCGATTCAGCCAAAAATTTCAAAGAAACCGGGCCCTGGCCCGGTTTTTTTATGCCCGCGATTCAGTGCCTTAGCGCCAAGTTGCGGAATGAAAACATTCGCATTCATATTCCTTTTTATAGCTAATTCAAGGACTTATGTTTGACAGATGGTTATAAGGGCGCGAGAATTTCAATCTCTCCCACTCCACACGGCAGGACCCCGGCATGAAAGGCGACAAGAAAGTCATCCAGCATCTGAACAAGATCCTCGGCAACGAGCTGATCGCCATCAACCAGTACTTCCTGCACTCGCGCATGTGGAACGACTGGGGCCTGAAGCGCCTCGGCGCGCACGAGTACCACGAGTCCATCGATGAGATGAAGCACGCCGACAAGCTCATCGAACGCATCCTGTTCCTCGAAGGCCTGCCCAACCTGCAGGACTTGGGCAAGCTGCTGATCGGCGAGAACACCCAGGAAATGCTGCAGTGCGACCTGAACCTCGAGCTCAAGGCCTGCAAGGACCTGCGCGACGCCATCGTGCATTGCGAAAGCGTGCATGACTACGTCAGCCGCGACCTGCTCAAGGACATCCTCGAGTCCGAGGAAGAGCACATCGACTACCTGGAAACCCAGCTGGGCCTGATCCAGAAAGTCGGTCTGGAAAACTACCTGCAGTCGCACATGCACGAAGACGACTGATAGAAAAAAGGCACCGGCGCTGTTGTGGACGCCGGTGCCCTTCCCTTCTAGACGTTCGCCTTCGGCGGACGGCGCACCAGTGACGCCTTCAGCACCAGCCCGGCGCACAGCCCCACCACCACCAGCAACGACAGGCGCAAGCCCACGTGCTCGGCGAGGAAGCCGATCAGCGGCGGGCCCAGCAGCAAGCCGCCGTAGCCGAAGGAAGCCACTGCCGCCACACCGCGCGAAGGCTCGACACCCGGCCGGTTGCCCGCCGCGCCGATCAGGATCGGCACCACCACCGACAGTCCCGCACCCACCAGGGCGAAACCGCCAATCGCACCGGCAACCCAGGGGCTGAACAGCGCCAGCAGCATGCCCGCGATGGCCAGCAGCGCCAGGTTGCGCACCAGCGCCTCGTCGGCGAAACGCACGCGCAGACGATCACCGAACAGCCGGCCCAGCACCATGGTCGCGGAGAATGCCGCGAAGCCCAGTGCTGCCAGGCGTTCGGACGCGCCCAAGACCTGGTGCAGCAGCAAGGCGCCCCAGTCGGCAACAGCCCCTTCAGACACGAACGCGCAAAGCGTCAACACACCCAGGCCGATCAGTGCCGGTGGCGGCAGGCGCCAGCCACGTTGGGCTGGCGCCTCCTCCTCCATGGGCTGCGGACGACCCTCGAACAGATGGCGAGCGAAGAACGGCAGGATCGCCACGGCGATAAGCGCCAGCAGGCTGAAGTGCCAGATCGGCGTCAGGTCGGCAAAGGCCGCCGCTCCGACCGCGCCGACGAGCCCACCCAGGCTATACATGCCGTGCAGGCTGGAGATGCACGGGCGGCCGAGACGCCGCTCGACTTCCACCGCCTGGGTGTTCATCGCCACGTCCATGGTCGCGAACGTCAGGCCGACAGCGAGAAAGCCCGCTGCCAGGACCCAGACGTCCTGCGCCAGGCCGAGCAGCGGGAAGGTCGCCATCAGCGCCAGCCCCGAAATCAGAGTGATCGCCCGGCTGCCATAGCGGCGCACCAGCGCGCCGGCGAAGGCGAATGCCAGCAACGCGCCGAAGCCAGCGCCCAAGAGCGCCTGGCCCAGTTGCTGCTCGTCTACCCCGGTCATGCTCTTGAGGGCCGGCACCCGCCCCATCACGCTGCCATGGACCATCCCGCCCATGGCGAAGCAGTATCCGCACGCCCAGCGCGCGGCGTTGGCCCGCGTCTGTTCAGTCATTTTTATTTCTTCCCAAAAACAAAGCCCCGCCAAGGCGGGGCTTTGTGCAACAGCACGAAAGACTCAGGCGTTGGCCTTGCTAACGGCGTCCTTGATCAGCGGTTGCAGCTCACCCTTCTCGAACATCTCGGCCAGGATGTCGCTGCCGCCGACCAGCTCACCACCGACCCACAGTTGCGGGAAGGTCGGCCAGTTGGCGTACTTGGGCAGATTGGCGCGGATTTCCGGGTTCTGCAGGATGTCGACATAGGCGAATTTTTCGCCGCAAGCCATCAGCACCTGCGCGGCGCGGGACGAGAAACCGCACTGGGGAGCGTTCGGCGAACCCTTCATGTACAGCAGAACGGGGTTGCTGGAGATCTGCTCTTTGATGGTATCGATGATATCCATGAACTTCCTCGGCTTAACTATCAGTCACTGACCCGGCAGTCGCCTCGGGGGCATAGGCCGGCACGGTACGCCGCATTGTACTGCAAAGCCGAGTGCAACGCTCGGCTTTGCAGGTGACGCGCGTCAGTTGGTCAGGCCGCCTCGACCTCCACCGGCACACCGTTGAGCGCGGTGTTGCCGGAGAGTGCATCCAGATGGCGCTCATCGGTCAGATCGTTGGCGCTGGCACCGCCCTGCTCGCGGGCGATGGACAGCTGCACGCCCGGCCGCCCGTGGCCCCAACCATGGGGCAGGCTGACCACGCCGGCCATGACTTCATCGCTGGCCGCCACTTCGATCTCGATGCTGCCGACCCGCGAGCGCACCCGCACCTTTTGCCCATCCACCAGCCCGCGCGTGGCGAGGTCCTGCGGGTGCATCAGCAACTGGTGGCGCGGCTTGCCCTTCACCAGGCGGTGATAGTTGTGCATCCACGAGTTGTTGCTGCGCACGTGGCGGCGGCCGATCAGCAGCAGTTGGTCGATGGCCAGCGGCTGGGTATCGGCAAAACGGCGCAAGTCGCTCAGGAATATGTCCGGCGCGGCTTCGATGCTGCGGCTGGCGGTCTTCAGGCGTGGCGCGAGGTTCGGCTGCAGCGGGCCCAGGTCCAGCCCGTGCGGGTGCTCGCGCAACCGCGCCAGGTTGAGCTTGCGCTCGCTGGCGTCGCCGTAGGGGCCGACACGCAGGCCCATCTCGATCATCTGCTCCGGCGCCATGGTCGGCTTGAGCTCGCTGCCCAGGCGCGCAGCATAGGCCTTCGCCAGACCGACGAAGATTTCCCAGTCGTGCAGCGCGCCTTCGGGCTTGGGCAGGATCGCCTCGTTGAACCGGGTGACGTTGCGCACCGCGAACACGTTGAAGGTGGTGTCGTAGTGATCGTGCTCCAGCGGCGCGGTGGGCGGCAGGATCAGGTCGGCGTAGCGGGTGGTTTCGTTGATGTACAGATCGACGCTGAGCATGAACTCCAGGCCGTCCAGCGCCTGCTCCAGGCGACGGCCATTGGGCGTGGACAACACCGGGTTGCCGGCCACCGTCACCAGCGCTCGCACCTGCCCCTCCCCTTCGGTGAGCATCTCCTCGGCCAGCGCCGCCACCGGCAGCTCGCCGCCGTATTCCGGCAGGCCGGACACGCGGCTCTGCCAGCGATTGAACGCGCCGCCCGCGGTAGTCGCCACCAGATCCACTGCCGGCGTGGTGCACAGGGTACCGCCGACGCGGTCGAGATTGCCGGTGACCAGGTTGATCAACTGCACCAGCCACTGGCACAGGCTGCCGAAAACTTGCGTCGAAACGCCCATGCGCCCATAGCAGACCGCCTTGTCGGCGGCGGCGAAATCCCGCGCCAGCTGGCGGATATCGTCGGCCGGCACGCCGCAGCGTGCGGCCATGGCTTCAACCTTGAACGGCGCCAGCGCTTCGCGCACCGCGTCCAGGCCGTTCACCGGCAGGGACGTTTCGCGAGTCAGCCCTTCGCCGAGCAGCGTATCGAGGATGCCCAGCAGTAGCGCCGCATCTTCGCCGGGACGAACGAACAGGTGCTGGTCCGCGATCGCCGCCGTCTCGGTGCGGCGCGGGTCGACCACTACCAGCTTGCCGCCGCGCGCCTTCACGGCCTTCAGGCGTTTTTCAACGTCCGGCACGGTCATGATGCTGCCGTTGGAGGCCAGCGGGTTGCCGCCCAGGATCAGCATGAAGTCGGTGTGGTCGATGTCGGGAATTGGAATCAGCAGGCCATGCCCGAACATCTGCTGGCTCACCAGATGATGCGGCAGTTGGTCCACCGAGGTCGCCGAATAACGGTTGCGCGTCTTCAACTGGCCGAGGAAGTAGTTGCTGTGGGTCATCAATCCGTAGTTGTGCACGCTGGGGTTGCCCTGGTACACCGCTACCGCGTTGCTGCCATGGCGTTCGCGAATTTCCGCCAGGCGCGTGGCGACCAGCTCGAAGGCCTCGTCCCAGCCAATCGGCTGCCATTCGTTGCCGACGCGGCGCACCGGTTGGCGCAGGCGATCCGGATCATTCTGAATGTCCTGCAGCGCCACCGCCTTGGGGCAGATGTGGCCACGGCTGAAACTGTCCTGGGCGTCGCCCTTGATCGATAGGATGCGCTCATCCTCCGTCTCGATGGTCAGGCCGCAGATGGCCTCGCACAGGTGGCACGCACGGTGGTGGAGGGTCTTGCTCATGGCTCGCCTCGTTATTGTTGTCACCAGCGCCCCATGGGGCCGGTCGCGGGGTCGAAAGCACTATGAATCCAGTCCTGGCGAAGCACCACCAGCTTCCGTCGGGTGAATCGCAAGGCATCAGGAACGACCATGTTGAAGCCCCACCTGACGGGCCCTCCGGGCGAAACTTGCGTATATCCGTCATTTCCTTATAGGATCGCGCCTCCCCCCATTTTCCGCTCCATGCGGTCCCGCCGCAGGTTCAGCCCGTTTTTTCTCACGAAAGCCGGTCGGTGCCTCGGCCTGATTCTGAGAATAAGTAGTAGGTACGAACCATGAGCGCACGTCACTTCCTCTCGATGCTGGATTACACGACCGATGAACTGCTCGGTCTGATCCGCCGCGCCACCGAGCTGAAGGACCTGCGAGACCGAGGCGTGCTCTACGAACCACTGAAGAACCGCGTGCTGGGCATGATCTTCGAGAAGGCCTCGACGCGAACGCGGATTTCCTTCGAAGCTGGCATGATCCAGCTCGGCGGCCAGGCCATCTTCCTCTCCCCGCGCGACACCCAGCTGGGCCGTGGCGAACCGATCGCCGATGCTGCACGGGTGATGTCGCGAATGGTCGACGCGGTGATGATCCGCACCTTCGCCCACAGCAACCTGGTCGAATTCGCCCAGAATTCCCGCGTGCCGGTGATCAATGGCCTGTCGGACGACCTGCATCCCTGCCAGTTGCTGGCCGACATGCAAACCTTCCATGAGCACCGCGGCAGCATCGCCGGCAAGACCGTCGCCTGGATCGGCGACGGCAACAACATGTGCAACAGCTACATCGAGGCGGCGATCCGCTTCGACTTCCAGCTGAACGTGGCCTGCCCGGAAGGCTACGAACCAAGCGCCGCGCTGATGGCGCAGGCCGGCGAGCGCGTGAAAGTCTTCCGCGACCCGCGCGAAGCGGTGGCCGGCGCGCACCTGGTAAGCACCGACGTCTGGGCCTCCATGGGGCAGGAAGACGAAGCGGCCGCGCGCCTGCGCCTGTTCCAGCCATATCAGGTAACAGGTGCGCTGCTCGACGGCGCGGCGGCGGATGTACTATTCATGCACTGCCTGCCGGCCCACCGCGGCGAAGAGATCAGCGAAGACCTGCTGGACGACGCGCGCTCCGTGGCCTGGGACCAGGCGGAAAACCGTCTCCACGCCCAGAAGGCGTTGCTCGAACTATTGGTCGAGCACGCCCACTACGCCTGAGAACCTGCCCATAATCTGCCTGCGCTGTCCCGGGCGGCGTTGGAATCAGGTAAAAAATGCTCATTTAGCAGGCGTAAACTGCGCTTTTTTACCTGATTCCGCCTAGCTCGGACTGCGCTCGGCGAGATTCTGAACAGGTTCTACGTTCAATGACCCAAACGCTGCTGCTCAAACTCGAAGATCTTTCCTGTGGCTATGAACAGCAGCGTGTGGTGCAAGACGTCAGCCTTCACCTGAACGCCGGCGACATTGGCTGCCTGCTCGGCCCCTCGGGCTGCGGCAAGACCACCACCCTGCGCGCCATCGCCGGTTTCGAGCCGGTGCAGGGCGGTCGCATCGAACTGGCCGGCGAAGTGATTTCCCGCCCCGGTTTCACCCTGTCGCCGGAGAGGCGCCGGATCGGCATGGTGTTTCAGGACTACGCGCTGTTCCCGCACCTGTCCGTGGCGGACAATGTCGCCTTCGGCATCCGCAAGCATCCCGAGCGCGAGCGCATCATCGGCGAGTTGCTGGAACTGGTGAAGCTCGACGGCCTCGACCAGCGCTTCCCGCACGAACTTTCCGGCGGCCAGCAGCAACGCGTGGCCCTGGCCCGCGCGCTCGCGCCGCAGCCGCAGCTGCTGCTGCTCGACGAACCCTTCTCCAACCTCGATGTGGAACTGCGCCGCCAGCTCAGCCACGAGGTGCGCGACATCCTCAAGGCGCGCGGCACCAGCGCCATCCTGGTCACCCATGACCAGGAAGAAGCCTTCGCCGTCAGCGATCACGTCGGCGTATTCCGCCACGGCGTGCTGGAGCAATGGGACACCCCATTCAACCTCTACCACGAACCGCAGACGCCCTTCGTCGCCAGCTTCGTCGGCCAGGGCTACTTCATTCGCGGACAGATGCGCGGGACCGACGCGGTGCAGACCGAGTTGGGTCTGCTGCGCGGCAACCGTGCCTACAGCCTGCCGGACGGCAGCGCGGTGGATGTGCTGCTGCGCCCGGATGACCTGGTTCCGGCCACCGATGGCGCGCTGAAGGCGCGGATCGTCGGCAAGTCGTTCCTCGGCGCGGCGACGCTCTATCGCCTGCAACTGCCCACCGGCACCCAGCTGGAATCACTCTTCCCGAGCCACTCCGACCATCAACCCGGCGACGAAGTCAGCATCGGCGTGGCCGCCGAGCACCTGGTGCTGTTCCCGGCCCAGGGCAGCGTGGCGCTCTAGGCAAGCGCTTTCTCCAATTCCGGCAGCAGCTCGAACAGGTCGCCCTGCAACCCGTAGTCGGCGATATCAAAGATCGGCGCATCCGGGTCGAGGTTGATCGCGGCGATGACCTTGGCGTCCTTCATTCCCGCCACGTGTTGCACCGCACCGGAAATCCCCACCGCCAGGTAAAGCTCCGGCGCGACGATGCGCCCGGACTGGCCGATCTGCAGCTCTGCCGGTGCAAAGCCCGCATCCACCGCCGCCAGCGAAGCACCCACAGCGCCGTGCAGGCGATCCGCCAGGGGATAGAGCGCGGCGAAACCTTCCTCCGTCTGCAGGCCACGACCGCCGGCGACAATCACCTTCGCCGACTCCAGCGCGGGACGTTCGAAGTCCGGACGCTCTTCGCCCTGCCAGGACGAAAGCGCAAGGTCGCCGGCCCCGTTGCGTCTTTCCAGTTGGGCGTTGCCGCCTTCAGCGGCAACCGGGTCGAAGGCCGTTGGCCGAATACCCAGCACCTTCACCGGCGCCTCGCAGCGCACCGTGGCGATGGCGTTGCCTGCGTAGATCGGGCGCTGGAAGGTCTGCTCGTCGATCACTGCGATCACATCGGACACCGCGTCCACGTCCAGCAGCGCGGCAATACGCGGCAGGCAATCACGGCCCATGGCGGTGGCAGGCGCGAGAATATGGCTGTAGCCGGGAGCGAGCTGCACGACCAGTGCGGAGAGGTTTTCCGCCAGCAGGTGGTCGTAGGCTGGATCTTCCACCAGCACGACGCGCGCGACGCACTCGATGCCGCATGCCTGCTCCGTCAGGTGGGCCAGACAGCTGCCGGCCAGCAACAGATGCACGTCACCTCCGATCTGCTGGGCGGCCGCCAGTGCATTCAGGGTCGCCGGGGCGAGAACGGTGGAGCCGGTGTGGGTGTGGTAGTCAGCGATGACCAGGGTTGCCATGGGAGTGCCTGCGAAGCTGCGAACCGCGCCGGACGGGCGCGGTTTTCAGTGAAGACCAGACTACCCCGAGGAGGCGAAATCCCCCCGGTCACAGATCAACCAACCAGCAGATGACCGCTGGCCACCAACCGTGCGTACCCAGCGATGCTCACGCGGTCGTCCTCCAGGCGGCACCACAGCTCGCCGCCGCGCTCGGAGCACTGGAAGGCGCGCATCTGCAGCTTGTTCAGGCGGCCCGACCAGTAGGGAATCAGGCTGCAGTGGGCGGCACCGGTCACCGGGTCTTCGTTGAGGCCGATGGCTGGAGCGAAGAAGCGCGAGACGAAATCGTAGTCATCGCTGCGCGCGGTGACGATCACGCCCAGGTAAGGCAGGCGCGCCAGGGCGGCGAAGTCCGGCTTGCAGTCACGCACGGCCTGCTCGGACTCCAGCAGCGCCATCAGGTGCGAGGCGTTGCTCAGGGCATCCACCACGTCCACACCCAGCGCGGTCGCCAGTTCCACGGTGGCACCGGTTTCGCTCGGCGGCTGCGCCGGGAAGTTCAGCGCCAACCGGCCGTCCTCGCGGGTCACCCGCAGCGGGCCGGACAGCGAGTTGAGTTCCAGCACCTCGCTCGGGTCATCGAACACGTTCAACAGCACGTGGGCGCTGGCCAGGGTGGCATGGCCGCACAGCGGCACCTCGGCGGTCGGAGTAAACCAGCGGATGCGCCAGCCCTCGGACTCCTTCACCAGGAAGGCGGTTTCCGAGAGGTTGTGCTCGGCGGCAATCTTCTGCATCAGCTCGTCGCTCAGCCAGGCGTCGAGGCGGTAAACCATGGCCGGGTTGCCGGCGAAGGGACGGTCGGTGAAGGCGTCCACCTGATGGAAGTCGAGCAGCATGACAATCTCCTTGTGAGTGACGGCCGAGCATGACAGAAGCCGACGGGCGGCGAACCGTACAGTAGGGAGCACACAGTCCCTGGAGTTGAGCGATCAGGGACGGCCGATGGGTGCGAACTTCGCCGAGGTCAGGCCGGCCAGCGTCTCGGCGCTCAATTCCACTTCCAGACCGCGCCGGCCAGCGCTGACATGGATGGTCGGGAAGCCCTGGGCGGATTCGTCGATGAAGGTGCGCAGGCGCTTCTTCTGCCCTAGCGGGCTGATGCCGCCAACCAGGTAGCCCGTAGCGCGCTGCGCAGCGTTGGGGTCGGCCATGTCGGCCTTCTTCACGCCCGCCGCGTGGGCCAGCGCCTTGAGGTCCAGGCTGCCCACCACCGGCACCACCGCCACCAGCAGTTCGCCCTTCTCGCTTGCCGCCAGCAACGTCTTGAACACCCGCGCCGGCTCGAGGTTGAGCTTCTCCGCGGCCTCCAGGCCATAGGACGGCGCCTTGGGGTCGTGCTCGTAGCTCAGCACGTGGTGTTCGGCGCGGTTCTTCTTCAGCAGGTCGATGGCGGGGGTCATGATCAGCGGGCTTCTCGCAGGCGGCTTTCCAGCGCATAACAGTAAGCCAAGGTGTGGCGCACTGCACGGTGTTCGCTTCACCGACGCGGATGAATCCCGTATGTTCACCGCCAATCCCCACCCGGCCCTGCCGCCGGGGGTTGCCGAACGGAATCCGCACAAGGCCGCTGCCATGACCGACCTTACGAACAAGAAATACGTCGTCGCCCTTGACCAGGGCACGACCAGCTCGCGCGCCATCATCTTCGACCACGACGCCAACGTGGTCAGCACGGCCCAGCGCGAGTTCGCGCAGATCTACCCGCAACCGGGCTGGGTCGAACACGACCCGATGGAAATCTGGGCGACCCAGAGCTCGACCCTGGTGGAAGCCCTGGCCCAGGCCAACATCAGCGTCGCCGAAGTGGCCGCCATCGGCATCACCAACCAGCGCGAAACCACCCTGGTGTGGGACAAGGCCACCGGCCGGCCGATCCACAACGCCATCGTCTGGCAGTGCCGGCGCAGCGCGGCAATCTGCGAGCAGCTCAAGCGCGACGGCCTGGAACAGCACATCCGCGACACCACCGGACTGGTCATCGACCCCTACTTCTCCGGCACCAAACTCAAGTGGATCCTCGACAACGTCGAAGGCGCCCGCGAACGCGCGCAACGCGGTGAGTTGCTGTTCGGCACGGTCGACAGCTGGCTGATCTGGAAGCTCACCGAAGGCGAGGTGCACGTCACCGACTACACCAACGCCTCGCGCACCCTGATGTTCGATATCCACAAGCGCGACTGGGACGAACGCCTGCTCACCGCGCTGGGCGTACCGCGCGCGATGCTGCCGCAGGTGCGCCCGTCTTCCGAGGTGTATGGCCACGCCAAGGTCGGCGGCCTGGGTGTGCACCGCACGCCGATTGCCGGGATCGCCGGCGACCAGCAGGCCGCACTATTCGGGCAGATGTGCGTGGAGCCGGGCCAGGCGAAGAACACTTACGGCACCGGCTGCTTCCTGCTGATGAATACCGGCGCCAACGCGGTGAAATCCACCCACGGCCTGCTCACCACCATCGCCTGCGGACCGCGCGGCGAAGTGGCCTATGCGTTGGAAGGCGCGGTGTTCAACGGCGGCTCCACCGTGCAGTGGCTGCGCGACGAACTGAAGGTGATCAACGACGCCCACGATTCCGAGTACTTCGCCACCAAGGTGAAGGACAGCAATGGCGTCTACCTGGTCCCCGCCTTCACCGGCCTCGGCGCGCCCTACTGGGACCCGTACGCCCGCGGCGCGTTATTCGGCCTGACCCGTGGGGTGAAGGCCGACCACCTGATCCGCGCCACCCTGGAATCCATCGCCTACCAGACCCGCGACGTGCTCGACGCCATGCAGCAGGACGCCGGCGAGCCGCTGCGCGCCCTGCGCGTGGACGGCGGCGCGGTGGCCAACAACTTCCTCATGCAGTTCCAGGCCGACATCCTCGGCACCCCGGTGGAGCGCCCGCAGATGCGCGAGACCACCGCCCTCGGCGCCGCCGTGCTGGCGGGCCTGGCCTGCGGTTTCTGGGGCAGCCTGGCCGAGTTGAAGAACAAGGCAGTGATCGAGCGGGTGTTCCAGCCGGCCTGTGACGATGCGGAGCGTACGCGGTTGTATGCCGGATGGAAGAAAGCCGTGGAGCGCACGCGCGGCTGGGCGGCCGAAGACTGAACGCATTACCGGTAACGTAGGATGGTGTGGAGCGAAGCGATACCCATTGATGTTCATGCGAGCAATGGTGATGGGTATCGCAAGCTCCACCCATCCTACAGAGCTAAATTGCAGGTTGGAGGGTGTGCTCCCATGCCTGAATGGATTGTGCTGGTTTCTTTGAGTGGGTCCCCCGACCGGGAGTGGTATTTGAGAAAGGCTGGGAGAGGGTTGAGCCTTTCTCCCAGACTTGAAGAAGCGAAACGGCACTCAACCCTGGACGGCGCTCAACAGACACTTGAAGTAGTGAATGGATTCCCGAATACGCAGGGGCGCATTGAGCAGCATCCTTCTACGCAATAGCATCCCTGGCCTCACGCCCCTTCCACGCGAGCGAACCGAATGAATCTGCCACCCCGACAGCAAAGCATCCTCGATCTGGTCCGCGAACGCGGCTACCTGAGCATCGAGGAACTCGCCCAGCAGTTCGCCGTGACCCCGCAGACCATCCGCCGCGACATCAACCAGCTCGCCGAGCAGAACCTGCTGCGCCGCTACCACGGCGGCGCGGCCTGGGACTCGAGCATCGAGAACACCGCCTACAACACCCGCGCCGACCAGATGCGCGACGAGAAGCAGCGCATCGCCGAGGCCATCGCCGCGCACATCCCGGACAACGCCTCGCTGTTCATCAACATCGGCACCACCACTGAGGCCATCGCCCGCGCCCTGCTCGGCCACAAGAACCTCAAGGTCATTACCAACAACCTGCACGTCGCCAGCATCCTCGCCGGCAAGGACGACTTCGAAGTGCTGATCGCCGGCGGCACCGTGCGCGGCGACGGCGGTGTGGTCGGGCAGGCCGCGGTGGACTTCATCGAGCAGTTCCGCGTCGACTTCGCCGTGGTCGGCATCAGCGGCATCGACGAGGACGGCAGCCTGCTGGACTTCGACTACCAGGAAGTGCGCGTCTCCCGCGCCATCATCGACAACGCCCGGCAGGTGTTCCTCGCCGCCGACTCCAGCAAGTTCGGGCGCAACGCCGTGGTGCGCCTGGGGCCGATCTCCCTGGTCAGCCGGGTGTTCACCGACAGCCCGCCCCCCGCCACCGTGGCGCGCCTGATGCAGCAGCACAAGGTCCAGCTCGAACTGGTCTGAGTCGCGCCCGACTCCTTCACTTTCGAACATTCAGACGAATGCCTGCGCGAATTCGCGCTCAATGCTGGTCATATTTCATTCATTGAACTAGGATATTTTCGAAAACGAACATCAAAAGATTCACTTTCAATCCCCAAGGCGGCCCCCATGAACCCAACCAGCAAGCGCCACGCGCCCCTGGCCGAAGTCTATGACCTGGCCGTCGTCG
Source organism: Pseudomonas sp. NPDC086581 (assembly GCF_044746165.1). Classification (NCBI taxonomy): domain Bacteria; kingdom Pseudomonadati; phylum Pseudomonadota; class Gammaproteobacteria; order Pseudomonadales; family Pseudomonadaceae; genus Pseudomonas; species Pseudomonas sp. NPDC086581. The sequence continues at coordinate 378,245 of NZ_JBIVBR010000005.1, read as the reverse complement.
GTGGCGGCATCAATGGCGCGGGGATTGCGGCGGACGCTGCCGGGCGCGGGCTGTCGGTGTTCCTTTGCGAACAGCACGACCTCGCCGCCCACACCTCCTCCGCCAGCAGCAAGCTGGTCCACGGCGGCCTGCGCTACCTGGAACACTACGAATTCCGCCTGGTCCGCGAAGCCCTCGCCGAGCGCGAAGTGCTGCTGGCCAAGGCGCCGCACATCGTCCACCCGCTGCGCTTCGTGCTGCCGCACCGCCCCCACCTGCGCCCGGCCTGGATGATCCGCGCCGGCCTGTTCCTCTACGATCACCTGGGCAAGCGCGAGAAGCTGCCGGCTTCCCGTGGTGTGCGCTTCGGCCTCGACAGCCCGCTGAAGGCCGAGATCATCCGCGGCTTCGAATACTCCGACTGCTCGGTGGACGACGCCCGCCTGGTGGTGCTCAACGCCATGGCCGCCCGTGAGAACGGCGCCCATGTGCACCCGCGCACCCGCTGCGTCAGCGCCCGGCGCAGCAAGGGGCTGTGGCACCTGCATCTGGAGCGCGCCGACGGCAGCCTGTACTCGGTGCGCGCCCGCGCGCTGGTCAACGCCGCTGGCCCCTGGGTCGACCGTTTCCTGCGCGAGGAACTACGGCAGAAACCGCCCTACGGCATCCGTCTGATCCAGGGCAGCCACCTGATCGTGCCGCGTCTGTACGAAGGCGAGCACGCGTACATCCTGCAGAACGAGGACCGGCGCATCGTCTTCGCCATCCCCTACCTGCGCCAGTTCACCCTGATCGGCACCACCGACCGCGAATACCAGGGCGACCCGGCGAAGATCAGCATCAGCGAAGAAGAGACCGACTACCTGCTCAACGTGGTCAATGCGCACTTCAAGCACCAGTTGGGCCGCCAGGACATCCTGCGCAGCTTCTCCGGCGTGCGCCCGCTGTGCGACGACGAGTCCGACGATCCATCGGCCGTGACCCGCGACTACACCCTGGCACTGGACAACACTCCCGGCGAAGCGCCGCTGCTGTCAGTGTTCGGCGGCAAGCTGACGACCTATCGCAAGCTCGCCGAAGCTGCGCTGGAACAATTGGCGCCGCACTTCGCCGGCGTGATGAAAGCCAGTTGGACCGCCAGCGCCCCACTGCCCGGCGGCGAAGCCATGACCACGGTGGAAGAACTGGCCGTCCAGCTCATGGACCGCCTGCGCCAACTCGACCCGGCCCTCGCCCGGCGCTGGGCCAGCACCTACGGCAGCCGCATCTGGAAACTGCTGGACGGCGCGCACAACCTCAGCGAACTGGGAGAACACCTGGGTGCCGGGCTCTACGCGCGGGAAGTGGAATACCTGGTCCGCGAGGAATGGGCGCGCGACGCCGATGACATCCTCTGGCGCCGCACCAAGCTCGGCCTGTTCCTCAATGCCCGGCAGCGCGAGCGCCTGGAGCAGTTCCTCAGCAGCGAAAGCCCGCTGGAGCCGAGTACGCAGGTAGCGTGAAATGCGGCGCCTCAGAGCGACGCATTCAGCTCGCTGATCAGTTCTTCACGCTGGCGCAGTGATTCCAGCGCGCTTTCGCCCAATCGCCCCGCCACCTCGCTCAACAACCCCTGCGCCAGCAGCATGAAGGCGCACATGCTGTTGCTGTAGAACAGGCTGTGGTTGGGCACATAGAAGCTGTGCCGCGCCACCTTCGCCAGCGGCGAGCTGGACGAATCGGTCAGCGCCACGACCTCGATGCCATGTCGGGCGGCGACTTCCGCGGTAGCGAGCACGCTGGGTGTATAGGGGAAGCAACTGGCGACCACCAGCACATCGCCGGCATCCAGTTGCGCCAACGCATCGGCCACACCCTGGCGGCTGGCGTCCAGCGCTGCCACGTCCTGGCGCAGCATGCCCAGGCCGTAGGACATGAACAGCGCCAGCGAGGTGAACTGCCGCATGCCATGGATACGTACACGGGGAACAGTGGCCAGCAACTCCGCGACGCGGGCGAAGACTTCTGGCTCGACCTGCTCGATCAGGCTGGCGATGTTGGTGCTTTCCTGCCGGCCCAGGCGGGTCAGGCGCGACAGCGTGGTGTCGGCTGGAGTGAGCAACAGGCGCGAGGCCTGGTCGCTGTAGAAATTCTTGCCTTCGGTCAGCTCGCGGCGAAATACATCCTGGAACTTGCTGAAGCCGCCATACCCCAGACGCTGGGCCAGGCGCGACAACGTCGAGGCATTCACCCCGAGCTGCTCCGACAATTCGCTGATCGAAGACACCGCGGTGCGCTGCGGCGCCTCGATCAGCGCAGCCAGTACCCGCCGCGAACTGCCGCCCAGAGAAATACCCGATTCGCCACGCTCGATAGCCTCCAGCAGTTGCTTGAGGGCTCCCAGGTTATCGGGCAATGCGGCGGGCGCTTGGGTCATCGTGCAGGTCCGTTGGCGGAATGAGGGCGGATACTGCCGGCGACTTCCACGTGCTGGACGTCGGGCTGGCAGTAGACGCGCCATTCTACCGAGTTCGCCCCGATGCGAAACACGGCGGTGGCCAGGGTGTTCTCCTCGTCCGGGTCATCCTCCGTGCGCCGGTAGATCGGCAGCTCGGGGCCGGCGACATCCCGCAGGATCGCCAGGGCACGGGACTCATCCAGCAGACCCGCGCCATCCCCCAGCAGGCCATCGACACGGTGCTGGCGGCTGCCGGAACTGCCAGTGATGCGCTGCCCGGCGGCGGCCAGCCCGGCATCCAGCAGATGATTGGCGTGCCCGCCGAGACGCCGCACCTTGCGCACAACGACGTTGGACGAGCACGCTTCGACGCTCAGCAGATGACCCGAGCCGACCTGTCCGAGGGTATGGTGGAAGGCACCGGCGCGGCCTGCGCGGGAGAGCACGTCGACCGCCTCATCCAGGCTGGCACAATCCAGCACCGCACGGGCCAGTACCTGACGCGGCAGGCCGGCCGGAATGCGGGTCGGACGGATATTGTTAACCGTGCTGACCAGCCCGGCGGCATTCACTGCGAAGGTGTGGCCGGGAATGGAGCCGGGGTAGACGAAGCTGGTGAAAGCCATGCCTTGCTCCGGCGCCGCCTGCAGCAGGCCGCAGACACCCTCGAGGGAGGGCAGACCATCCTCGTTGTGGGCGATCAGCCAGCCCTCGGCGGCCGGCCCGAACACCGTGGTGCAGCCATCCACGCTCTGCGGGCTGACGAAGTCGCCGCGGCAATTCCACAGGAAGACTTCCTCGACCGGCAGTTCCAGTCCATCGGCCAGGCCGCGGATTTCCTCCCAGATACGCGGGAAGTCGGCCTCGACCTGCGCCTGCATGGCTTTTGCCACATCCGAGCCGGCCAGGGCCGCGAGGCTTTGCCACAGCGGCAGCGGGCGCAGACGCTGGCGCACCGCGTCGCGGCCGAAACGGCCCAGCCCCAAGCCGATGTCGTAAGGGCTGCCGCCCAATTTCAGGGGTTGCAGGATCATTGATGCACCTCAGGCGACATGTTGCAGGAACTCGCGCAGGCGCGGGCTGGTGGGGTTGCCGATCAGGCTGGCGGGGTCGCCGTCCTCGGTGATGCGGCCCTGGTCGATGAAGATCAGCCGCGAGGCGACCTTGCGGGCGAAGTCGATCTCGTGGGTGACGATGACCATGGTCATGCCCTCCTCCGCCAGGTCCTTCATCACTTGCAGCACTTCATGGCGCAGCTCGGGGTCGAGCGCCGAGGTGGGCTCGTCGAACAGCATCAGCTTGGGCTTCACCGCCAGCGCGCGGGCGATGGCCACGCGCTGCTGCTGGCCGCCGGACAACTCCGAAGGATAATGCCCAGCGCGCTCGGAAAGCCCCACCTTCGCCAGCAACTGACGCGCCTGCGCCTCGGCGTCTGCCTTCTTCGCCCCGCGCACGCGGATCGGCCCGAAGGCGACGTTCTCCAGCGCGGTCATCTGCGGGAACAGGTGGAACTGCTGGAACACCATCCCCGCCTCCTGGCGGATCAGGCGCTCGTCCACCTTCGGGTCGTTGACCTCCATGCCATCGACGAACAGCTGGCCGTCGGTGATCACTTCGAGCTTGTTGATGCAGCGCAGCAGCGTCGATTTGCCGGAGCCGGAAGGGCCGATGATGACCACCACTTCGCCGTTGCCGATCTTCAGGTTGATGTCGTGGAGCACCTGGGTCTCGCCAAAATGCTTGGAGACCTGCTTGAACTCGATCATAGGATCTTCAGCCTCGATTCCATGCGCCGCAGCACGTAGCTCAGTACCAGCGTGATGATCAGGTAGATCACCGCCACCGCCGACCAGATTTCCATCGCGCGGAAGTTGCCGGCGATCACTTCCTGGCCCTGGCGGGTCAGTTCGGCGACGCCGATGACGATGAACAGCGAGGTGTCCTTGATGCTCACGATCCACTGGTTGCCCAGCGCCGGGATCATCCGCCGGAAGGCCAGCGGAGCGATCACGTAGCGCAGCGTGTCGCGCCCGGAAAGCCCCAGCGCCAGCCCCGCCTCACGGAAACCCTTGTTCACCGAGAGCAGCGCGCCGCGGGTGATCTCGGCGATGTAGGCGCCCGAGTTGATCATGATGGTGACCACCGCCGCGCTGAACGGATCGATGCGCACCGGGATCATCAGCGGCAGGGCGAAGTAGATGAACATCACCTGGACCATGATCGGCGTGCCACGGATCAGCTCGACGAACACCAGCGCCGCGCGGCTGCCGAAGAAGCCGCCGTAGGCGCGGCCGACACCGGCCACCAGGCCGATCACCGCGCCGCCGATCAGGCCGAGAATGGATATCCACAGGGTCAGCCGGGCGCCTTCGAGCAGCACCGGCAACGCGTCCCAAATGGCGGACCATTGAAAATGCATGAATGCCTACCTCGCCTTATTTCGGATCAGTGCCGAACCACTTGCGGTAGATCTGCGCGTAGGTGCCGTCCTCACGCAGCTTCTTCAGCGCCGCGTTCACCGGCTCGCGCAGCTCGCTGCCCTTGGGGAATCCGATGCCGTACTGCTGCGCCATCATCTGCTCGCCCACGGCCTTCACCTGCCCGTCGCCGGCGGTCTTGATGTAGTAGAGGACGTTGGGGGTGTCGTGCATCGCGGCATCGACGCGGCCGGTGCGCAGCTCCAGGTAGGCGTTGTCGACATTGGGGAACTGGCGCAGGTCGCCAGCCTTCAGATTGGCCTTGGCGTAGTCCGCCGCCGAGGTGCCGCTCTTCACCGCAAGGCTCTTGCCGGCGATGTCCGCGGAGCTCTTTATACTGTCGTTATCGGCCTTGACCATCAGCAGGAAGCCACTGTCGTAGTAGCCGTCGGAGAAGTCGATGACCTGCTTGCGGTCTTCCTTGATGGTGATGCCGGCCAGGGCGGCGTCGACATTGCGGGTTTGCAGCGCGGGGATGATGCCGTTGAAATCCATCGGCTTGAGCTGGTAGCTCACGCCCATCTCCTTGGCGATGGCAGCCCAGAGGTCGATGTCGAAGCCAACGTACTTGTCGCCCTGCTTGAACTCGAAGGGAACGAAGGCGGTATCGGTGGCGATCAGCAGCTCCTTGTCGGCAGCCATCGACTGGCTGGCGGCGAGCAGGGAGAGAGCGGCGAACGAGGCTTGCAGCAGCTTTTTCATGCAGGACTTCCTCTTGCGGGACGGCGGGATGCGCCACCCTGGGGGCGGCGCGCATTAGCGGCAGTTCGATGCAACGGGCCGGGGCCCGGACTTTATTGTTTTAAGCGGCTAACCCACATTCTGGGCTGCATGCACTTGCGTGCTTTTGTGCAAAATAAACATGCAAATAAAATCATTGCAAGCATTTTTCGCCGATCTGCAAATCCGACAAAATGACTTCGACCGCCCATTCCACGCGGACGAAGGCTGAAACAACGGGCAAACCCGAGCCAATCCCGCCCTTCCAGGTGCGCAAGAAAAATTTGCCAAGCGCAAAAATGCATTTAATATTTGCGAAAACCCCTGGAGGTCACCATGAGCCACGTCCTGCACCGCAGTCTCATCCAGTCCTACCCTATGGCCGTTCGCGGCGACGGGGCCTACCTGATCGACAGCGAGGGACGCCGCTACCTCGATGCCAGCGGCGGTGCCGCGGTGTCCTGCCTGGGGCACAGCGACGCCGAGGTGATCGACGCGGTGCGCCGGCAGGTCGGCACCCTGGCCTATGCCCATACCTCCTTCTTCACCAGCGAGCCAATGGAAGAGCTGGCCGACTTCCTGATCGCCCGCGCACCGGCCGGGATGCGCTCGGTTTACTTCGTCTCCGGCGGTTCGGAAGCGGTAGAGGCGGCGCTCAAGCTGGCCCGCCAGTACTTCGTGGAGATCGGCCAGCCGCAGCGCACGCACTTGATCGCACGGCGCCAGAGTTACCACGGCAACACCCTCGGCGCCCTGGCCACCGGCGGCAACGCCTGGCGGCGCCAGCAGTTCCAGCCGCTGCTGATCGATGCCAGCCACGTCAGCCCCTGCTACGCCTATCGCGACCAGGCCGCAGGCGAAACGCCGGAAGCCTACGGCGAACGCCTGGCGCGGGAACTGGAAACTGAAATCCTCAACCTCGGCCCGGACAACGTCATGGCCTTCGTCGCCGAGCCTGTGGTAGGCGCCACGCTGGGCGCGGTGACCGCCGTGCCGGGCTACTTCAGGCGCGTGCGGGAAATCTGCGACCGCTATGGCGTGCTGCTGATCCTCGATGAAGTGATGTGCGGCATGGGCCGTACCGGCAGCCTGTTCGCCGCCGAACAGGAAGGCATCAGCGCCGACCTGATCACCATCGCCAAGGGACTGGGCGCCGGTTACCAGCCCATTGGCGCCACCCTGGTCAGCCAGCGTATCCATGACGCCATCGCCAACGGCTCGGGCTTCTTCCAGCACGGTCACACCTATATCGGCCATGCCACCGCCTGCGCCGCTGCCCTGGCCGTGCAGAAGACCATCGAACAGCGCAATCTGTTGCCACGTGTGCGCGAGCTGGGCGAACAGTTGCAGCACCGCCTGCGCAGCGCCCTTGGCGAGCATCCCAACGTCGGTGACATTCGCGGACGTGGGCTGTTCCAGGGAGTGGAGCTGGTGGCCGACCGCGCCAGCAAGGCGCCCTTCCCCGCCGAAGCGAAACTGCACGCACGGATCAAGAAGGCCGCCATGCAGGAAGGCCTGATGTGCTACCCCATGGGCGGCACGCTGGATGGCCGCCGCGGCGACCATATCCTGCTGGCCCCGCCCTTTATCCTCGAAGAAGCGCAGCTGGATGAACTGACTGAAAAGCTGCAGCGCGCCATCGTCAACGCCATCAGCAGCCTCTGAAGGACCTCGTATGAAAATCGATTCACGCCTGACCCCGCTGTCCGATGCCAACATGGACGACGACCAGCGCCGCGTATTGCAGGAGATCCTCAGCGGCCCGCGCGGCAATCTGGACGGCCCGTTCCTGGCCTGGGTACACAGCCCCGGGCTGGCGGACAATGCGCAGAAGCTCGGCGCGTTCTGCCGCTACGGCACGCGCCTGGAACTGAGGCTGAGTGAACTGGCGATCCTGGTCACCGCCGCGTGGTGGCAATCCCAGGCGGAATGGCAAATCCACGAACCCATCGCGCGCCAGGCCGGCCTCAGCGACGAGGTGATCGAGGCCTTGCGGCAGAATCGGACGCCGGACTTCCAGCGTGAAGACGAACGCCTGATCCATCGCCTGGGCCGCTCGCTGTATGAAACCCGACGCATCGAACAGGCGCTGTACGAAGAAGCCACGGCCTGCTTCGGTGAAGCCGGGCTAGTGGAGCTAGTGGGGATATTCGGCTACTACGCGTTGGTCGCCATGACGCTCAATGCATTCTCGGTGCGGCGCGAAACCGAGGCGCCACTGCCGTTCAAAGAGCCTTGAAACCTGCCCAGGCTTCCACCAGGGGCCGGGAAATCAACCATTGCGCCAGATGCTCTCCCCACACCTGATACCCCAGCGCCGAAGGGTGATACCCATCGATGGCGAGGAACTGCGGCTGCATCTCCAGGCTCACCCCGCAATAGCCCGCGCCCTGCACCAGCGCCAAGGCACTGAGCTGGCGATCCAGCAGCATCGCCCGCCAACCCAGCAGCTGCCGCAATAACCAGGGCAACGCCGTGAAGTGCTGCAACGGTGGCACCGCCGTGCACACCACCCCCGCGCCACGGCCGCGGAAGTGCTCGATCAACTGCCCGAGGGAGGTCAACCAACGCTGGCTGGAGCTGAAGTGCGTGGTGTCGTTGACGCCGAAGACCAGCGCCACGAGGTCATAATCCTGTTCGGCGACTAGCGGCAGCAGACGTTCGCAGGCTTCGCCGGCAGTGATGCCGTTCTCCCCCACTGCACGCCAGGCGACGGGGCGCTGGAGACGATCTGAAAGTGCCAAAGCCAGCCGGCCGGCCAAGGCGAAATCCAGGCAGGAAGCGCCGACACCGGCGACGGTGGACTCCCCCAGCAACATCAGGCGAAAGGGTTCCCCAGCAAGCCCCACCCCTGCGACGCCTTCGCGAACGCCGGCGGCTGGGGCCAGGCGCAGGGCCGTGCGCCGGGTGCGCACAGCCAAGGGCAGGGCCAGCGGCAGCAACGGTAACGCCGCTGCCCACCACATCAGCCCCGCCCAGCGGCTCACAGCTCGACTTTGACCGATTGGGCCGAACGGGTGGCCTTGGCGCGAGCGGCGTCGATCGACTCATCGCGCGCCAACGCCACGCCCATGCGGCGCTGGCCGTCCACTTCCGGTTTGCCGAAAAGGCGTAGCGCGGTGTCCGGCTCGCTCAGTGCAGCGCCGAGGTTGCCGAAGGAAACCTGCTGCGACTTGCCTTCCACCAGGATCACTGCCGAGGCGGAGTCGCCCAACTGGCGAATCACCGGGATCGGCAGGCCGAGGATGGCGCGCGCGTGCAGAGCAAACTCGGAGAGGTCCTGGGAGATCAAGGTGACCAAGCCGGTGTCGTGCGGGCGCGGCGAGACTTCGCTGAACCACACTTCATCGCCCTTCACGAACAGTTCCACACCGAACAGGCCGCGGCCGCCCAGCGCTTCGGTGACCGCTCTGGCCACGCGCTCGGACTCGGCCAGCGCCTTCGGGCTCATCGCCTGGGGTTGCCACGACTCGTGGTAATCGCCCTTCACCTGGCGGTGACCGATGGGTGCGCAGAAGGTAGTGCCGCCAATATGACGCACAGTCAGCAGGGTAATCTCGTAGTCAAAGTCGATGAAGCCTTCAACGATGACGCGGCCCTTGCCGGCGCGGCCACCTTCCTGGGCGTAATCCCAGGCGGTCTTCAGGTCGGCGTCGGACTTGAGCACGCTCTGGCCCTTGCCCGAGGAGCTCATGATCGGCTTCACCACGCACGGATAACCCACGGCGGCGACACCTGCGGCGTAGTCCTCGTAGGTGTCGGCAAAATGATAAGGCGAAGTCGGCAGGCCCAGCTCTTCGGCGGCCAGGCGCCGGATGCCTTCGCGGTTCATGGTCAGCTGCGCGGCACGGGCGGTGGGGATCACGGTGTAGCCTTCGTTCTCCAGCTCGACCAGGGTCGCGGTGGCGATGGCTTCGATCTCCGGCACGATGTAGTGCGGCTTCTCCTGCTCGATCACCGCGCGCAGGGCAACACCGTCGAGCATGCTGATCACGTGGCTGCGGTGCGCGACCTGCATGGCCGGCGCGTTCTCGTAGCGGTCGACGGCGATGACTTCGCAGCCCAGGCGCTGCAGCTCGATCGCCACTTCCTTGCCCAGCTCGCCGGAGCCACAGAGCAGTACGCGGGTCGCGCTCGGCGACAGGGGAGTTCCAATACGGGGCATTGCGGGAAACCTCGGGAAGGGAAAGTTCGAAACGGGAAAGCGTTCGGGCGTGGCGGTTCTAGACCAGCACGCCCTGCTCACGGGCGCGCTGGTCGCAACGCTTCAGCACCTCACGGCGCTCGGCGTTGTCCATCAGGCCCCAGCGGGTGATTTCGGCGGCGCTGCGCTGGCAGCCCAGACAGATGTCGGCGTCGTCCAGCGCGCAGACGTGCACGCAGGGCGAGGCGACCGGACGTTCTTCAGTCATCTTCCTGCTCGGCCAGGTCGCGGGCGTAGCGCTGGGCGTTGTGAACGTAATGGGCGGCGCTGGCTTCGAGCATTTTCTTCTGCGGCTCGGTCAGCTCGCGCACCACCTTGCCGGGGGAGCCCATGACCAGGGAGCCGTCGGGAATTTCCTTGCCCTCGGGAATCAGCGCGTTGGCGCCAATGATGCAGTACTTGCCGATCTTCGCGCCGTTGAGGATCACTGCGTTAATGCCGATGAGGCTGTAGTCGCCCACCGTGCAGCCGTGCAGCATGGCGTTGTGGCCGATGGTCACGCCCTTGCCCAGGGTCAGCGGGAAGCCCATGTCGGTGTGCATGACAGTGCCGTCCTGCACGTTGCTGTGCTCGCCGATGTGGATCAGCTCGTTGTCGCCGCGCAGCACGGCGTTGAACCACACGTTGGCGCCGGCATCCAGGCGCACCTTGCCAACCACCGTGGCGTTGGGGGCGATCCAGCTTTCCGGATGGGTTTCGACTCGGGACGAGCCCAGGCGGTACTTCATGGGTTTCTCCTCAGGAGCGGGCCGCTCTTGATTATCGGGTCTCAGCTCAGCTTGATGAACGTCGACGGCGGCTGGTGCAGGTCGATGCGAGCGTCGTACAGCAGGTTCAGCAACTCGACCAGCATGATCGCGGACAGGCCCCAGATCTTGTAGCCCTCGAACAGGTAGCTCGGGACGTACCAGCTGCGGCCGAAATAGTCGATGCGGTGGGTGGTTTCCCGCGGGTCGCCACGGAAGAATTCCAGCGGCACCTTGAACACGGCGTCGATCTCGCCGTCGTTGGGGCGATACTCCACGAAATCGGGGACGAAGCCGACGAATGGCTTGACCAGGATACCGTGCCGCGACACCAGGGTGCTTAACGGCCCGACGACCTCCACCAGCCCCGGTGGCAGGGCGATCTCCTCCTGGGCCTCGCGCAGGGCGGTATGGATCAGATCCACGTCCTCCGGATCGCGCCGTCCACCAGGGAAGGCGACTTCGCCGCTATGGGTCGAAAGCCCGGTCGCGCGCAGGGTGAGCACGAGCTCTTCCTGGGGAGTGATGGGGAGCAGGACCGCCGCTTCCGGGAAGCTGTGGTCCGTTTCAAGGTCGCTTGGCGTGTGCGTCTGTATGCGTTGGCGCAGCTGGTCCAGCATGCCGAACATCCTGCGGGGGCCGATTCTTCTAATTGAAGGATCATGGCACGAAAGACGCCCCTGCCCAACCCCCGCCCCTTGCTGGGCGCACCACGCAGCGCGCAAGATTGCTGCAATCTATAACAAGGAAACGGCATGAAATTCTGCAGCCAGTGCGGCGCCGGCGTGAACCTGCGCATCCCCAGCGGCGACAACCGCCCGCGCTTCGTCTGCGACCAGTGCCAGACCGTGCATTACCAGAACCCGCGCATCGTCGCCGGCTGCCTGCCAGTCTGGGAGGGGAAAATCCTCCTCTGCCGCCGCGCCATCCAGCCGCGCCAGGGCTTCTGGACACTGCCGGCGGGCTTCATGGAGAACGGCGAGACCCTGGAACAGGCTGCCGCCCGCGAGACCCTCGAAGAGGCCAACGCCCGCGTCCACGGCCTGCAGCTTTATACGGTCTTTGATCTACCGCATATCAGCCAAGTTTATATCTTCTTCCGCGCGGAAATGGCCGACCTGGACTTCTCCGCCGGCGAGGAAAGCCTGGAAGTACAACTCTTCGAAGAATCCGACATTCCGTGGGACGAGCTGGCTTTCCCCACCGTGGGCCGTACCTTAGAATATTTCCTGTCGGATCGGATCGTTCAGAACTTCCCGATACGCAATGAAGGGATTCTCCCAATGTTTGCACAGAAAAAGAACTAATAAGCTCATTTACCGCCTCTAAGGCTTTAGGAACTACCGGGGAACACCACTCGATGCGCTGGTTGATTGCCGTACTTTGTCTGACCTTCGCAGCGTTCTCGCATGCCAACGCGATGCCCACGCTCGACGGTCGTATCGACAAGATTCTCGTGCTCAAGTCCGAGCGCAAACTGAACCTCATCAGCAACGGCAAGGTTCTCAAGAGCTATCGCGTGTCTCTGGGCAAGCGCCCGCAGGGCCCGAAGCTGGCCGAGGGCGACAACCGCACGCCGGAAGGCTTCTACTGGGTCGACTGGCGCAAGACCAGCGACAAGTACAACCTCTCCATGCATATCTCCTACCCCAACGCCCGCGACGTAGCCAAGGCGCGTGAAAAGAGCCTGTCGCCCGGCGGCATGATCATGATCCATGGCACGCCGATGGATGACGACTACCCGGAGTGGTACTTCTCGACTCTGGACTGGACCAATGGCTGCATCGCCATGACCAACGCCGATATGCGCGAGGTCTGGAGCCTGGTAAAGGACGGCACGCTGATCGAGATCCGCCCGTAAGCGGCAGCGGAAAGAAAAAAGGTGCCCGAGGGCGCCTTTTTAGAACACCATGTCCGACAGCCGCCAGACCTCGAAGGCCGGCGTCTCGTACGGGTGGGCCTGTTTGAGGGCCTTCACCGAGTCGTGGATCAACTCGTCGGCCACCACCATCTCCACCTTCCACTCGGCGACCTGCTCGACGCTGCCGGCCTGCCCGATGAAGGGGTTGCTGCCCTGCAGAGGGCGGAACTGTCCCTGTCCGAGCGCCTGCCAGCAACAGCTGTCATAGGCACCGATGCGTCCTGCACCGGCGGCGAACACCGCCTTCTTGACGGGTTCCAGATGGCTTTCCGGAACGTAGAAACACAGTTTGTACATCGGAGGCTCCGATCGAAACAGGGACACAGCCGTGACAAAGGACGCCACGGGTGACAAATCCTGCCACAAATAGTGGCACTTTGCCTCTTATGACTTGCAGGTCATCGTGGAAGTTCGACCGTCCGGTTCCGGGCTTGTTCGTTTGCGAACGACTTTGTACAAAAACTGTGACGGACTTCGATCTCACCGACCAGTGAAGCGCCGCCAGCGCTCTTTCAGACCTGGCGCCGTCGAGGAGTGGGAACCGTCGCAGAACGGTAACGTCGCCGACAGTCCGCAACTGCACAGCAGCAGATAGCGCTCTCGCCCGACCGTCAGTTCCAGCGAGTCGGTACAACTCGCGGCGGCATCCGGCGCGCTGGCGCAGTGCCCGCAGCGGCACAGGCGCAGGACCTGTCCCGGCGTGACGGCGCGAACTTCAGGAAGCCTCTCGTCGTCAGTCAACGCGCCCCTCCTCGGTGGCCGGACAAAGAAAAAGGGGAAAGCCGAAGCTTTCCCCTTTCTCGTGTTGCATCAGACCGGACTCAGCCGACCCAGACGCGGGCGTTGCGGAACATGCGCATCCAGCCGCCGTCCTCTTCCCACTCGTCCGGACGCCAGGAATTCTGCACCGCGCGGAACACACGCTCCGGGTGCGGCATCATGATGGTGACGCGGCCGTCGCGACTGGTTAGGCCGGTGATGCCACGCGGCGAGCCGTTCGGGTTGGCCGGGTAGCTCTCGGTGACCTTGCCCAGGTTGTCGACGAAACGCAGGGCCACGGTGCCGGACAGATCGGACTCCAGCAGCGCCTCCTCGCTCTCGAACTCCGCATGGCCTTCGCCGTGGGCGATGGCGATCGGCATGCGCGAACCGGCCATGCCCTGCAGGAAGATCGACTGCGATTCCTGTACCTGGACCATCGCCACGCGCGCTTCGAACTGCTCGGAACGGTTGCGTACGAAGTGCGGCCAGAACTCGGTGCCGGGGATCAGTTCGTGCAGGTTGGACATCATCTGGCAACCGTTGCACACGCCGAGGGCGAAGCTGTCCTTGCGCTCGAAGAAGGCCTGGAAGCCATCGCGGGCACGGGCGTTGAACAGGATCGACTTGGCCCAGCCTTCGCCGGCGCCCAGTACGTCACCGTAGGAGAAGCCGCCGCAGGCCACCAGGCCCTTGAACTGCTCCAGGCTGACGCGACCGGAGAGGATGTCGCTCATGTGCACGTCGACGGCGGCGAAGCCGGCGCGGTCGAAGGCCGCGGCCATTTCCACCTGACCGTTGACACCCTGCTCGCGCAGGATGGCGATCTGCGGGCGCACGCCTTTCTTGATATAGGGTGCGGCGATGTTGTCGTTGACGTCGAAGCTCAGTTTCACCGACAGGCCGGGATTGTCTTCTTCCAGCAGGCCGTCGAATTCCTGGTCGGCGCAGTCGGCGTTGTCACGCATGCGCTGGATGCGGTAGCTGGTCTCGCTCCAGATGCGCTGCAGGTTGCGGCGCTGGGCGTTGAAGACGCGCTCGCCATTGAAGGACAGCTCGATGTCGGCGCCACTGGCCGGCTGACCGATGACCGCGACACAGTCTTCAAGGCCGGCGGCACTGAACTGGGCCAGCACTTCCGGGGTGGCAGCAGAGCGCACCTGAATAACGGCGCCCAGTTCTTCGTTGAACAGGGCGGCGGTCAGCTCGTCACGGCTGTCGGCCAGTGCGTCGAGGTTCAGGTCCAGACCGCAATGACCGGCGAAGGCCATTTCGACTACGGTGGCCATCAGGCCGCCGTCGGAACGGTCGTGGTAGGCCAGCAGGTGGCCGTCGGCGTTCAGGCCCTGGATCACGGCGAAGAAGGCTTTCAGGTCTTCGGCGTCGTCGACGTCCGGAGCGGCGCGGCCGATCTGGCCGTTGACCTGGGCGAGGATCGAGCCGCCCATGCGGTTCTTGCCACGACTGAGGTCGATGACGATCAGGTCGCTCTCGCCCTTGTCCAGGCGCAGCTGCGGGGTCAGGGTCTTGCGCACGTCGTTGACCGGGGCGAAGCCGGAAATGATCAGCGACATCGGCGAAGTGACGCTCTTCTCGGCGTCTCCATCCTGCCAGCGGGTCTTCATGGACATGGAGTCCTTGCCCACCGGAATGGTGATGCCCAGCGCCGGGCACAGCTCCATGCCGACCGCCTTGACGGTGTCGTACAGGCGCGCGTCCTCGCCCGGGTGGCCGGCAGCGGCCATCCAGTTGGCGGAGAGCTTGATCTCGGAAATCTTGTCGATGCTCGCGGCGGCCAGGTTGGTGATGGTCTCGCCGATCGCCATGCGGCCGGAGGCCGGGGCGTCGATCACGGCCAGCGGAGTACGCTCGCCCATGGCCATCGCTTCACCGGTGTAGACGTCGAAGCTGGTGGCGGTGACGGCGCAGTCGGCCACCGGGACCTGCCACGGGCCGACCAACTGATCGCGGGCAACCAGGCCGGTGATGGTGCGGTCGCCGATGGTGATCAGGAAGTTCTTGCTAGCCACGGCCGGGTGACGCAATACGCGCTCGGTAGACTCGACGAGGTCCAGGCCGGCGGCGGCGAAGTCATCGCCCAGCTCGGCTTCGCGGGTGACCGAACGGTGCATGCGCGGCGGCTTGCCGAGCAGCACTTCAAGCGGCATGTCCACCGGCTTGTTGCCGAAGTGGCTGTCGGCGACGGTCAGCTGCAGCTCTTCGGTAGCTTCGCCGACCACCGCGAACGGGCAGCGCTCGCGCTCGCAGATGGCCTTGAAAGTCTCGAAGTCGGCGGCGTCCACCGACATCACGTAGCGTTCCTGCGACTCGTTGCACCATATTTCCAGCGGGCTCATGCCCGGCTCGTCATTGGGTACGTTGCGCAGTTCGAAGCGGCCGCCACGGCCGCCATCGTTGATCAGTTCCGGCAGGGCGTTGGAGATGCCGCCCGCGCCCACGTCGTGGATGAACTTGATCGGGTTGTTCTCGCCCATCTGCCAGCAGCGGTCGATGACCTCCTGGCAGCGGCGTTCCATTTCCGGGTTTTCGCGCTGCACCGAAGCGAAGTCCAGGTCAGCGGCGGAAGCGCCGGTGGCCATGGAGGAAGCGGCGCCGCCGCCCAGGCCGATCAGCATGGCCGGGCCGCCGAGCACGATGAGCTTGGCGCCGACCGAGATCTCGCCCTTCTGCACGTGGTCTTCGCGGATGTTGCCCAGGCCGCCGGCGATCATGATCGGCTTGTGGTAACCGCGGACTTCCTCACCACGCGGGGTGGCGATGGCCTGCTCGAAGGTACGGAAGTAGCCGGCCAGGTTCGGGCGGCCGAATTCGTTGTTGAACGCGGCGCCGCCCAGCGGGCCTTCGATCATGATGTCCAGCGGGGTGACGATGCGCTCGGGCTTGCCGTAGGGCACTTCCCAGGGCTGCTCGAAACCGGGGATGTTGAGGTTGGAAACGGTGAAGCCGACCAGACCGGCCTTCGGCTTGGCGCCACGCCCGGTCGCGCCTTCGTCGCGGATCTCGCCGCCGGAGCCGGTGGAGGCGCCGGGGAAGGGAGCGATGGCGGTCGGGTGGTTGTGGGTCTCCACCTTCATCAGGATATGCACCGGTTCTTCACTGGCGCCGTACTGGCGGGTCTCGGCGTTCGGGTAGAAGCGGCCGGCGACGTAGCCCTTCATCACCGCGGCGTTGTCCTTGTAGGCGGACAGCACGCCTTCGCGGTGCATTTCATAGGTGTTCTTGATCATGCCGAACAGGCTCTTGTCCTGAGCCTGGCCGTCGATATCCCAACTGGCGTTGAAGATCTTGTGGCGGCAGTGTTCAGAGTTGGCCTGGGCGAACATCATCAGCTCGACGTCGTGTGGGTTGCGACCCATCTCGACGAAGCTCTTTACCAGGTAGTCGATCTCGTCTTCGGCCAGGGCCAGGCCCAGCTCGAGGTTGGCCTTCTCCAACGCGGCGCGACCGCCAGCGAGGATGTCGACCACGGTCAGCGGCTTGGGCTGGGCGTGGCTGAACAGGGCCGAAGCTTCTTCGAGCTCATTCAGTACAAGCTGGGTCATGCGGTCGTGCAGGCGGGCGGCGACGGCTTGCGCGTCGGCCTCGCTCAGGTCGCCGGTGACGTAGTAGGCGATGCCGCGCTCGAGGCGCTCGATCTTCGCCAGGCCGCAGTTGCGGGCGATGTCAGAGGCCTTGCTCGACCAGGGCGAGATGGTGCCGAAGCGCGGGAGAACCAGGAACAGACGGCCGGCGGGCTCCTGCACGGGAACGCTCGGACCGTATTTCAGCAGGCGCGCCAGGACTTGTTCTTCCTCGGCGTTGAGGGCTCCGGTGACCTCGGCGAAGTGCGCAAACTCGGCATACAGCCCGGTGACGGCGGGCACATGCTGGGTCAGCAGGTCGAGCAGTTTGCCGTGGCGGAAAGCGGAAAGGGCGGGAGCACCGCGCAGGATCAGCATTGTCGGAACAGCCTCTGGAGACGGGGAAGTGTGTGGGGCCGGCCGGGCCGGCCCACAGAGGCCGTGCATTCTACCGTAAAGCGTTGCTCGGCGGCAGCTTTCAAGTACCTTCCTTGCCGTTGCTCCGGCGGAAATCGCCATTCATCTTCGAAGGCCTTCGAGCGGCCTAGGAAAAATCCTAGCCCTGCGGCCTTCAGCACGGAAAATGCCGACGAACGGCTCCCCAGCTAGCAGAGAAGCTTCGAGCTGTCGAGATATGGCGCACAACGGCCTTTGCGTATACTGCCCTGATGCTTGCCCTGACTGTGTCCCGTGTGCGCTGCACCGCCTGGATCTTGGCGACCTGTATCTTTCTGCTGCTTTCCGGCTGTAGCGAGGCGAAAGCCCCGACGGCCCTCGAGCGCGTGCAGAAGGACGGCGTGCTGCGCGTGATCACCCGCAACAGTCCGGCCACCTACTTCCAGGACCGCAACGGCGATACCGGATTCGAGTACGAACTGGCCAAGCGCTTCGCCGATAGCCTGGGCGTGCAGTTGCAGATCGAAACCGCCGATAACATCGACGACCTCTACGACCGTATCGGCCGCGATGGCGGCCCGAACCTGGCGGCCGCCGGCCTGACCCCGGGCGGTGAACGCGATTCCCAGGTGCGCTACTCGCACTCCTACCTCGACGTCACCCCGCAGGTCGTCTATCGCAACGGCGCGCAGCGCCCCACCCGCCCCGAAGACCTGGTGGGCAAACGTATCGTCGTATTAAAGGGCAGCAGCCACGCCTCGCAACTGGCCGAACTGAAGAAGCAGTACCCCAAGCTGGAGTACCGCGAGTCCGACGCCGACGAGATGGTCGACCTGCTGCGCATGGTGGACGTGGGCGAGATCGACCTGACGCTGGTGGATTCCAACGAACTGGCAATGAACCAGGTGTACTTCCCCAACGTGCGCGTCGCCTTCGACCTCGGCGATGCCAAGGGCCTGGCCTGGGCACTGCCGGCCGGCGATGACAACAGCCTGATCGAGAAGGTCAACGCCTTCCTCGACAAGGCCAAGCAGGATGGCCTGCTGCAACGTCTGAAGGATCGCTACTACGGCCATGTGGACGTACTGGGCTACGTCGGTGCCTACACCTTCGCCCAGCACCTGCAGCAGCGCCTGCCCAAGTACGAGCCGCACTTCCGCCAGAGCGGCACCAAGCTCGAGGCCGACTGGCGGCTGCTGGCCGCCATCGGTTACCAGGAATCCATGTGGCAGCCCGACGCGACCTCCAAGACCGGCGTGCGCGGCCTGATGATGCTGACCAACCGCACCGCCCAGGCCATGGGCGTGGCCAACCGCCTGGACCCGAAACAGAGCATCCAGGGTGGCAGCAAGTATTACGTGCAGATCAAGGACGAATTGCCCGACAGCATCAAGGACCCGGACCGCATGTGGTTCGCCCTGGCCGCCTACAACATCGGCGGCGCCCACCTGGACGACGCCCGCAAGATGGCCGAGCAGGAAGGCCTGAACCCGAACAAGTGGCTCGACGTGAAGAAGATGCTGCCGCGCCTGGCGCAGAAGCAGTACTACCGCAAGACGCGCTACGGCTATGCGCGCGGCGGCGAGACCGTGCACTTCGTGCAGAACGTGCGCCGTTACTACGACATCCTCACCTGGGTAACCCAGCCGCAGATGGAAGGCGGCCAGCTCGCCGAAAGCGGCCTGCACCTGCCGGGCGTGAACAAGACCAAGCCCGATGATGAGGATGGGCGGGATCAGAAGCTCTGAGGCAGTCGTTCAGAGCATCTCCTGCGTAGCCTTTCCCAGACACGCACCCTCCATTACGAATCCCCACCGGCCGCGTAGCCGCGTCTGCGCAAAGCACGTGCCTCACTGCGACGTGGGTTTGTTGGTGATGGATTTCGCGGACAAGGTCCGCTCCTATGACAACCGAATCCCAGGCGCTGGGCTGGTTCGCGAGCAAGCTCGCTCCTACGAAGAGCCTCTACCCCATCCGCCCCTGGCTTTGGCTTTTAAAGACTTCCAGGAAAATATCCGCGCACGCCGAATGCCCCGTTCAGGAGGCCTCGTTGAAGCGGAGTTTCAGGGGTTGAGCGACATGGATGTCGCGAGAGCCGCGATGGGCCAGGGATGGCCCTTCGCGGCGGGCCCCTGAAACTTCGCTTCGACGAGGGAATTTTTCGCCTAGGCGAAAAACCGGATGTCCGGGGCAAGACCTTTGCCTACTTTGGGGCGTTTGCCAAAGTAGGTCGCCCGAGGGGGCGAAACCACAGAGTCCGAGCGCACGCCGAAGCGACGCAGCACACCCAACAAGAGGCCCAGTATCACAAAGGGAAAATGATCAGCCCTTGCTACGCCGCGCCTTGAAGAACGCCGACAACATCGCGCTGCACTCATCCCCCAGCACCCCGCCCTCCACCAGCACCCGGTGATTGAGAAAGTCCTGCTCGAAGAAGTTACCCCGACTGACCACCACTCCGGACTTCGGCTCGGCAGCACCAAACACCACGCGCTGGATGCGCGAATGCACCAGCAGGCCAGCGCACATGCTGCAAGGTTCGAGAGTCACATAGAGCGTACTGCCAGGCAGCCGATAATTCTGCGTAGCCGCAGAAGCCTCGCGGATCGCGACCATCTCGGCATGGGCGCTGGGATCATGGGAGGTGATCGGCCGGTTGAAGCCACGACCGATGACCTTGCCGTCCAGCACCAGCACGGCGCCCACCGGCACTTCGCCCAGAGCCGCACCCTGCTCGGCCAGCGCCATGGCCTCGCGCATGAAGGGGATGTCCTGGCTGCGATCGATGACCGGCACCAGCCCCTTCACCGTCGGGTGGCCCTTGCTGTTGGTCAGCCGCACCATGCCTCACCCACCGCGATGGTTCCCATCAGCCCGGTCTCCATGTGATCGATCACGTGGCAGTGGAACATCCACAGGCCGGGGTTATCCGCCACCAGCGCCACGCGTGCCGTCTCATTCTTGCCCAGCAGGTAGGTGTCGGTGAAGTACGGGATGATCTCCCGACGATCGGAGTCCAGCACCTTGAAGGCCATGCCGTGCAGGTGGATCGGGTGCTGATACTGGGTCATGTTGCGCAGCACGAAGATATAGCTGTTGCCTTCCTTGAGCTTCGCCAGCGGCGGCGAGTTGTGCTTGTGCTCCTCGCCGCCCTGCCAGGCCACGCC
This sequence comes from Pseudomonas sp. NPDC086581, assembly GCF_044746165.1. Taxonomy (NCBI): domain Bacteria; kingdom Pseudomonadati; phylum Pseudomonadota; class Gammaproteobacteria; order Pseudomonadales; family Pseudomonadaceae; genus Pseudomonas; species Pseudomonas sp. NPDC086581. Next base: position 357,858 of record NZ_JBIVBR010000005.1, on the reverse strand, counting down.
GTTGATCTGCCACAGCGAAGGCGCCGATTGGCCCTTCGAGTAGTCGGACATGGCGCCGACCCACTCGAACTTGAAGTTGATGGTCTCTGCGTTCTTCAGGTCCGGCTCGGCCACCGGGTTGTGCGGCAGCGGGGCCGGCCACTGGGCGGTCGGCGCCTTCGGGTTGGCCACGCCACGGATGGTCGCCAGGCGTACCGGACCATTGCGCAGCGAGAGCTCCGTGCCTTCCGCCGGGCCACGGATGCCCAGCTCCAGGCGCATGCCCGGACCGATCCAGTACTGGTCGTTGGGGCCCTTGCCGAAGTCGCGCGGCTCCACCGGATGGCCATCGATGGCGTAGATCTTCGCCTCGGCGTCCGGCAGGTTGAGGCGGTAGGTCACGGTGTTGTCGACGTTGAGGATGCGCACCCGGACGATCTCGCCGGCCGGCAGCTCGATCACCGGCGTGCGTTCGCCATTGATGGTCGACAGGCGCCCGCGGGTGCCCTCGCGCGCGGCCTCGCGCGGTACGCTGAAGGCGGTGAAGTTGCCCTCTTCGTCCACATGCCAGGTCTTCAGGTTGAGGATCTTCTCGCTGGTGAACTCGCTCGGCTCGCGCTCGTCGATGATCAGCGGCCCGACCAGGCCACGGCCCAGCTGCTCGCTACTCATCAGGTGCGGGTGATACCAGTAGCTGCCGGCGTCCGGCGTCTTGAACTGGTAGACGAAGCTCTCGCCCGGCTGCACCGGCGGCTGCGAGATGTAGGGCACGCCGTCCATCTCGATGGGCAGGCGGATGCCGTGCCAGTGGATGGTGGTCGGTTCGTCCAGCTTGTTGGTGAAGCGCACACGCAGCCAGTCGCCCTGGCGTGCGCGAATCTCCACGCCGGGAGCCTGGCCGCCATAGCCCAGGCCGGGGGTCTTGTGGCCGGGCACCAGCTCCAGGTCGAGCGGGGCCGCGATCAGTTCGTAATCGTGCTCGGCGGCGACTTCCGGGCGCGCCAGCCAAATGCGCGCGCCACCGGCGCCCAGGCCGAGCACGGCCAGGCCGGCGATGCCGCCGAGTACTTGTCTACGGGTAAACGACATGGGTCCAGACTCCTAGAACAAGGGACTTGCGACCCCATCGGCTATCACGGAGGTTGGCGCGTTTCGCGCCTGGCGCCAGGCTCTTGCGGCCGGCTGCACGGTCCTGCCGGCTGAAACGCAAGCAGGAAGCAACTCTGCATGAAGAGGCAAACGCCTCTCATGCGCCAGGTCAAGGACGGGTATTCCCGCCCTCGCCTGTTGCAGAAGGCGGCGAGATTGCCGTCTTCTGCGTTAAGGAAACGTTAAACGTCTCCGATCATTCCCACTCGATGGTAGCCGGCGGCTTGCTCGATACGTCGTAGGTGACGCGGGAGATGCCTTCGATCTCGTTGATGATGCGGTTCGAGACCTTCTCCAGCAGCTCGTAAGGCAGGTGCGCCCAGCGAGCGGTCATGAAGTCGATGGTTTCCACCGCGCGCAGGGCCACGACCCAGGCGTAGCGACGGCCATCACCGACCACGCCGACGGATTTCACCGGCTGGAACACCACGAAGGCCTGGCTGGTCTTGTGGTACCAGTCGAAGTTGCGCAGCTCTTCGATGAAGATGTGGTCCGCGCGACGCAGCAGGTCGGCGTACTCCTTCTTCACCTCGCCGAGGATCCGCACACCCAGGCCCGGGCCCGGGAACGGGTGGCGGTAGACCATGTCGTACGGCAGGCCCAGTTCCAGGCCGATCTTGCGGACTTCGTCCTTGAACAGCTCGCGCAGCGGCTCGACCAATTCGAACTGCATGTCTTCAGGCAGGCCGCCGACGTTGTGGTGCGACTTGATCACGTGGGCCTTGCCGGTCTTGGCGCCGGCCGACTCGATCACGTCCGGGTAGATGGTGCCCTGGGCGAGGAACTTCACGTCCTTCAGCTTGGTGGCTTCCTCGTCGAAGACCTCGATGAAGCTGCCGCCGATGATCTTGCGCTTCTGCTCCGGATCGCTGACACCGGCCAGGCGGCTAAGGAACTTCTCCTCGGCGTTGGCGCGGATGACCTTGACACCCATGTTCTCAGCGAACATGGCCATCACCTGGTCACCTTCGTGCAGGCGCAGGAGGCCGTTGTCGACGAAAACGCAGGTCAGCTGGTCGCCGATGGCCTTGTGCAGCAGGGCCGCGACCACCGAGGAGTCGACGCCGCCGGACAGGCCGAGCAGCACCTTGGAGTTGCCGACCTGGGCGCGCACGGTGGCGATGGCGTCGTTGACGATGTTGGACGGGGTCCACAGGGCTTCGCAGCCGCAGATGTCCAGCACGAAGCGGGAGAGGATGCGACCGCCCTGCTTGGTGTGGGTCACTTCCGGGTGGAACTGCACGCCGTAGTAACCGCGGGCGTCGTCGGCCATGGCGGCGATCGGGCAGCTCGGGGTGCTGGCGAGGATGTGGAAGCCGGCCGGGATTTCGGTGACCTTGTCGCCGTGGCTCATCCACACGTCGAGGCCGAACACGCCGTCTTCGCTGACGCAATCCTCGATGCCATCAAGCAGTCGGGCCTTGCCGACCACGTCGACGCGGGCGTAGCCGAATTCGCGCAGGTCAGAGCCCAGTACCTTGCCGCCCATCTGCTCGGCCATGGTCTGCATGCCGTAGCAGATGCCGAACAGCGGCACCTTCAGGTCGAACACGGCCTGCGGCGCGCGCGGGCTGTTGGCCTCGTGCACCGACTCCGGGCCGCCGGCCAGGATGATGCCGCGCGGGGCGAAGGCACGAACTTCATCGTCGCTCATGTCGAACGGATGGATTTCGCAGTACACGCCGATCTCGCGGACGCGGCGGGCGATCAGCTGGGTGTACTGGGAGCCGAAGTCGAGGATCAGGATCCGGTGAGCGTGAATGTCTTGGGCCATGGCCATCTCTCGTAGCGAAATTCTTAAACGACACGGGGCTGTATCAACCAGCCCCGTGTCCGACTCATTTACCTTGAAGCCCTCAACCTACGCGGTAGTTCGGGGCTTCCTTGGTGATCTGCACATCGTGGACGTGGGACTCGGCCATGCCGGCGCCGGTGATGCGCACGAACTGCGGCTTGGTGCGCATGTCCTGGATATCGGCGCTGCCGGTGTAGCCCATGGCGGCGCGCAGGCCACCCATCAGCTGATGGACGATGGCGGTCAGTTGGCCCTTGTAGGGCACTCGGCCTTCAATGCCTTCGGGCACCAGCTTCTCGGCGCCGGCGGAGGCGTCCTGGAAGTAGCGGTCGGAGGAACCGGTGGAACCGGCCATGGCGCCCAGCGAGCCCATGCCACGGTAGGACTTGTAGGAGCGGCCCTGGAACAGCTCGATCTCGCCCGGAGCTTCTTCGGTACCGGCGAACATCGAACCCATCATCACGCAGTAGGCGCCAGCCACCATGGCCTTGGCCAGGTCGCCGGAGAAGCGGATGCCGCCGTCGGCGATCAGCGGGACGCCGGTGCCTTCAAGAGCCGCAGCGACGTTGGCGATGGCGGAAATCTGCGGCACGCCGACGCCGGCAACGATACGGGTGGTGCAGATGGAGCCCGGGCCGATACCGACTTTCACGGCGTCGGCGCCGGCGTCAGCCAGTGCCTTGGCGGCTTCGCCAGTAGCAATGTTGCCGCCGATGACCTGTACCTGCGGGAAGTTTTCCTTCACCCAGCGCACGCGGTCGATCACGCCTTTGGAGTGGCCGTGGGCAGTGTCGACGACGACCACGTCCACGCCGGCGGCGACCAGGGCGGAAACACGCTCGCCCGTGTCGGCGCCGGTGCCGACGGCCGCGCCGACGCGCAGGCGGCCCAGGTCGTCCTTGGACGCCAGCGGGTAGGTCTTGGCCTTCTCGATGTCACGGAAGGTCACCAGGCCGGTCAGGCGGAATTTCTCGTCGACCACCAGCATCTTCTCGATGCGGTTCTCGTAGAGAGCGGCCTTGATCTCTTCCAGGGCCGTGCCTTCGCGGGCGGTGACAAGCTTTTCCTTCGGGGTCATGATCGCGGACACGCTGTCGCCGACGTTCGGCTTCACGCGCAGGTCGCGGCCGGTGACGATACCGACCAGCTCACCCTCTTCCACCACCGGGAAGCCGGAGAAGCCGTACTCGCGGGCGATCTGCAGCAGCTCGATGATCTTGGTCGACGGGGTCACGGTGACCGGGTCGCGAACGATGGCGGTCTCGTGCTTCTTGACCTTGCGGACCTCGGCGGCCTGCTGCTCGATGCTCATGTTCTTGTGGATGATGCCGATGCCGCCTTCCTGGGCCATGGCGATGGCCAGGCGGGCTTCGGTCACGGTATCCATCGCGGCGGACACCAGCGGGATGTTCAGTTCGATGCCACGGGTCAGGCGAGTCTTGAGACTCACGTCCTTGGGCAGGACTTCCGAATAACCTGGAATCAGGAGGACGTCGTCGAAAGTGAGGGCTTCTTGGCTGATGCGCAGCATGGCGGGGGCTCCCGATCGGGAAAAATGGAAGCGCGGCATTATATCTCAGTCAGGGGGTCGGGCTCAACGCAACCGGACGATCTGAATGAAGCCTTTATGAACCTCGCGCGCTGGCCCCTGTCCGCAGGCCCGCTTATCATCCTTCGCCATGCAGAAAGATCCCTTCCAACGGCTGGGCCTCGACCGCGAGGTTCTGACCGTCAGCCAGCTCAACCAGCGCGCCCGCCACTTGCTGGAGGACGTGTTCCCGCAGGTCTGGGTCGAGGGCGAAATCTCCAACCTCGCCCGACCGGCGTCCGGCCACATGTACTTCACCCTCAAGGACAGCAACGCCCAGGTGCGCTGCGCGCTGTTCCGGCAGAACGCCCTGCGCGTGCGCCAGGCCCTGCGCGACGGGCTCGCGGTGCGGGTGCGCGGCAAGGTTTCGCTGTTCGAAGGGCGTGGCGACTACCAGCTGATCGCCGATACCGTCGAGCCGGCCGGTGATGGTGCGCTGCGCCTGGCCTTCGAGGCGCTGAAGGAAAAGCTCGCCGCCGAGGGCCTGTTCGCCGCCGAGCGCAAGCAGGAACTGCCTGCCCACCCGCGGCGCATCGGCATCGTCAGCTCGCCCACTGGCGCGGTGATCCGCGACATCATCAGCGTATTCCGCCGCCGCGCGCCACAGGTCGAGCTGACCCTGATCCCCACCGCCGTGCAGGGTCGCGAGGCCATCGGGCAGGTCGTCCGAGCCTTGAAGCTGGCCGACGCACAGGGCTTCGATGCGCTGATCCTGGCCCGTGGCGGCGGCTCGCTGGAAGACCTCTGGTGCTTCAACGAGGAACCGGTGGCCCGCGCCATCGCCGCCTGCGTGACGCCCATCGTCAGCGCCGTGGGCCATGAGACCGACGTCTCCATCAGCGATTTCGTCGCCGACGTGCGCGCGCCCACGCCCTCGGCCGCCGCCGAGTTGCTGGCGCCCCACAGCGGCGATCTGCAGCAGCGCCTGGACAGCCTGCGCCGCCGGCTGATCCTGCGCATCCAGGACCGCCTGACCCGCGAGCGCCTGCGCCTGGAAGGCACCGCCCGGCGCCTGCGCCACCCCGGCGAACGCCTGCGCCAGCAATCCCAGCGCCTGGATGACCTGGACATGCGACTGCGCCGCGCCTTCGAGCGCCAATTGCAGATTCGCCACGAGCGCGTCGCACGACTGGACACCCGCCTCGCCGCGCAGCACCCCGGCCGCAACCTGGCCCTGCTGCGCCAGCGCCTGGACAACCTCAGCGCCCGTCTGCCGCGCGCCACCAACGCCATCCTGCGCGAACAGCGCCAGCGCCTCGACAGCCTGATGCAGACGCTGCACATCGTCAGCCCGCTGGCGACCCTCGGCCGTGGCTACAGCATCCTGCTGGACGACAAGGGCCAGGCCATCCGCAGCGCCGCGCAGACGAAGAACGGCCAGCGCCTCAAGGCCAAGCTGGGCGACGGTGAACTGGAAGTGCGGGTGGAGGACAACCACCAGGCCCCCGTCACCCTTTCCCTGCTGGACTGATGGCCGATGACCGACCTGCTCGCGCCGATCCTGCCGCAACCCGATCCGGACTGGGCCGAGGCCTTCCGCGTGCCCATCGTCGAATGCGACCAGCCGCTGCAGGCGCTGGGCATCGCCACCGGCTTCGCGGTGTGGCCGGCCTACCACCGCCTCGGCGTGCCGAACGCGCAGCCGGAATGCTATGCGCGTACCGAAGTCTTCGAGCGCCTGCTGCACGCCGCGAGCCTGCTGCCCGATGGCATCCGTCTGGTGATCCTCGATGCCTGGCGGCCCTTCGCGGTGCAGCAGCACCTGTACGACACGCTCTACGAGATCCTCCGCCAGCACGAGCCGGACGCCGATCCGCGCGAGCTGACCCGGCGCACCCGTGAGTTCGTCGCGCCGCCCAGCACCCGCGCCGAGTCGCCCAGCCCGCACCTCACCGGCGGTGCCATCGACCTGACTCTGTGCGACAGCGAAGGTCGCTGGCTGGACATGGGCAGCCTGTTCGACGAGGCGACGCCGCGCTCCTATACCCGCCATTACGAGGAGATTGCCCAGCCCGACGGAGCCCAGCGCCGTGTGCGCGACAACCGCCGGATGCTGTTCAACGCCATGCTGGCGGCGGGCTTCAGCAACCTCTCCAGCGAGTGGTGGCACTACGACTACGGCGACCAGCTGTGGGCCGCGCACCTGGGCAAGCCCCACGCCATCTACGGCCCGGCGCAGGTGCCGTCGCTGGAACAACTGTGGCGCCAGCAGCTCGAAGGCCTGCGTCGCTAGCAGCTGCTTTTGTAGGATGGTGTGGAGCGCAGCGATACCCATCAATGGCGCAGCTGGGTTATCGATGAGTATCTCTGCGCTCCACCCACCCTACGTTCGTGCTCCTGGATTGGTCTGCTGCACAACTGGATTCCGCTTTCGACGAAATCGCCGCGCCCGCCGGAGCGGCCCGTGTAGACTGCCCGCTTCATCCGCCGACACGTCCACGGATAGCGCCATGTTTCGAATTTCCTGCCTGCTCGTCACCGCCCTGTTCACCCTGACCGCCCACGCCGAAGGCTTCATCAGCCGCACGCTGAACAAGCCGGTGCCCGGCGGCGTCGCCGTCGTCCAGCTGGGCCAGGACGCCGCCGTGCCGACCGCCACCTACCAGGGCAAACCGGTGCTGGTGGTACGCGAAGAAGGCCGCGACTGGATCGCCATCGTCGGCATCCCGCTGACCACCAAGGCCGGCAGCCAGCAGATCGCCGTGAAGCAGTCAGGCGCCAGCCGCAACCTCGGCTTCAGCGTCGGCAACAAGCACTATAAGGAGCAGCGCATCACCTTGAAGAACACCCGCCAGGTGAACCCGCTGCCCGAAGACCTCAAGCGCATCAACCGCGAGCTGGCCGAGCAGACCGCCGCCTACCGCAGCTTCAGCCCCGGTACGCCGAGCAACCTGGTACTGGACAAACCGGTCAACGGCCCGCTCTCCAGCCCCTTCGGCCTGCGCCGCTTCTTCAACGGCGAGGAGCGCAATCCGCACTCCGGGCTGGACTTCGCCGTGCCCGCCGGCACCCCGATCAAGTCACCGGCCGCCGGCAAGGTGATCCTGATCGGCAACTACTTCTTCAACGGCAACACCGTGTTCGTCGACCACGGCCAGGGCTTCATCAGCATGTTCTGCCATATGTCGAAGATCGACGTGAAAGTCGGCGATGCGGTTCCGCGCGGCGGCGTGGTCGGCCGCGTCGGCGCCACCGGCCGCGCCACCGGGCCGCACATGCACTGGAACGTCAGCCTGAACGACGCCCGCGTCGACCCGGCGATCTTCATCGGCGCGTTCAAGCCCTGATGCGGCTTCGCTTCGATGGACGCAGCGCCCTCTTCGCGCTGCTCTGGTTCGCCGTACTGGCCTGGCTGGCCACGGGCGGGGCGCACCTCGGCTGGTTGCGCGGCTTCGGCGGCGACGTGCTGGCGGTGATCTGGCTGTACTGCCTGCTGCGCACAGCTATCGATGCTCCTGCCCACTGGCTGGCCTCTGCGGCGCTGGGCTGTGGATTGATCATCGAGCTCGGCCAGTACCTCGCCGCGACCTTCCACTGGCAGATAGGCAACCGCGCGCTGCGCATCGTGCTCGGCGCCACGCCGGACTGGCTGGATGTGCTGGCCTACTGCATCGGCTTCGTGCTGATCCTCGCGGCGCGGCAGACGCGCCTGGCCCTCAGGCCAGCGGGTAGCTGAAGAACAGCGCCATCTCCCCGGGCAGCACCTGCGCGGGATCGTAGAGATCGGTGGACAGCCCGCTGAGGGCGAAGCCGCGGGAGCGGTAGAAGCCCACCGCCGGCAAGTTGAGGTTCTGGGTTTCCAGCCACAGGTGGCGCGCCTCGGTGCTGCGCGCCCAGTCCAGGCAGCCTTCCAGCAATTGCCGGCCGACGCCCTGGCCGCGCGCGTCGGCGAGGACGAACAGGTCGTCCAGCACCGCGCGGCGATTCCAGATTTCGTAGCGGGCGATGGCAAAGCCCAGCCGCTCGCCTTCCTCGTCGACGACCACGGCGGTCCAGTCGGCCGCCGTGACGTCGTCCTTCAGGTCGGCGAAGGGATAGCGCTTGGTCTGCGTCTCGGTCAGACGCTCCTCGCGCAGGATGAAACCATCGGCGGCGCTCTCGATCCGCAGGATCGAGTCGCTCGAGTAGCTGCCGTCGAAACCCAGCAGCCACTCGCCGTCTTGCGCCCACACCAGCGGGCGCAGGAGCCGGTCGCTCATCAGTTCATCTGCATGCCGTGCATGTCGTGGCCCATGTCGGTGCCCTTCGGAGCTTCCTTCTGCACCGCGACCTCGACCTTCACGTCGCCGGCCTTCTGGAAATGCAGGGTCAGCGGGAAGCGCTCGCCGTCGGCCAGCGGCTTCTTCAGGCCGAACAGCATCAGGTGGTACTGACCGGGCGCGAAGACGATCTTGCCGCCGGCGGGGATTTCCACGCCCTCGACCTTCACCATCTTCATCATGCCGTCCTTCTCCACGTGCTGGTGCACCTCGGCGCTGGCAGCACGGTCGGTGTCGGCACCGAGCAGGCGGTCCGCCTCCTTGCCGTGGTTCTGCACGATGAAGTAGGCGGCGCCGTTCACCGAGTTGGCCGGCAGCAGCAGCGACCAGGGGTGGTCGATGTGCAGGTTGCCGGCCTCGTATTCGTGGGCCATGGCGGCGCCGGAGAAGCCCAGCAGGACAGCGAAAGCAAGCAGGGTTTTACGCATGTTCGAGACTCCAGTTGGCTTGTGATCAGGTCCGCCGCAGCGGCGGGAATCCATCGGGCCGCGGGCGCAACGATCGCGCCGCAGCATAGCCTGCCTCGCGGCAGGCGTCAGGGTGGAAGCACGTTCCACCCGCAACTCTCAACTCAAGGCCGGGCTGCGCGGCTTGATCCGCGACAGCACCGCCCAGTCCAGCGCCCAAACCAGCAACAGCGACGCACCCACCAGCGGGAAGGCGACGCCGAGGATGACCATGATCGCCACCCCGCCCTTCCAAACCGGTAACGCATGGGGCATCGGCGGCACACCGAGGCGCCCCTGCGGGCGGCGCTTCCACCAGATCCACAGGCCGCTGACGGCGCTGAGCAGGATCATCAGGCAGACGCCGAGCATGAGCAGCTGGTTGAACAGGCCGAACATCTTGCCTTCGTGCAGCATCACCCCGGACTCGACACCCTTGGCCACCAGCCCGTAGTCCTTCCAGCGCACGTCGGCGAGTACCTTGCCGGTGTACTGGTCGATGTGCAGGGTGGCGTCGTTGCGCGAGTCGTCGGCGAACACCGAGACGGTGAACACGCCCTGCTCGCCCTTGGGCAACGCGATGGCGTAGCCCGGCACCACGCCGGCCTGATCGGCCGTGTCGACCACCTGCTGCAGGCTGATCTGCGGCATCGCCATGCCGCCGGAGCCATGGGCCATGTGCTCGGCGTGGGCGCCGCCGGACATCGGCATCGGCGTGTTTTCCATGGCCCAGGGGATGGTCTGGCGGTGCGCCTCGTTGAGCGTGCGCGCCTCCAGGTCCGACTTGGGTACTTCGTTCCACATGGCCACCGGGAAGCGGTTCCACACGTCGGCGAAGGATTTGCCCCAGAAGCCGGTCCAGGTCATGCCGGTGAGCAGCATGAACAGCATCAGCAGCGAGCCCCAGAAGCCGACCACCACATGCACCTCACGCCACAGCGCACGACCACGACGCGACAGGTCCGGCCACAGCAGCACGCGCAGCGAGCGCTTGCGCGGCCACCACAGGTACAGGCCGGAGACCACCAGCACGATGCCCCAGCCCGCCGCCAGCTCGATCAGCCGATCCCCGACGGTGCCGATCATCAGCTCGCCGTGCAGCGCGCGGGCCATGGCCTGCAGATTGGACTTGGCGTCCTGCAGGCCGAGCAGCTTGCCGCTGTAGGGGTCGACGAAGGCGTTCACCTCGCGCCCATCCAGCTGGGCGACGAACTGCGCGCTGCGGTCGGCGGCCGGCGCCGGCAGGTACTGGCTGACCTGCAACTGCGGGTTCTGGTGATGCAGGTGCATCAGTTGCTCGTCGGCGGACAGCCGCACCTCGCCTGGCTTTACCGTCAGCAGGTCGCTGTACATCAGCGGGTCGAGCTGCGGCTTGAACAGGTAGATGATGCCGGTGAGCGACAGCAGGATCATGAAGGGCGCGACGAACAGCCCGGCATAGAAGTGCCAGCGCCAGGCCAGGTTGTAGAAATCGAATGTCTTGTGCTGCATTCGTTGATCTCCTCACGCAAGGAGGCCCCCGACGGGCGGGGGCCGGTCGGGCTTCAGAACGAGAAGTCCACTTTGGTCCAGAACGTACGGCCCGGTTCGTGGATCGATTCGGGATCGTTGGCCGGGTAGCCGAAGCCGGCGTTGCCCGCCAGGTTCAGGTGCTCGGCGTAGTCCTTGTCGAACAGGTTGTCGACGCCGGTGCTGACCTTGAGGTGCTTGCTCAGCTTGTACGAGCCGTTGAGCGAAAACACCGCGAAGCCGGGGCTTTCGTCGAAGTCGTAGCCGACCACGTTGCCCTGGTTCTCGGCGATCCGGCCCTGGTGCGCGACCACGCGCCACAAGCCGCCGGCGCTCCAGTCGCCTTCTTCGTAGGTCAGGCCGAAACGCGCTTCCAGCGGCGGCATCTGCGGCAGCGCAGTGTCGTCGGTGGTGTTCTTGCCCCAGGCGTAGGCCAGGGTGCCATCGGCGGTCCAGTTGCTGGTCAGCGCGTAGGCCGCGCCCAGCTCGCCCCCCATGATGCGGGCATCGACGTTCCGCGCCTGGGAGGTGCGGCCCATCATGCCGCCGGGCTGGTAGTCGAAGAGGATGTAGTCGCGGATCACGCCGACGTAACCCGAGGCCCAGGCCTTGAGCTTCTCGTCCTCGTACTGCGCGCCGAAGTCCAGCTGGGTGGTCTTCTCCGGCTTGATGCTGTCGAAGGCGTTGACCGAGCCGCTCGGGCCCTTGTCCGGGGAGAACAGCTCCCAGTAATCGGGGAAGCGCTGTACGTGGCCGAGGCCGACGTAGAGGGTGGTCGGCGTGTCGGCCAGATCATGCTCGTAACGTGCGAAGCCGCTGGGCAAGGTGTCAGCGCGGGTGTCATCGGCGGTGGGGTTGGGCATCGCCATCATCCCCGAGCCGGTGGTCTGCCGGTAATCCTTGACCGAAGCACGGTCCAGGCGCGCGCCGGTGATCACGCGGTCACGCTCGGCCGCGTACCAGGTCAGCTCGCCGAAGGCGCCGTAGTTATGGAAGACCGCATCCTTGTCCCACGGCTGCTCGTCATAGGTATTGATCCCCATGCCGCTGCGTTCGCGGTGTTCGTTGGTCTGCGCATCGACCCCGGTGATCAGCTTGAAGTCGTCCCAGCGCCAGGTAGCGGCCAGGCGCCCGCCTAGGGTGCGACGGTCGACGTTGGAGGCCATGGGGCCAGCCATCATGCCGGTGCCCGAGGGCGTGCGCAGGCTGTAGTTGTCCATCACGTGGTCGGCGTAGTTGTAGTAGACCTGCGCCTCCAGCTTGTCGAGCACCTCGCCGATGTTGGACTTCTCGAAGCGCAGGCCGAGGCTTTCGCGCTTGAACTGCGAGCCATCCATGCCGCGCCCGGCATAGCGCGCCTCACCGTCACCCTTTCCGGCAGTGAGCTCGACCAGGGTGTCGGCGTCCGGCGTCCAGCCCACCGCTACGTCGCCGTTCCACTTGTTCCAGCGCGAGGGCACGGTGTTGCCGCCGCCGTCTTCGTAGTCGTCGGACTGCGACTTGTTGCCGGTGACCCGCACGTAGCCCAGCGGCCCGCCAGCGGCGGCGTCCAGCACGCGGTCGAAGCGGCCGTTGGAGCCGGCGACGAGGCTGCCATTGACCCGCGTGCCCAGCTCGCCGAAGCGCTCCGGCTCGCGGTCGAAGCGGATCGTCCCGGCCGAGGCACCGGGGCCCCAGATCACGGTCTCCGGGCCTTTCACCACGGTGAGCCTGTCGAAGGTTTCCGGCGAGATATAGGAGGTGGGCGCGTCCATCCGCGCCGGGCAGGCGCCGAGCATGGTGGTGCCGTTGGTGAGGATGTTCAGGCGCGAACCGAACATGCCACGCAGTACGGGATCGCCGTTGGTGCCGCCGTTACGGATGGCGGAGAAGCCGGGAATGGTCTTGAGGTAGTCGGCGCCGTCGCTGGCGGGAATCGGCTGGCGCGGCTGCTTGGGGTCGGTGACCACGGTCAGCGGTGAGCTCTGCGCCACGGCGGTGATGACGCTGGGCGACAGTTCGGTGACCGACGCATTGCTGGCGTGCGCCGAGTGATCTTCTTCCTCGGCCAGCACAGGGACGGCAGTGAAACCGCCAAGGGCGGTCAGCGCGCACAGGGCGCGCAGGCCGACGGCAGTTTGCCGACGGCGCATAGGCATGCGGGACATTGCATGATTTCCATGATCGGTGATGACGCCCGCTCCGCGCGTACTCGCACGGCGCGCAGACTGAGGACAGCCAAGTGCGCCGGGGTCGGGGAGTCGGGGTTGCAGGTCAGCCGATCAGGAACGGAGGAGCGCGGGAACGAGCACCGGGGAAGACCGGTGAGGCGGGAATGCGCGAGGAAACGAACTGGGCAACCGGTGCGCCAACGGCGGGCACTCCGTGGTCAAGCAGGACCGGCGGCGGCGTCAGCGGCGGGCTGTGGATCAGCAGGCTGCAATAGCCGCACTTCTCCATGAAGGCGTCGGCGGTGAGCGGCTGTTCGCCGTGGGATACGGGGGCAGCGTGATGGCCCGCGGCGCGCTGGCCGTCGGAGCAGGCCATGTCGTCCATGCCGGCCATGTCATGGGACATTTCATGGGCCGGCGCCTTGCCATGCTCCATCGGCATGACGTGATCCATGGGCATGGCGTGATCCATCGGCATCGACTGGGAAACCAGCGGGCCGACATAGATCATCAGCATGGCGAACAACGCCAGCCAGGTGCCTACGCCTTGTCGAGTACGACGGGTCACGAAAAGTCCTTGCGGATGGAAGGTCCCTGCCTGAGGCGGGGTGCGCAATGATCGCACGGAGTGATAAAGCTCCGCTGCGGCACGAAGACGCAGAATCAGTTAAGCACAGCGCTAAGCTTCAGGATTAATTGCTTAAATAGTAATTTTTCGACAATTATTCACCCCTCAATCGCTATCGAAGACTTTTCCTACCAAATTTCCCCAAATGCTTGCCATTGGTCTTCCAGGCCTTTAGCTTGGCACTCATGAAAACCGCACACACCCTCATCCTGCTTCGCCAACACGCCTGCCTGCGCCTGGTCAGCCCGCGACTGCGTGGCTGAGCCCCCCTCCCCCGTTTCGCCTCATTCAGATTTTTTTGCGCAGGCCACGCAGGCCGCAGAGAACAAGGATTCCGCTCATGAGCATGTTGAAAGACCCGTCGAAGAAATACCGCGCCTTCACCCAGATCACCCTGCCCGACCGCACCTGGCCGGACAAGATCATCGACAAGGCGCCGATCTGGCTGTCCACCGACCTGCGCGACGGCAACCAGTCCCTGATCGAGCCGATGGACGCCGAGAAGAAGATGCGCTTCTTCAAGTGCCTGGTTCAGGTGGGCCTGAAGGAAATCGAAGTGGGCTTCCCGTCCGCCTCGCAGACCGACTTCGACTTCGTGCGTGAGCTGATCGAGAACGACCACATTCCCGATGACGTCACCATCCAGGTGCTGACCCAGGCCCGCGACGACCTCATCGAGCGCACCTTCGAGTCCCTCAAGGGCGCGAAGAAGGCCATCGTCCACTACTACAACGCCTGCGCACCGAGCTTCCGCAAGATCGTCTTCAACCAGGACAAGGCCGGTGTGAAAGCCATCGCCGTGGCCGCCGGTCAGACCATCAAGCGCCTGGCCGAAGCCGCGCCGGAAACCCAGTGGGGCTTCGAGTACTCGCCGGAAGTCTTCAGCTCCACCGAGACCGATTTCGCCGTCGAGGTGTGCAACGCGGTGATCGACGTGTTCCAGCCGACCCCGGCCAACCGCCTGATCCTCAACCTGCCCGCCACCGTCGAGTGCGCCACCCCGAACAACTACGCCGACCAGATCGAGTGGTTCGGCCGCCAGATCAACAAGCGCGACAGCGTGCTGATCAGCCTGCACACCCACAACGACCGTGGCACTGGCGTGGCTGCTTCGGAACTGGCCCTGATGGCCGGCGCCGACCGCGTCGAAGGCTGCCTGTTCGGCAACGGCGAGCGCACCGGCAACCTCTGCCTGGTGACCATGGCGCTGAACATGTACACCCAGGGCATCGACCCCGAGCTGGACTTCTCCGACATCGACGCCGTGCGCAAGGTGGTGGAAGAGTGCAACCAGATTCCGGTGCACCCGCGTCATCCGTACGTCGGCGACCTGGTCCACACCGCCTTCTCCGGCTCCCACCAGGATGCCATCCGCAAGGGCTTCGCCCAGCAGCAGCCGGATGCCGTATGGGAAGTGCCGTACCTGCCGATCGACCCGGCGGACATCGGCCGCAGCTACGAGGCGGTGATCCGTGTGAACAGCCAGTCCGGCAAGGGCGGCATCACCTTCCTGCTCGAACAGGAATACGGCATCAGCCTGCCGCGTCGCATGCAGATCGAGTTCAGCCAGGTGGTGCAGAACGAGACCGACCGTCTCGGCCTGGAAATGACCGCCGAGCAGATCTACACCCTGCTGCAGACCGAGTACTTGCAGGCCGTTTCCCCGTTCGGCCTGAAGAACTACCGCCTGCAGGAAGAGAACGGCGTCTGCGCCATCGACATCGACGTGACCCACAAGGGCGAGCAGCATCGCTGGCACGGCAAGGGCAAGGGTACCCTGGAAGCCCTGGTCGCCTCGCTGCCGGTGGACGTCGAGATCATGGACTACAACGAGCATGCCATCGGCGCCGGCACCAATGCCCGCGCAGCCGCCTATATCGAACTGCGTGTCGAGGGTGGTCGTTCGCTGCACGGCATCGGCATTGATGAAAACATCACCACCGCGAGCTTCCGTGCGCTGTTCAGCGCCCTGAACCGCGCCGTGACGCTGGGCCACGCGAAAGCCGCGTGAGCCTCAGTTAACCTGTAAGTCCCTTTGCCCCGGACGCCTCGTGCGTCCGGGGCTGTTTTCGATGGAGTGAAAACATGACGACCGCACCGCAGGACAATCCTTTCCAGCCCCCCGCCGCCGCACTCCAGGACGGCCTCGGCGTTGCCACTGGCGAGCCACTCTACCGCCTGGCCGCCGCCGGCATCGCCACCTTCTTCGGCACGCCCGTGGCCGGCAGCTGGGTGATCGCGCAGAACCTCAAGCGTCTGAACCGCCCGCAGGAAGTGCAGAAAGCCTGGCGGGTCGGCATCGGCATCACCGTGCTGATCTTCGTCCTATCCTGGTTCCTGCCGGACAACTTTCCCGCCGCGCCGATCAACATCGCCGCCGTATTCGCCATGCACCAGTACGCCAAGCAGAATACCGGCGAAGCGCTTGATCGCCACGCCGCGGCCGGTGGTGGCTACCTGTCCAACTGGCGCGCCTTCGGCATCAGCCTGCTGTTCCTGATCGTCATCATGGCGATCGTCTTCGGCGCCGCCTTCCTGCTGCCCCTGACCGGCAACGCCTGATCCCTTGCGTCCTCCCGTCTAAAGATTCCCCCTAGTTTCCTAGGGGGCAGTCTCCGCAATGCTGGTACTCGCCCCGATTACCCCTGCCTCGTCCCTTCCCTAGTCTTGCGTGCACTGCCGTGAAAGCGGCAGGCAAACAAAAAACCGTGTCACGCAATCAGACACTTTCGGCTGCCCCTGCCTTGCGTCCAGTGGCGCCTGGTTACCTACAACAACAACGAGCTCGACGTGCTTGGCCATCTGCCTTCACCCGCTTCAGGAGCCAGTAACCGTGAACCCGCAATCCCACTCGAAATCCGTCTTCACTCCGCGCTATTCCTGGTATGTCGTCGTGCTGTGCATGGTGGCGTACATCTTCTCCTTCGTTGACCGGCAGATCCTCTCGCTGATGATCGAGCCGATCAAAGCCGACCTGCAGATCACCGATACCCAGTTCAGCCTGCTCAGCGGACTGGCCTTCTCGCTGTTCTACGCCTTCATGGGCTTGCCCATCGCATACCTCGCCGACCGCTCCTCGCGGGTGAAGATCATCGCCATCGGCGTGGCCTTCTGGAGCATCGCCACCGCCGCGTGCGGCCTGTCGAAGAACTTCCTGCAGATGTTCCTCGCGCGCATGAGCGTCGGCGTCGGCGAGGCCGCGCTGACACCGGCGACCTACTCGATGCTCGCCGACCTATTCCCCAAGGAGAAACTCGGCCGCGCGCTGGGGCTCTACTCCATGGGCGCGTTTCTCGGCGGCGGCCTGGCCTTCCTGGTCGGCGGCTACGTGATCGAGGCCCTGCGCGACGTGCCGGCCATCGACCTGGGCTGGCTGGGCCAGGTGCGCTCCTGGCAGATCGCCTTCTTCATCGTCGGCCTGCCCGGCGTGCTGGTGGCGCTGCTGATCGCGCTGACCATCCGTGACCCGGCGCGCAAGGAAACGAACCCGCAGCACAAGGCAACCATCGGCGACGGCCTGCGCTTCCTGCGGCGCCACCGCGCGACCTTCACCTGCCACTACCTGGGTTTCTCCTTCTTCGCCATGTGCCAGTACGCGCTGATGGGCTGGGCGCCGGCCATGTACATCCGCCAGTACGGCCTGACGCCACTGGAGGTGGGCTACATCCTCGGCGGCATCCTGCTGGTGCTCAACACCGCCGGGGTGTTTTGCGCCGGCTGGCTGGTGGACGTGCTGCAGAAGCGCGGGCGCAGCGACGCCGCGATGATCAGCGGCATGCTCGGCGCCGCCTGCACCATTCCTTTCGTCATCGGCTCGGTCACTGCCAGCAGCCTGCAGGTGTCGGTAATGCTGATGGGGCCGGCAATGTTCTTCTGCGCGTTCTGCATCTCCACCTCGGCGGCCGCCATGCAGGTGCTCACGCCCAACCGCCTGCGCGCGCAGGTGTCGGCACTGTTCCTGCTGGTCTCCAACCTGATTGGCCTGGGCGTCGGCACCACCCTGGTGGCACTGCTCACCGACCAATACTTCAAGGACCCGAAGGCCGTCGGCTCGTCCATCGGCATCATCGTCACCCTCGCCGGGCTGCTCTGCCTGTGGCTGCTGGGCAACGGGCGCAAGCACTTCCGCCGCAGCCTGGGCCAGGAGCAGACGGTCCAGTCCGAAGCCGCACCGCTGGATAACGCCGCCGCGAACTGATCGCGCCCGCCTCGACAAGACGTACGCCCGTTCGCCGGCGTGGCGCCCTGCACCCCGGCGAACGGCACCCAGGAGATGACGATGTTCCGTATTCGCTTTGCCGGTGCGCTGCTGTCCAGCGCGCTGATGCCCCTCTGCGCCCAGGCTGACCTGATCGACGACAGCCGCCTGGACGCCACCCTGCGCAACTTCTACATGCTGCGCGACTACCGCCAGGACAACGCCCCCCAATCCCAGGCCGGCAGCTGGTCCCAGGCCGTGCTGGCGCGTTTCAGCTCCGGCTTCACCGAAGGCACCATCGGCGTCGGCGTAGACTTCACCGGTTTCTACGCCCTGAAGCTCGACGGCGGCGCCGGCACCAGCAACGACAGCAACCTGCCCTACGACCGCACGAGCGGTGAGCCGGTGGATAACTTCAGCCGTGGCGGCGCCACGCTCAAGCTGCGCTATTCGAAGACCACGCTGAAGGTCGGTCTGCTGGAGCCGCGCCTGCCGGTGATTTTCCAGGATGATGTGCGCGTGCTGCCGCAGACCTTCCAAGGCGTGATGCTGGAGTCGAAGGAGTCGGATCGCTTCAAGTTCACTGCCGCGCAACTCTGGAATACCAGCACCCGTGCCTCAAGCGACCGCGAGTCGTTCTACCTGGCTACCCGTCCCGCCAGCCAGGACAGCAACAAGCTGAACCTGGGCGGCGTCGATGCCCAGTGGACGCCCGGGCTGTCCACCAGCTACTACTTCGCCCAGCTCGAGGACATCTATGACCAGCACTACGTCGGCGCCAACTTCAAGCAGCCGGTGGGCGAGAAGACTGCGCTGCTCGGCACCCTGAGCTACTTCCACAACGAGGAATCCGGGCAGGCTCTGGCCGGGCGCATCGACAACCGTGCCTATGGCGCGAGACTCGGCGTGAAGCACGGCGGCCACATGCTGTCGGCCACCTACCAGCGCATGCTCGGCGAAGACATGTTCCCCATGCTGCTGGGCAACACGCCGCAACCGTACCTGGTCAACTGGGTCACCAATGGCGGCTTCTTCTGGGCGCAGGAACGCTCCTACCAGCTGCGCTACGATTACGACTTCGCCAGCCTCGGCGTGCCGGGCCTGACCCTGACGACGCGCTACACCAAGGGCACCGACATCTCGCGGCAGGGCAAGAGCGATGGCCACGAGTACGAGCGCGATACCGATGTCGGCTATACGATCCAGAGCGGGCCGCTGAAGACCCTGTCGTTCCTCATGCGCACCTCCACAGTTCGCAGCAGCTACGCCAGCGATTACGACGAGGTGCGCTTCATCACCAGTTACCCGCTGGCTTTCTGAAGCCATGAAAAAGGCCCCTCGCGGGGCCTTCTTCGTCCAGGGGAGGCTTACTCGTCGTCGCCACTGGCAGCGACCGCGCCAAGACAGCAGAGTCGGTGCTGCTGGTCGCCGGCCTGGAGCAGCCAGGTCTCGTCTTCGGCCTGGTAGCTGGCCTCCATCACCTGGTTGTAGCTGAAGCGCCACTCGCGGCGGTCGCGGCCGTCGATGGACTCGATCTGCAGCACCACGTCTTCGCTGGCGAAGGGCTGGTCTGCGTGGGCAGCGGCGTCGGCCTGGTCCAGCAATGCCTCGTTGAGCTCGAACTGCCAGGCGTGCAGACCGTCGATCAACAGCATGTCGGCGGTTTCCAGCTGGTCCAGCAGGTAGGGAGTCGTGGTCATGACGGGCACTCGGCAATTGGGCTGGCTGCCATGATAGACCAGCTGGCGTACCGCTGCCGGCCAATCCGCCCCGCGGCGAACGGCTGCGCGTCTACACTGAGGGTTCCCGCACACCCGCTGAGGAGTCAAAGCAGATGCGTACACGCGAACTCGGACAATCGGGCCTGAAGATTCCTGCGCTGGTCTTCGGCGGTAACGTGTTCGGCTGGTCCTCCGACGAGGCGACCTCGTTTCGCTTGCTGGACGCGCTGCTCGACGCCGGGCTGAACTGCATCGACACCGCTGACGTTTACTCGCGTTGGGTGCCGGGCCACGAGGGCGGCGAGTCGGAAACCCTGATCGGCAAGTGGCTGAAGAAGACCGGCAAGCGCAACCAGGTAATCATCGCGACCAAGGTCGGCATGGACATGGGCAACGGCCACAAGGGACTGTCGGCGGTGTACATCGAGCAGGCACTGGAGCGCTCGCTCAAGCGTCTGCAGACCGACTACATCGACCTCTACCAGTCCCACTGCGACGATCCGCACACCTCGCTGGAGGAAACCATGGGAGCCTTCGCCGAGGCCGTGGAGCGCGGCAAGGTGCGGGTGATCGGCGCCTCCAACTTCGACGCCAAGCGCCTGCGTGAAGCTCATGAGCTCTGCACGCGCTTGAAGCTGCCGCAGTACCAGAGCCTGCAGCCCAACTACAACCTCTACGACCGCGCCAACTACGAGACTCAGCTGGAGCCCACGGTGCAGCAGCTGGGCCTGGGCGTGATCAATTTCTACTCCCTGGCCGCCGGCTTCCTTACCGGCAAGTACCGCCGCGAGGATGACCTGGGCAAGAGCAGCGTGCGCGGCTACAAGGTGAAGAACTTCATGAACGAGCGCGGCTTCGCGATCCTCGATGCGCTGGAGGAAGTGGCCGGCGACCTGAACGCCACGCCGACCCAGGCCGCACTCGCCTGGCTGATGGCCCGCCCGAGCATCACAGCGCCGATTGCCAGTGCGTCGAAGCTGGAGCAGTTGCCCGACCTGATTGCGGCGGTGGAGCTGAAGCTCAGTGACGAGGCGATCCAGCGGTTGAATACCGCCAGCGCGTATTGAACCTGTAGGAGCGGGTCAACTCGCGAACATCCCCGCTGCGGGACGGTTCGCGAGCAAGCTCGCTCCTACGAAAAGCACATCGACTTCAGCGGTGGATGCTGAACTCGTCCGCATCGAGATTCGCCGGGAAGCGCTCGCGGTACGCCGCCAGCTCCGCTGCGCTCAGGGCAATCTGGAAGACCCCGTCAGCGCTGCCGGCGGCTAGCAGGTTGTCACCCTGGAAGTCCAGCACCTGGCTGTCGCCGGAGTAGGCGTGCCCCCTGCCGTCTTCACCGACGCGATTGACCGCAGCGACATAGCAGAGGTTTTCGATGGCCCGCGCTGGCAGAAGGCGGTTCCAGTGCTGGCGGCGCGCGGCCGGCCAGTTGGCGGTGTAGAGCAGCAGGTCAGTGTCCTGGGCGTCGCGGCTCCACACCGGGAAGCGCAGGTCATAGCAGAC
Source organism: Pseudomonas sp. NPDC086581 (assembly GCF_044746165.1). Taxonomy (NCBI): domain Bacteria; kingdom Pseudomonadati; phylum Pseudomonadota; class Gammaproteobacteria; order Pseudomonadales; family Pseudomonadaceae; genus Pseudomonas; species Pseudomonas sp. NPDC086581. The sequence continues at coordinate 336,930 of NZ_JBIVBR010000005.1, read as the reverse complement.
CAGCGGGCGAATCCGCCATCCCTTCCACTCCAGCAACACCTGTTGCTCGCCCGGCGTGTAGTGCTTGTGCTCACCGGCCATGCGGAACAGGTGACGCTTGTCGTAATGCTGAATCTCGCCGTCCGGGCGTGCCCAGAGCAAACGGTTGCGATGACTTCCGTCAGCGGCGCGGATAATTACGCTGCCACAGACCACGGCATCGAGCCGGGCCGCCTGCTCGCGAAGCCAGGCGTAGGTCGCGCCCTCCTCCGCCTCGGCCAGCGCCTCGGAATCCATGGAAAAGCCGGTGGTGAACATCTCCGGGAGGATCACCACGTCTGCGCCACGGGCGCTTTCCAGGAGCGCCTCGAAACGCTCGCGGTTGGCCTTCGCGTCGTGCCAGACCAGGGTGGTCTGCACGAGGGCGAGTTTCAGGTCCGCCAAGTGGCTTGGGTCGCGGCTCAGATCGCGCATAGTCGTTCCGCTGCCTGGCGCAGCGTCTCCTCTTTCTTGGCGAAACAGAAGCGCACCAGACGCGTGTCCGCCGGAGCCTGCTGGTAGAACACCGAGACCGGAATGGCGGCCACGCCGTGTTCGGTGGTCAGCCATTCGGACATGGCGACATCATCGAGGTCCGGGCGAATCGACGAGTAATCGACTACCTGGAAGTAAGTTCCGGCAGCACGCTGGAAGGTGAAACGCGAGCCTTCCAGCAGGTTGCAGAACAGGTCGCGCTTGGCCTGGTAGAAGCCCGGCAGCTCGCGCAGGTGCTCGGCGTGCGCGGCCATGAAGTCGGCCAGCGCGTACTGCAGCGGCGTCACGCCGCAGAAATTCACGTACTGGTGGATCTTGCGCATCTCCGCCGACAGCGCCGGCGGCGCCACCACGTAGCCGGTCTTCCAGCCGGTGACGTGGTAGGTCTTGCCGAAGGAGCTGATGACGAAGGCGCGCGGATACAGCTCGTCATGGGCCAGCACGCTGGCGTGCTGTACGCCGTCGTAGATCAGGTGCTCGTAGACCTCGTCGCTGATCACGTAGATCTCGCGGTCGCGGATCAGCTCGGCCAGGCGATCCAGGTCGGCACGGTCGATCAGCGCACCGCTGGGGTTGTGCGGACTGTTGAGGAAGATCAGGCGCGTGCGCGGGGTGATGGCATCGGCCAGGCGCTGCCAGTCGATGTGGAAGTCCGGCTGAGTCAGCGCAACATGCACGCAACGGCCGCCGGCCAGCTCGACCGACGGCTCGTAGCTGTCGTAGCAGGGGTCGAGGACGATGGCTTCGTCGCCGGCGCGAATCAGCGCCTGTACCGCACAGAAGATCCCTTCGGTCGCACCGGGAACGATGGTCACCTCGGCGTCGGCGCTGACGTTGCGGCCATAGAGGCTCGCGACCTTGATCGCGACCTGTTCGCGCAGCGCCGGCAGGCCGGTCATCGGGCTGTACTGGTTGTGTCCGGCCATGACGTGGCGGGCAACCGCTTCGAGCAGCGGTGCGGGACCGGGGAAGTCCGGGAAACCCTGGGAAAGATTCAGCGCTCCGCTTTGCGCGGCGAGCTGGGACATGCGGGTGAAGATGGTGGTGCCGACATTCGGCAGTTTGCTGGTAAGCATGGCGTGACTACAGGCCGCAGGCGATGAGAGGGAAGTCCCTACTCTATCGCCTGCGGCTTGCGGTCTAAAGCCTGACAGACGTTATTTACGTTTGTCCTTCTTCTTCTTCTCCGCCTTCTTGTGGTGCGACATCAGGCGGCGCTTCTTGTTGACCTGGCGATCGGTGAGCTGGGTCTTCTTGCCCTCGAACGGGTTGTCACCGCCCTTGTACTCGATGCGGATCGGCGTACCGACCAGCTTCAGCACGCGGCGGAAGGTCTTCTCCAGGTAGCGGGTATAGGCCTTGGGCACCGCATCCACCTGGTTGCCGTGGATCACGATCAGCGGCGGGTTGGCGCCCCCCAAGTGCGCGTAGCGCAGCTTGATGCGGCGGCCGTTGACCATCGGCGGCTGGTGAACCTGGATGGCGTCCTCGAGGATCTGCGTGAGCTTGCTGGTGGGCCAGCGGGTCACGGCGGAACGGAAGGAGTCCTGCACCGACTTGTACAGGTGGCCAACGCCGGTGCCGTGCAGCGCCGAGATGAAGTGGATGTCGGCGAAGTCGGCGAACATCAGCCGGCGCTCGAGCTCGGTTTTCACGTAGTCGCGCTCGGCCGATTCCATGCCGTCCCACTTGTTCAGCGCGATGACCAGCGCACGGCCGGTCTCCAGCACGAAGCCGAGCAGGTTGAGGTCGTGTTCAACCACGCCTTCGCGGGCGTCCATGACGAAGATGACCACGTTGGCGTCCTGGATCGCCTGCAGGGTCTTCACCACGGAGAACTTTTCCACCGCCTCGAAGATCTTGCCGCGGCGGCGCACGCCGGCGGTGTCGATGAGGGTGTACTTCTCTTCGTTGCGCTCGAAGGGGATGTAGATGCTGTCGCGGGTGGTGCCGGCCTGGTCGTAGACGATCACCCGCTCTTCACCGAGCATGCGGTTCACCAGCGTGGACTTGCCGACGTTGGGGCGACCGATGATGGCGATCTTGATGCCATCCTTCTCGCTCGGGCCGGGAATGCGCTTGGCTTCCTCGCCTTCGGCGACTTCTTCCATCTCGCCGGGCAGGTCGTTGTCTTCCGGCGCTTCCGGCTCGGGAGCGAACATCTCGCCCAGGGCTTCCTGGAGCATCTGGGTGATGCCACGGCCGTGGGCGGCGGCGATCGGGATCGCATGCCCCAGGGCCAGCGGGCTGAACTCGGCGCGGGCGATGTCCGGATCGACGGTGTCGACCTTGTTGGCCACCAGGTAGGTGCGCTTGTTCTTCTTGCGCAGGTGCTCGCCGATCATCTCGTCGGCGGCGGTGAGGCCGGCGCGGGAGTCGACCATGAACAGGACGGCATCGGCCTCTTCGATGGCCTGCAGCGACTGCTCGGCCATCTTGGCGTCGATACCCTCTTCGTCACCGGAAATACCACCGGTATCGATGACGATGAATTTCTTGCCCTGCCACTTGGCCTCGCCGTATTGGCGGTCTCGGGTCAGACCTGCGTACTCGGCGACGATGGCGTCACGGGTGCGGGTCAGGCGGTTGAACAGGGTGGACTTGCCGACGTTGGGGCGGCCCACCAGGGCTATTACGGGAACCATGCGGCTCTCCAGGAATTTGAATTTCAGAAAACACGACGGCCGCTGCCGTTTTTCACGGCAGCGGCCGGCAGTAACACTCAGCTTAGCGAATCGTGTAGGCGGCCAGCTTACCGCTGTTGCCGAACACGTACATCCAGCTGCCGACTACCAGCGGGCGAACCCGCACGCCGTCACCGTCGACCTTCTCGCGGCCCACGAAACGACCATCCACCTGGCTCAGCAGATGCACGTAACCTTCCAGGTCACCGACGACCACGTTGCTCGACAGCACGGCCGGAGCGGACAGCTGGCGGCGAGCCAGGGCGTCGTTGCTCCAAAGCGAGGACGAACCACGGGAGTCGAGGCTTTCCACGGTGCCGCTGGACTGGCTGATGAACACGCTGCCGGTACCTTCGGCTACGCCGACGTAGCTGGAAGCTTCACGCTGCCAGAGCACGCGGCCGGTGCCTACGTCCAGCGCCGCGGCGCGGCCCTGGTAGCTGGCGACATAGAGAACGTTGTCGACCAGCAGCAGGCCGCCGTCGATATCGACGACGCGGTCCAGCTCGGAACGGCCCTGAGGAATCGCAACGCGCGCTTCCCAGACCGGCAGGCCACGCTCCACGTCCACCGCGACGACCTTGCCGCTGGCCAGACCCGCCAGGGCCAGACGGCCCGCGATCAGCGGAGCGCCAGTGCCACGCAGGGTCAGCACCGGTACGGTGCCTTCGTAGATCCAGCGCTGGTTGCCGGTGGAAGCGTCGAAGCCGATCAGCTTGTCGTCCTGGGTCTGCACCACCACCACGTCACCGTTGGTGGCCGGGGCAGCCAGCACTTCGCTGGTGACCTTGGCGCGCCACTTCTGCTCGCCCGAACCGGAATCCAGCGCGATCACGTCGCCACGCAGGGTGCCCAGCAGGACCATGCCGCTGCCCACGCCGACGGCGCCGGAGATCGGCAGATCGAGGTCTTTCTTCCACAGCACTTCGCCAGTTTCGCGCTGCATGGCCATGACGCGGCCTTCGGCAGACGCGGCGAAGATGGTCTGGCCATCCACGGCGGGCTCGAGCAGGTTGTACAGGTCGCCCTGGCCATCACCGACCGAACGGCTCCACTGTTTCTCCAGGCGGACCTCTTCCTTGAAATCGGTCAGCTCGGCCGGCGGCAGTTCTTTCTTGCTATTGCTGCTGCAACCCACAGCCATCAGGGTCAGTGCCAGCAGTGCAACGTGTTTCCAACGCAACATCTCAGGCGTCTCCCTTGGCCAGGTCGTCGAGTTTCATCTGCAGGGCGCCGACGGCGGCGTCTTCCGGCAGAGCAGCCTTGGCCTTTTCGTAGGCGACACGGGCGTCATCATTGCGCTTGAGCTGCAGCAGCAGGTCGCCGCGCAGTTCTTCGCGAGTGGCGACGTAGGCCTTGTCGACGTTGCCGTCGAGCAGCTTCAGACCGTCTTCGGCCTTGCCCTGGGCCGCCAGGACACGCGCCAGGCGCTGGCGAGCCAGCTCGCCGAGGGTGGCGTCAACCGGCTTGTCGACCACTGCCTTCAGCTCGAGGACGGCGTCATCCAGCTTGCCGCTGTCCACCGCAACCTTGGCGACGAACAGGCGGCCGTACTGGGCGTACGGAGTGCCGGCGAAGTCGGTATTCAGCTTGCCAGCGAGCTCGGCGACCTTGGCGGTGTCGGGCTTGCCGGCCGGGTTCAGTGCGGTTTCCAACAGGGCCTGGTAAATGATCGAGGCGCCCTGGGACTGGTTGTTCTGGTACTTTTTCCAGGCCTGCCAGCCAAACACCACGATCAGCGCCAGAGCAGCGCCGGTCAGCAGGGGCATGCCGTTACGCTGCCACCAGTCCTTGATGTCAGCGATCTGTTCTTCTTCGGTACGGTTACTCACCCCAATACTCCTATCCGCTCGATTCAGGCCCGCTTGAGGCAGGCAGCCAGGTGCTCGGGCAGAGCATCCCAGGCGATATTCTGTTGTTCGCCCTCGCCACGCAGGGGCTTGAAACCTACCACGCGGTTGGCCAGTTCGTCGTCACCCAGAATCATTGCGAACTGTGCACCGCTCTTGTCGGCCTTCTTGAACTGGCTCTTGAAGCTGCCGGCGCCGGCGTTGACCAGCAGGCGCAGGCCCGGAATGGCCTCGCGCAGCTGTTCGGCCAGGGTCAGCGCGGCCAACTCCGCCGGCTCGCCGAAGGCGCAGACGTAGAGGTCGGCCGGGCGATTCAGCTCGGCAGGCACCACGCCCAGGGTTTCCAGCAGCAGCACCAGGCGTTCCACGCCCATGGCAAAGCCCACGCCCGGCGTCGGCTTGCCGCCGAACTGGCTGACCAGGCCATCGTAGCGGCCGCCGCCGCACACGGTGCCCTGGGCGCCGAGTTTGTCGGTGACCCACTCGAAAGCAGTGCGGCAGTAGTAGTCCAGGCCGCGTACCAGCTTCTGGTTGATCTCATAGCGCAGGCCGACCGCATCCAGACGGGCCTTCAGCCCCTCGAAGTGGGCGATCGACTCTTCGTCCAGGTAGTCGTGCAGGCTCGGCGCGCCGACCAGTAGCGCCTGGGTGCTCTCGACCTTGCTGTCGAGGATGCGCAGCGGGTTGGTGGTCATGCGGCGCTGGCTATCTTCGTCCAGCTGCTCGAAGCGCTCCTGCAGGTAGGCCACCAGGTCGTCGCGATAGCGCGCGCGGGCCTCACTGGAGCCCAGGGTATTCAGCTGCAGGGTCACGGCATCGGCCATGCCCAGCTTCTGCCACAGGCGCCAAGTGAGGATGATCAGCTCGGCGTCGATGTCCGGACCGGGCAGGTTGAAGACTTCCACGCCGATCTGGTGGAACTGACGATAACGGCCTTTCTGCGGCTTCTCGTAGCGGAACATCGGACCGGTGTACCACAGCTTCTGCACCTGGCCACCGCCCGACAGGCCATGCTCCAGCACGGCTCGCACGCAGCCCGCGGTGCCTTCCGGACGCATGGTCAGGGATTCGCCGTTGCGGTCGAGGAAGGTGTACATCTCCTTGTCGACCACGTCGGTGCCTTCACCGATACCACGAGCGAAGAGCTCGGTGAACTCGAGGATCGGCAGGCGGATCTCGCTGTAGCCGTAGCGGTCAAGCAGGCCGGCGAAGGTGCGCTCCAGATAGCGCCAGGCCGGGGTCTGGTCCGGCAGGATGTCGTTCATGCCACGGATGGCTTGCAGGGACTTGCTCACTTAGGATCCTTGTTGCGGTCAGCCGCGCACGATGAGTGCGGCGTCGGCCTCGGCCTTCTCGGCCGCTTTTTCGCGGATCAGCCGTTCCAGCTCATCCACCAGGTTATCGTTCTGCAGCTTCTGCGCCGGCTTGCCGTCGATGTAGATCAGGTTGCTCGGCGTGCCGCCGGTGAGACCGATGTGAGCCTCCTTGGCTTCGCCCGGACCGTTGACCACGCAGCCGATCACGGCGACATCCAGCGGTACCAGCAGGTCCTCGAGGCGGCCTTCCAGCTCGTTCATGGTCTTCACCACATCGAAGTTCTGCCGCGAGCAGCTCGGGCAGGCGATGAAGTTGATGCCACGGGAGCGCAGGCGCAGCGACTTGAGGATGTCGAAGCCGACCTTGATCTCTTCCACCGGGTCGGCGGCCAGCGAGATGCGGATGGTGTCGCCGATGCCCTCGGCAAGCAGCATGCCCAGGCCGACGGCCGACTTCACGGTGCCCGAACGCAGGCCACCGGCTTCGGTGATGCCCAAATGCAGGGGTTGTTCGATCTGCTTGGCCAGCAGGCGGTAGGCGGCGACGGCCATGAACACGTCGGAGGCCTTCACGCTGACCTTGAAGTTCTGGAAGTCCAGACGGTCGAGGTGATCGACATGGCGCATGGCCGACTCCAGCAGCGCCTCGGGGGTCGGCTCGCCGTACTTCTTCTGCAGGTCCTTCTCCAGCGAACCGGCGTTGACGCCGATGCGGATCGGGATATTGCGCTCGCGGGCGGCATCCACCACGGCCTTCACGCGGTCTTCGCGTCCGATGTTGCCCGGGTTGATGCGCAGGCAATCGACGCCCAGTTCAGCCACGCGCAGGGCGATCTTGTAGTCGAAGTGGATGTCGGCAACCAGCGGCACCTTGACCTGCTGCTTGATCTTGCCGAACGCCTCGGCGGCGTCCATGTCGGGCACGGAGACGCGGACAATGTCGGCGCCTGCGTCTTCCAGACGACGGATCTGCGCCACGGTGGCGGCCACATCCAGAGTATCGGTGTTGGTCATGCTCTGCACGGCGATGGGAGCATCCCCACCCACCGGCACGTTACCGACCCAGATCTTGCGGGACAGGCGACGTTTGATCGGAGACTCGCAATGCATCTTACTGTCCACCCAACTTCAGGCGAGCGGTGCCACCGCGCGCCGGCGTGACTTCGACCGGCTGGCCGTTGTAGCTGACCTGGGCACCTTGGGCGAAGCCCAGGCGCAACTGGACGGGCGCCTTGGCGGCGACCTCCAGCGAATCACCCTTGCGCTTGAGGCCCTCGACGAGGACCTTGCCGTCGGCATCGGTGAGCTGGGTCCAGCAATCGGCGCTGAATTGAACCTTGACCACGCCCTGGCCCGCGGAAGCCACCACCGGAGCAGCAGGCGCCTCGATCGGAGCCACAGGGGCGGCCGGAGCGACAGGCTGCTGTGCAGCCGGTTGCTGAGCAGGGACTACCGGAACCTGGGCCGGAGCGGTTTCGGCGGCGGCCGGGGCGCCCGGTACTGCCGGGTTGGCAGCGACCGGCGGGGTGCCTTCGGCCGGAGCCTCGGCGCTGCCGTTGTCGCCGGCAGGCTCGCCGGGAACCGCCGGAGTATTGGCCTGGTCCTCGGCGACAGCCTGGTCTTCCGGCTCGTCGAGGGTGTGGATTTCGGTGGTGCCGTCGGCGCTTTCGACCTCGACGTGCTCCATGTTAAGGCTGCCGGTCTCAGCCGGACGCGCAGAACGTTCCTGCCACCAGAAGTAGCCGAAGCCGATGAGCACGGCCAGCAGCGCCAGGCTGAACAGGCGCAGCAGGTTGCGCGACAGGCGTACCGGCTCGACCACGCGGCCGAGGGCCTGGACGTTGCTGCCGGTGGCGTCGGTGCCGGTGTACTGGTCGAAGGCGGTAACCATCTGGGCCTGGTCCATGCCCAGCAGCTTGGCGTAGGCGCGGATATAGCCACGGGCGAAGGTGTGGCCCGGCAACTGCTCGAACGAGCCCTGCTCCAGCGAACGCAGGGCGTTCTCGGTCAGGTTCAGCTGGCCGGCGACCTGAGCGGTGCTCCAGCCCTTGTTCTCACGTGCCTGGCGCAGGGTTTCGCCAGGGTTGGCGCGGGTCGTGCCGATGACATCGGACTGCGACGTATTCATCATTTATCCGCCTGGTATGCCTGGTATTCGGGAGAAGCGGGATACAGGCGCTTGAGTTGCAGCCCGTAGCTGGCAGCGGTATCCCGGTCGTCGTAGATCTTGGCCAGTCGAATCCCCAGCAGCAGGCTGCGCGCGGTCTGCGGGCCCCGCTTGAGGTATTCCTCGTAATAGGCGCGAGCCGGCACGTACTCGCGATCCTGGTAATTCAGGTCAGCCAGTTCGAGCAGCGCCCCCGTCGAATTGCGGTTCAGGCGAATGGCCTTCTCGAAGTATTCCTTGGCCTGAGCGCGGTTGTTGAGCTTCATGCTCACCAGACCGAGGTTCTCGAAGATGCGCGAACGTTCGGAATAGAGGCCGTCTTCCGTGGCCTTCATGTAGGTGTCGTAGGCTTCCTGGTAGCGTTTCTGCTCGAACAGGAAACCTGCGTAGTTGTTGAGGATGCGCGCATCGCCCGAGCGCGAGGACAATGCCTTGCGGAACTCGCTCTCGGCGAGCTTGGGCTCTTTCTCGACCTGATAAACCACGGCCAGGGCAGCATGGGCATCGGCGCTGGATGAGTCGAGATCCAGGGCCTGGCGCAGCGGCACCTTGGCCTGCTCGGTGTTGCCCATCTGCAGGTAACCGATGCCGAGCTGGATATAGGCGTCGCGCGCCTCGTCCCGGCCCTTCTCGGTTTTCAGAGGATCCTGTTTACCAGTCGTCACGCAACCCGTCAGCACGGTTGCCAACAGTAAGCACAGCGCGGCGCGCAGGGTCATCGGAATCCTCCCTAGTTCAGTTTCTGTTGCCAGTGGGCGCGGCCTGGTCGGCATCGGCGGCCAGCTGACGTACGGCAATATAGCGTTCGCTGCGGCGGGTGCGGTCCATCACCTGGCCTACCAGCTGACCACAGGCGGCATCGATATCGTCGCCGCGAGTGGTACGAACGGTCACGTTGAAGCCGCTCTTGTGCAGCATGTCCTGGAAACGGCGAATGGCATTGTTGCTCGGACGCTCGTAACCGGAATGCGGGAACGGATTAAACGGAATCAGGTTGATCTTGCAAGGGAAATCCTTGAGCAGTGCGATCAGCTGCTCAGCATGCTCGGGCTGGTCGTTGACGCCAGCCAGCAGGGTGTACTCGATCGTCAGCACGCGCTCCTTGCCCAGGCGCGTGATGTAGCGGTAGCAGGAGTCGAGCAGCATCTCCAGCGGGTACTTCTTGTTGATCGGTACCAGCTTGTTGCGCAGTTCGTCGTTGGGTGCGTGCAGCGACAGGGCCAGGGACACGTCGGTCACCTCGGCGAGCTTGTCGATCATCGGCACCACGCCGGAGGTGGACAGGGTCACCTTTCGCTTGGAAATGCCGTAGCCGAGGTCTTCCATCATGATGCTCATGGCGCTCACGACGTTGTCGAAGTTCAGCAGCGGCTCGCCCATGCCCATCATCACCACATTGGTGACGGCACGGTCGATCTTGCCCGGGATGGTCCCGAACGACTGGTTGGCGATCCACACCTGGCCGATGATCTCGGCGGAAGTCAGGTCGCTGTTGAAGCCTTGCTTGCCGGTGGAGCAGAAGCTGCAGTCCAGCGCGCAACCGGCCTGGGATGACACACACAGGGTGCCGCGGCCGCCTTGCGGGATGTACACGGTCTCGACGCAACTGCCCGAGGCCACGCGCACCACCCACTTGCGGGTACCGTCAGCGGAAATGTCCTGGCTGACGATCTCCGGGGGACGAATTTCGGCAACGGCCTCGAGCTTTTCGCGCAAGGCCTTGCCGACGTTCGTCATGGCGCTGAATTCCAGGGCGCCAAAGTGGTGAATCCATTGCATCACCTGGCCGGCGCGGAAGCGCTTTTCACCGATGGACTCGAAGAATTCCTCGAGCTGGGGCTTGGTCATGCCCAGCAGGTTGGCCTTTACAGCGGTATCAGTCATGGATTCACCCTCGCTCATTCGCCTGGATTAGCGAATGCGCTCGCACACCTCGGTGCTGGAGAAGAAGTAAGCGATTTCGCGGGCAGCCGAAGCTTCCGAGTCGGAACCGTGTACGGCGTTCTCGTCGATGGAAACGGCGAAGTCGGCGCGGATGGTGCCGGCGTCGGCTTTCTTCGGATCGGTGGCGCCCATCAGTTCACGGTTGCGCAGGATGGCGTCTTCGCCTTCCAGAACCTGAACAACGACCGGGCCGGAGGTCATGAAGGAAACCAGGTCCTTGAAGAAAGGACGCTCTTTGTGCTCGGCGTAGAAACCGCCAGCTTCGCGCTCGGACAGCTGAACCATCTTGGAAGCGACAACGCGCAGGCCGGCTTTCTCGAAGCGGGTCAGGATTTCGCCGATGACGTTCTTGGAAACGGCGTCGGGCTTGATGATGGAGAAGGTACGTTGCAGGGCCATGGAAATAACTCCGAAAAGCAAGGTTGGTAATGCCAAGAAGCCCCTGGCGTGGCCAGGAGCTCCTGCGATTCTAGGGTTTGCCGCGCGCTGCGCCCGTGGGGCGGCAGCCGCGAAACCGGCCCGACTGCGACAGGGCCGGCGGCCGGAAAATCCCCCTGGGGAAATTTTCGACAGCTCACCTAAAGATAAAACCCGCGAATTATACGCGGGTTCATGACAAATGGGTACGCGGCTCTAGTGAGCCGCACCCTCAGTCGGCTTCTTCGATCCAGGCGGCCTGGATGGCCTCCAGGACCTTTTCCCCGCCGCGGGAAGGATCATCGCTGAACTCCGGCAATGCCAGCACCCAGCGGTGCAGATCGACGAAGTTTACGTAGCGCGGATCGACGTCCGGCTTGGACTCGGCCAGTTGGATGGCGATTTCGAGCACATCAACCCATTTCAGACTCATATGGACGCTCCGCCTCAGTGACCTTCGGACACCTGGTTGATGGTGTATTTCGGGATCTCCACCACCAGATCGGTCTCGCCGACCACTGCCTGGCAGGACAGGCGCGAATCCGGCTCCAGGCCCCAGGCCTTGTCCAGCATGTCGTCTTCCAGCTCGTCAGAGGCTTCCATGGAGTTGAAGCCCTCGCGCACGACCACGTGGCAGGTGGTGCAGGCACAGGACATCTCGCAGGCGTGCTCGATCTCGATGCCGTTGCGCAGCGCCGCCTTCATGATGGTTTCGCCCGGCTGGGCTTCGATCACCGCGCCTTCCGGGCAGTGTTCGGCGTGGGGCAGAAAGACAATCTGCGGCATCTTCGCTTATTCCTCGATTTCGTTGAGCCGGCGACCGGCCAGTGCGGCTTTGACGGTGGCGTCCATACGGCGCGCGGCAAAGGCGTCGGTCAGCTGGGACAGACGCTTGATCTGTAGTTCGATGGCAGTGGCATCGCTGCCGGTAGCCAGCTCACGCAGCGAGTCCATGCCGGCATCGATGACCAGACGCTCGTCAGCATCGAGCAGACGCTCGCCATCGGCGTCCAGCGCGGACTGCACGGCTTCGAGCAGACGCTGGGCCTCGACCTGCTGTTCGCGCAGGGTGCGGGCGGCCATGTCATCACCGGCGTACTGGAAGGAATCCTGCAGCATGCGGGCGATCTCGCCGTCGGTCAGGCCGTAGGACGGCTTGACCTGGATGCTCGCCTCGGCGCCGGACGACAGCTCGCGGGCGGACACGCCCAGCAGACCATCGGCGTCGACCTGGAAGCTGACGCGGATCTTCGCCGCGCCCGCCACCATCGGCGGAATGCCGCGCAGCTCGAAACGCGCCAAGGACCGGCAGTCCTTGACCAGCTCACGCTCGCCTTGCAGCACGTGAATCATCATGGCTGTCTGGCCATCCTTGTAGGTGGTGAATTCCTGGGCGCGAGCCACCGGGATGGTGGTGTTACGCGGAATCACCTTCTCCATCAGCCCGCCCATGGTTTCCAGGCCGAGCGACAGGGGAATCACATCCAGCAGCAGCAGCTCTTCGCCGCGCTTGTTGCCAGCCAGGGCATCGGCCTGGATGGCAGCACCAATGGCAACCACCTGGTCCGGGTCGATATCAGTCAGCGGTTCACGACCGAACAGCTCCCCCACCAGTTCACGAACGCGCGGCACTCGGGTGGAGCCACCGACCATGACCACGGCACTGACCTCTTCCAGCTCGATGCCGGAATCACGCACGGCACGGCGGCAGGATTTGAGGCTGCGCTGGATCATCGGATCGATCAGAGAATCCATCTGGGCGCGAGTCAGCTCACCGGTCCAGCTGTCGTAGGCGACGGCAACGCTGGCGCTATCAGTCAGGGCTTCCTTCGCGGCACAGGCGGTCTGCAGCAGACGGCGCTGGGCGCCCGGATCGAGGTCAGCCGAGATACCGGCCTGCTCAATGATCCAGCCAGCAATAGCATGGTCGAAATCGTCGCCGCCCAGGGCGGTGTCGCCACCGGTGGCCAGGACCTCGAAGACGCCACGGGTCAGACGCAGGATGGAGATATCGAAGGTGCCGCCGCCCAAGTCATAAATGGCGACCAGGCCTTCGGCGCTCTTGTCCAGACCGTATGCCACAGCGGCAGCGGTCGGCTCATTGAGCAGGCGCAGTACGTGCAGGCCAGCCAGGCGTGCGGCGTCCTTGGTGGCCTGACGCTGGGCATCGTCGAAATAGGCGGGAACTGTGATCACCGCGCCCACCAGCTCGCCACCCAGGGTGGATTCGGCGCGCTGACGCAGGACGCGGAGGATTTCTGCCGAGACTTCCACCGGACTCTTGGCGCCCTGGACGGTCTCGATGAAGGGCATGTGCGATTCGCCCTGGGTGAAGCGGTACGGCAATTGGCCGCCCAACTGCTTCACGTCCTCCAGGCCACGGCCCATGAAGCGCTTGACCGAGATGATTGAGTTCAGCGGGTCTTGCGAGGCGGTGGCGCGAACGCTCTCACCCACCTCGATGCGATCGGCGAGGTAACGCACCGCCGAAGGCAGGATCACTTCGCCGCGGACGTCCGGCAACGGAGCCGCGACGCCGCTGCGCACGGCAGCGACCAGGGAATTCGTAGTGCCCAGGTCGATCCCCACGGCCAGGCGACGCTGGTGCGGCTGGGGGGTCTGTCCGGGCTCGGCGATCTGCAGTAGGGCCATGCGGTTTCTAATCAGGCTATCGGGCGCGGCGCGAGCCGCGCGGATTAATCGTCGAGTCGCTCTTCCAGCTGTCGCACTTCCTGCGCCAGCTTGTCGAGGAACTGCATGCGACGCACCAGGCGTTCGGCCAGGTCGCGGCGGGCGGCATCATCCCAACAATCAGCGAAATCATCTTCCAGCCGTTGCTGGGCAGACTTCAGCTGACGCTTGAACTGCGCCACGCCGTCGAGATCGGCGCTGTCCTGCAGGTCTTCCAGATCCTCGCGCAACTGCATCTGCTGCAGGAGGAACTCCGGGTCCTGCACCGTGGCTTCCAGCGGCAGCGAATCGCCGCGCAGGGCCAGCAGGTACAGGGCACGACGCGGAACGCTCTTCAGCGTCTGGTAGGCATCGTTGAGCTCAGCGGCCTTGGCCTGCGCCAGTCGCTGCTCGCGCTCGGAAGCATCGGCGAAACGGTCCGGATGAACGGTTCGCACCAGCTCCCGGTAGCGATTGCCGAGGGTTTCCAGATCGATCCGGAAACCCGGCTGCAGGTCGAACAGCGCGAAGTGACAGGGACTACCCACACCCAGCCTCAGACGTTGAAGCTTTCGCCGCAGCCACACTCACCGCGCACGTTCGGGTTGTTGAACTTGAAGCCCTCGTTGAGGCCTTCCTTGGTGAAGTCCAACTCGGTGCCGTCGAGGTAGACCAGGCTTTTCGGATCGATGATGACCTTCACGCCGTGGCTCTCGAAGACTTGGTCCTCGGCTGCCAGCTCGTCGACGAACTCCAGCACGTAGGCCAGACCGGAACACCCGGTGGTACGCACGCCAAGACGAATGCCCTCGCCCTTGCCGCGCCCTTCGAGGGAGCGGCGAACGTGATTGGCGGCGGATTCGGTCATGCTGATGGCCATGGGAACTCCTTACTCAACAAATCGCTTCAGAGCAGACCTTTCTTCTGCTTGTAGTCGCGCACGGCCGCCTTGATGGCGTCCTCGGCGAGTACCGAGCAGTGGATCTTAACCGGCGGCAGGGCCAGTTCTTCGGCGATGGTGGTGTTCTTGATCGACTCGGCTTCGTCCAGGGTCTTGCCCTTCATCCACTCGGTGGCGAGGGAGCTGGAGGCGATGGCCGAACCACAGCCGTAGGTCTTGAACTTGGCGTCTTCGATGACGCCCTGCTCGTTGACCTTGATCTGCAGGCGCATTACGTCGCCGCAGGCCGGCGCGCCGACCATGCCGGTGCCGACGTCCGGGTCTTCGGCGTTGAGCTTGCCGACGTTGCGCGGATTTTCGTAGTGGTCGATGACCTTTTCACTGTAAGCCATGGCTAATCCTCACTTCTATGGGGCGGGTCAGTGGGCCTGCCATTCGACCTTGGACAGGTCGACACCCTCTTTGAACATATCCCACAGCGGCGAGAGTTCACGCAGCTTGGAAACGGCTTCCACCACCTTCTTGGCGGCGTAATCGACCTCTTCTTCAGTGGTGAAGCGGCCGAAGCTGAAACGGATGGAGCTGTGCGCCAGCTCGTCGTTGCGACCCAGGGCGCGGAGCACGTAGGACGGCTCCAGCGAGGCCGAGGTGCAGGCGGAACCGGACGAGACGGCCAGGTCCTTGAGCGACATCATCAGCGACTCGCCTTCGACGTAGTTGAAGCTGACGTTGAGGATGTTCGGCGCGTAGGAAGTCGGGCTGCCGTTGAGGTACAGCTCTTCCAGGTCCTGCACCTGATCGAAGAAGCGCTTGCGCAGGCCTTCGATACGGGCCATTTCCTGGTGCATTTCTTCCTTGGCGATGCGGAAGGCCTCGCCCATGCCGACGATCTGGTGGGTCGCCAAGGTGCCCGAACGCATGCCGCGCTCATGGCCGCCACCGTGCATCTGGGCTTCCAGGCGCACGCGCGGCTTGCGGCGCACGTACAGCGCGCCCATGCCTTTGGGGCCGTAGACCTTGTGGGCGGAGAAGGACATCAGGTCGACCTTGAGCTTCTCCAGGTCGATGTCCACTTTGCCGGCCGACTGTGCAGCGTCGACGTGCAGCAGGATGCCGCGCGAGCGGGTCAGCTCGCCGATGGCGGCGATGTCGTTGATGCTGCCGACTTCGTTGTTCACGTGCATTACCGAGACCAGGATGGTGTCGTCACGCAGAGCGGCCTCGACCATCGCCGGGGTGATGATGCCCTCGGGGGTCGGTTCCAAGTAGGTCACTTCGAAGCCTTCGCGCTCCAGCTGGCGGCAGGTATCCAGGACCGCCTTGTGCTCGATCTTCGAGGTGACGATGTGCTTGCCCTTGGTCGCGTAGAAGTGCGCGACGCCCTTGACGGCAAGGTTGTCGGACTCGGTGGCACCGGACGTCCAGACGATCTCACGGGGGTCGGCATTAACCAGTTCGGCGACCTGGCGACGGGCGTTCTCAGCCGCTTCCTCGGCCTTCCAGCCGAAGAGGTGGGAGCGCGAAGCCGGGTTGCCGAAGTTGCCGTCAACCAGCAGGCAGTCGGCCATTTTCTGAGCGACACGCGGATCCACCGGGGTGGTGGCGGAGTAGTCGAGGTAAATCGGCAATCTCATCAGGTAACTCCTACAGGCGGGCGTTCGCTCAATCGATGGCGGACGCTTCAATCTTGTCGAGGCGCAGCGGCTTGGTGCCCGAGCAGCGACGCTCGTCCTGGCGCTGAGCGACCTCTTGAACTTCGCGGCGCTCGACCAGGTCGGCCAGGCTGATGCCGCTGAGGAACTCGTGAATCTGCTGACTGAGGTCGCACCACAGGTGGTGGGTCAGGCAGGTATCGCCGGAGTGGCAGTCGCCCTGACCCTGGCAACGGGTGGCGTCGACCGACTCGTTGACCGCATCGATCACCTGGGCGACGTGGATGCCGGTCATGTCGCGGGACAGCTGGTAGCCGCCGCCCGGACCACGCACGCTGACCACCAGGTTGCCACGGCGCAACTTGGCGAACAGCTGTTCCAGGTAGGACAGGGAGATACCCTGGCGCTCGGAGATATCGGCGAGAGAAACCGGGCCACGCTGGGCGTGCAACGCCAGATCAAGCATGGCGGTGACGGCATAGCGGCCTTTGGTGGTCAATCGCATGGGAAAATCCGGAAGAATCGCTGGTATGGCGGGAGTATGCTCTTTTCCGACTATTTAAGTCAACTATAAGACCTATTACTTTAGTCGGATTTAGCCAGCGAACGGCGGCGTATTGTAGCAGCAATGCAAGGGCCGGCGCATCACTGCGCCGACTTGCTGCTCTCCTCGTCCTTGACTCCGGCGAAGTCCTCTTCCCGCAGAACCGGAAGATCTTTCGCACAGTAGTCACTACCCAGAGCTGTCAGAGCCTTGCACATGCCTTCCAGCCGGCCGTCAACCGCCTGCAGGTGGTCGAGCAGCTGGCCGATGGCGCGGGCCACCGGGTCGGGCATGTCCTGGCTGACGCCGTAGGCATCGAAGCCGAGCTTTTCTGCCATGGCCTGGCGCTTGGCGGCCTGATCCGCGTCATCCTTGACGATGATGCGGCCGGGAATACCCACAACGGTAGCGCCCGGCGGCACCTCTTTGGTCACCACGGCATTGGAACCGACCTTGGCGCCGGCACCGACGGTGAACGGACCAAGCACCTTGGCGCCCGCCCCCACCACCACGCCATCGGCCAGGGTCGGGTGGCGCTTGCCCTTGTTCCAGCTGGTGCCACCCAGGGTCACGCCCTGGTAGATGGTCACATCGTCGCCGATCTCGGCGGTTTCGCCGATGACGATGCCCAAGCCGTGATCGATGAAGAAGCGACGACCAATCTTCGCGCCCGGATGAATCTCGATACCGGTCATCCAGCGACCGAAGTTGGACACCATGCGCGCCAGCCACTTCCAGCCGGACGTCCACAGACCATGAGCCAGGCGATGCAGCCAGACGGCGTGCAGTCCCGGGTAGCAGGTGAGCACCTCGAAAGCGTTGCGCGCCGCCGGGTCACGATGGAATACGCTCTGGATATCTTCGCGTACACGCTCAAACATCTTCATCACTCCGCTTGGAAAGCTCCCCACGGGCAGCCTTCCGTGTCTCGGTGAGAATACCCCGCAGGATATTCATCTCCAGCTTGCTGACACCGGCACGGCCATATAGGCGGCGCAGGCGCGACATCAGGTGGCGCGGCTTCTGCGGATCGAGGAACTGGATATCCACCAGGGTCGACTCCAGATGCGCATAGAAACGCTCCAGCTCATCGGAAGTCACCGGGACGCTGTTGAGCATCGCAGTGGACTCGACCTTCTCCTGCTTGGTCGGCTGCCCCTGAACGGCCAGCCAGGCCATGCGCACCTCGTAGACCAGCACCTGCACCGCCGTCGCCAGGTTCAGCGAGCTGAACTCGGGATTGGCCGGGATGTGCACGTGGAACTGACATCGCTGCAGCTCCTCATTGGTCAGGCCGGCGTATTCGCGGCCGAACACCAGTGCGACCTCACCACCTTGCTGGACGTGCTCCAGGCTAGTGGTGGCGCACTCGCGCGGATCGAGCAGCGGCCAGGGGATGCGACGATCCCGCGCGCTGGTGCCAAGCACCAGGCTGCAGCCCGCCAGGGCATCTTCCAAGGTGGGAACGACCACGGCCGCATCGAGGATGTCATCGGCGCCGGAGGCGCGGGCACGGGCCTCGCCACTGGGGAAATCCATCGGATCGACCAGGACCAGGCGCGACAGCCCCATGTTCTTCATCGCACGGGCCGTACCGCCGATATTGCCGGGATGGCTGGTATTGACCAGCACCACGCGAATTTTGTCGAGCAACGCGCGACTCCACACAAAAGCGAAAAAGGGAGGGAATCCTACCGCAGCAGTGGGGCTTGCGCCACGCAGGCGACAGGTCGCTCTATTAACTCCATGGCTTTCTGCTAGAATATTCGGCTTTCTTTAACGACCCAGGTGACCTCTCCATGCAGCCTATGCTGAATATCGCCCTGCGCGCCGCTCGCAGCGCCGGTGAACTGATCTTCCGCTCCATCGAACGCCTGGATACCCTGTCGGTCAACGAGAAAGAAGCCAACGACTACGTCACCGAAGTCGATCGCGCGGCCGAGCTCTCCATCGTCACAGCCCTGCGCAAGGCCTACCCGAACCACGGGATCATGGGCGAAGAAGGCGGCATGCTCGAAGGCAGCGGCGAAGGTGCCGACTACCTGTGGATCATCGACCCGCTGGATGGCACCACCAACTTCATCCACGGCGTTCCGCACTACGCCGTCAGCATCGCCTGCAAATACCGCGGTCGCCTCGAGCACGCCGTGGTCCTCGACCCGATCCGCCAGGAAGAATTCACCGCCAGCCGCGGCCGTGGCGCCGCACTGAACGGCCGCCGCCTGCGCGTCAGCAACCGCAAGAGCCTGGAAGGCGCCCTGCTCGGCACCGGCTTCCCGTTCCGCGACAGCCAGATGGACAACCTGGACGCCTACCTGGGCATGTTCCGCAGCCTGGTCGGCCAGACCGCCGGCATCCGCCGCGCCGGCGCCGCCAGCCTCGACCTGGCCTATGTCGCCGCCGGTCGCTACGACGCCTTCTGGGAGTTCGGCCTGTCCGAGTGGGACATGGCCGCTGGCGCCCTGCTGATCCAGGAAGCGGGCGGCCTGGTGAGCGATTTCACCGGCGGTCACGAGTTCCTCGAGAAAGGCCAGATCGTCGCTGGCAACACCAAGTGCTTCAAGGCACTGCTGACCAGCATCCAGCCGCACCTGCCGGCGTCGCTCAAGCGCTGAGCCTGAGCCTGAGCCACGATAGAAAAAGCCCGGCAATGCCGGGCTTTTTTGTGCCTGCGAGAAGGCAAATCCTGCAGGAGCGAGCTTGCCCGCGAAGCTTTTCTATCCTGAAGCCATAGCCTTGCGCGATTTGCGAGCAAGCTCGCTCCTACAAGGAGCCAAAGAAAAAGGCGCCCATCGGGCGCCCTCTTCGTTCCACACCTGGCGACTGCTTATTGCTGACCCAGGATCAGTCGGCCGCTCTTGTCGACCGGAATCTGCGAGCCCGGATCGCGATCCATGCGGACCTGACCGGCCTTGCCATCGAGCAGATACTTCACGTCGTAGCCGACAACCTTCTCGCTGGTGTCGTTGACGGTGTTGCAGCGGGTTTCGGTGGTGGTGTAGGTGTCACGCTCCTGCATGCCTTCCTGCACCTTGTTGCCCGCGTAGCCGCCGCCGATGGCGCCCGCCACGGTGGCGATCTTCTTGCCGTTGCCGCCGCCGATCTGGTTGCCCAGCAGGCCGCCAGCGATGGCGCCGATCGCCGTACCGGCAATCTGGTGGGTGTCCTTGACCGGACGCTGATGGGTCACTGCCACGTCCTTGCAGACCTGGCGCGGATTCTTGATGGTTTCCTTGACCGGCTGAACGGCGAGCACCTCGGCGTATTGCGGCGCGCGGTCCACCAGACTGTAGGTAGCCACGGCGCCACCGGCAGTCACGCCTACAGCGCCCAGCACGGTACCGATTAGCAACGACTTGTTCATAGGGTTCTCCTGGTCTTTCTTCTCATTCGGGCCTCGCCCTTTACCTTGCCTTGGAGCAATCGATTTGTAAGAAAGTTCCGGCCGTTTCGTGACACAGCACCTACAAATGAAAACTCCCGCCGAAGCGGGAGTTTTCTCTGGAAGGCCGGGAACGCTCTATTACGGGCGCTCGTCGACTTCCTTGCTCGGCGGCGGAATCAGGTCCTCGGTGGACAGGTTCAGCCAGATCAGCACCACGTTGGCGATATAGATTGACGAGTAGGTACCCGCCATCACGCCGACGAACAGGGCGATAGAGAAGCCGAACAGGTTGTCGCCACCGAAGAACAACAGAGCAGCGATGGCCAGCAGGGTCGACACCGAGGTGGCGATGGTCCGCAGCAGGGTCTGACTGGTCGAGATGTTGATGTTCTCGATCAGGCTTGCCTTGCGCAGCACGCGGAAGTTCTCGCGCACCCGGTCGAAGATCACGATGGTGTCGTTCAGCGAGTAGCCCACCACCGCCAGCACCGCGGCGAGTACGGTCAGGTCGAAGGTGATCTGGAAGAACGACAGCACGCCCATCACGATGATGGCATCGTGGATCAGCGAGAGGATCGCACCCAGGGCGAATTTCCACTGGAAGCGGAAGCCCACGTACAGCAGGATGCCGCCAAGCGCCAGGAGCATGCCGAGGCCACCCTGGTCGCGCAGCTCCTCACCCACCTGCGGGCCGACGTACTCGACGCCGTTCACCTTGGCCGGATTGGAAGCATCGGCCTTCTGCAGCGCAGTGGCGACCTTCTTGCCCAGTTCCGGGTCTTCGCTGGGCATACGCACCAGCACGTCCCTGGTATCACCGAAGCTCTGCACCACGGCTTCGCTGTAACCGGCGGCGACCAGTTGCTCGCGCACCTTGGAGAGATCGGCAGGCTGCTCGTAGGTAAGCTTGATCGACGTACCGCCGGTGAAGTCCAGGCCGAAGTTGATACCTTTGAAGACCCAGCTGCCAAGGGCGATCAGGGTCAGGATCAGGGTCGCGGCGAACGCAACGTTGCGCACGCCCATGAAGTTGATAGTACCGATCTTGATATTCATCTCTGGCCCCTTAGATCCACAGCTTCTTAACGTCGCGGCCGCCGTAGATCAGGTTCACCATTGCGCGGGTGACCAGAATGGCAGTGAACATCGAGGTGAGAATACCCAGGGACATGGTCACGGCGAAGCCCTTCACCGGGCCGGTGCCCATGGCGTAGAGGATGCCGCCGACCAGCAGCGAGGTCAGGTTGGCGTCGATGATCGCAGTGAAGGCACGGTTGAAGCCTTCATGAATCGCCCGCTGCGTCGACATACCCGCCGCCAGTTCTTCCCTTATTCGAGAGAAGATCAGCACGTTGGCATCCACCGCCATCCCCATGGTCAGCACGATACCCGCGATACCCGGCAGGGTCAGGGTCGCGCCGAGGATCGACATCAGCGCCACCAGCATGACCATGTTGAAGGCCAGGGCGACGGTGGCGATCACGCCGAAGAAGCGGTAGATGACGATAATGAACAGGGAAACGAAGACCATGCCCCACAGGGAGGCGTCGATGCCCTTGGCGATGTTGTCAGCACCCAGGCTCGGGCCGATGGTGCGTTCTTCAGCGAAGTACATCGGCGCAGCCAAGCCACCGGCTCGCAGCAGCAGGGCCAGCTCCGAGGACTCGCCCGGAGCGTCCAGGCCGGTGATGCGGAACTGGTTGCCCAGCGGCGACTGGATGGTCGCCAGGCTGATGATCTGCTTCTCTTCCTTGAACGCCGGAACAGCGACTTCCTGCTCGACGCCGTCGACGACCTGCTTCGTGTAGCGGGTGATCGGCTTCTGCTCGATGAACACCACGGCCATGCTGCGGCCGACGTTGTTGCGGGTCGCGCGGTTCATCAGCTCACCGCCGTGGCCATCCAGACGGATGTTCACCTGCGGACGGCCGTTTTCGTCGAAGCTGGCGCTGGCGTCGGTGACCTGGTCACCGGTGATGATCACGCCACGCTCCAAGGTCGCCGGCGGACGACGCGGCTCGCGGAAATCGAAGGTCTCGGTGGAGGACTTGATCGCATCCGGCTCGGCGGCCAGGCGGAACTCCAGGTTGGCGGTCTTGCCGAGGATACGCTTGGCTTCGGCGGTGTCCTGCACGCCCGGCAGTTCGACGACGATGCGGTTGGCGCCCTGGCGCTGTACCAGCGGCTCGGACACGCCCAGCTCGTTCACGCGGTTGCGGACGGTGGTCAGGTTCTGCTTGATCGAGTACTCGCGGATTTCGGCCAGCTTGGTGGCGGTCATGGCCAGGCGCAGGACCTGCATGCCATTACGCTCGCTCTGAGCGGTTTCGAAATCGCGGAAATCCTTGGCGATGATCGACTTGGCCTTGTCCAGGTCGGCTTCTTCAGTGAAGCCCAGCTGGATGCCGCCGTCCTGCACAGGCAGGCTACGGTAGCGCACGCGCTCCTTACGCAGGGCGCTCTTGACCTCGTTCTCGTACACCTTCATACGAGCGTCGACTGCCTTTTCCATGTCCACTTCCAGCAGGAAGTGCACACCACCGGACAGGTCGAGACCCAGCTTCATCGGGTGGGCGGCGATATTGCGCAGCCAGTTCGGCGTGGTCTGGGCCAGGTTCAGGGCGACTACGTAGTCGTCACCCAGCGCGCGGCGGACGATGTCCTTGGCCGGCAACTGGTCTTCCTGCTTGACCAGACGGATCAGGCCGCTGCTCTTGCCCAGCGAGCCAGCCTTGACGGCGATACCGGCATCGGCGAGCGCCTTGCTGGCCTTGTCGACGTCGGCCTGGGTGACCTGCAGCGCGGTGCTCGCGCCACTGATCTGGACGGCCGGATCGTCCGGATAGAGGTTGGGTGCGGAATAGATGAAACCGACGGCCAGGACCGCCAGGATCAGCAGATACTTCCACAGGGGATACTTGTTGAGCATGACACCGCCCGTTATGACGCGGGGCGCATCTTGCGCCCCGTCGGTTGGGTTTCTAGGTGGAGGATCAGATCGCCTTCAGGGTGCCTTTCGGCAGGGTCGCGGCGATCGCGGCCTTCTGGAACTTCAGCTCGACGTTGTCGGAAACCTCGACGACGACGAAGTCCTCGGCGACCTTGGTCACCTTGCCGGCGATACCGGCGGAAGTGACGACTTCATCGCCCTTCTGCAGGCCGGACAGCAGGTTCTTGTGCTCTTTCGAGCGCTTGGCCTGGGGACGCCAGATCATCAGGTAGAAGATGACCAGGAAACCGACCAGGAAAATCCACTCGAAGCCAGTGCCGGCCGGGCCTGCAGCAGCGGCGGGAGCTGCGGCGTCAGCGTAGGCAGCGGGAATCAGAAAACTCATTGGAAACTCCTGTCTCAAAGCTTTTTCGATGAATAAGGTCAGTCCGCCAGCGGCGGCACGGGAAGGCCGCGCTTGGCGTAGAAGGCGTCGACAAAGTTCGCCAATGTACCCTGTTGGATTGCCTCGCGCAAACCAGCCATAAGCCGCTGATAATGCCGCAAGTTGTGGATGGTATTGAGCATGCTGCCGAGCATTTCGCCGCACTTGTCCAGGTGGTAGAGGTAGGCGCGGGAGAAGTGCTTGCAGGTGTAGCAATCGCAGGTCGGGTCCAGCGGAGACTCATCGTGCTTGTGCACCGCGTTGCGGATCTTGATCACCCCGGTGTCAACGAAAAGGTGGCCATTGCGCGCATTGCGGGTGGGCATGACGCAGTCGAACATGTCGACGCCCCGGCGCACACCTTCCACGAGGTCTTCGGGTTTGCCCACACCCATCAGGTAACGAGGTTTGTCAGCGGGCATGTGCCGGGGCAGGAAGTCCAGCACGCGGATCATCTCTTCCTTGGGCTCGCCCACCGACAGGCCGCCAATGGCCAGGCCGTCGAAGCCGATTTCCTGCAGGCCTTCGAGCGAGCGCATGCGCAGCTCTTCGTGCATGCCACCCTGGACGATGCCGAACAGCGCCGACGGGCTATCGCCGTGGGCGGTCTTCGAGCGCTTGGCCCAACGCAGCGACAGCTCCATGGAGCGCTTGGCGACGTCGAACTCGGCCGGGTAAGGGGTGCACTCGTCGAAGATCATCACGATGTCCGAGCCCAGCGCACGCTGCACGGCCATGGACTCTTCCGGCCCCATGAAGACTTTGGCGCCGTCCACCGGCGAGGCGAAGTACACGCCCTCCTCCTTGATCTTGCGCAGCGCGCCCAGGCTGAACACCTGGAAGCCGCCCGAGTCAGTGAGGATCGGCCCCTTCCACTGCATGAAATCATGCAGGTCGCCGTGCTTCTGGATCACTTCGGTGCCCGGACGCAGCCACAGGTGGAAGGTGTTGCCGAGGATGATCTGTGCGCCAATGCCCTCGATGTCGTGCGGGAGCATGCCCTTCACGGTGCCGTAGGTGCCCACCGGCATGAACGCCGGGGTTTCCACCACGCCACGGGGGAAGGTCAGGCGGCCGCGACGGGCCTTGCCCTCGGTGGCCAGCAGTTCGAATTTCATGAAGCTCATGGATCAGTCCTCGGGGCCGCGCGGTGCCGGGTTGCGGGTGATGAACATGGCATCGCCGTAACTGAAGAAGCGATAGCCCTGCTCTACTGCCGCCGCGTAGGCAGCCATGGTCTCGGGATAGCCGGCGAAGGCAGAGACCAGCATCAGCAGGGTGGATTCGGGCAGGTGGAAGTTGGTGACCAGGGCGTCGACCACATGGAACGGCCGCCCTGGGAAGATGAAGATATCGGTGTCGCCACTGAACGGCTTGAGTACGCCGTCACGGGCGGCGCTTTCCAGCGACCGCACGCTGGTGGTGCCAACAGCGACCACCCGACCACCGCGCGCCTTGCAGGCTGCCACGGCGTCGACCACGTCCTGGCTGACTTCCAGCCATTCGTTGTGCATGTGGTGGTCTTCGATGCGCTCCACGCGTACCGGCTGGAAGGTGCCGGCGCCGACATGCAGGGTGACGAACGCGGTGTCCACGCCCTTGGCCCGGATCGACTCCAGCAGGGCCTCGTCGAAGTGCAGACCGGCAGTCGGTGCCGCCACTGCCCCCGCGCGCTCGGCGTAGACGGTCTGGTAGCGCTCGCGGTCGGCGTCCTCATCAGGACGGTCTATATAAGGCGGCAGCGGCATGTGGCCGACGCGCTCCAGGAGCGGCAGCACATCCTCGCTGAAGCCCAACTCGAACAGCGCGTCGTGGCGCTGCAGCATCTCGGCTTCGCCACCGCCATCTATGAGGATCTTCGATCCCGGCTTGGGCGATTTGCTGGAGCGCACGTGGGCCAGCACGCGATGGCTGTCCAGCACGCGCTCCACGAGGATTTCCAGTTTGCCGCCGGAGGCCTTCTGGCCGAACAGGCGGGCAGGGATCACCCGGGTGTTATTGAACACCATCAGGTCACCCGGCTTGAGGAAGCCGAGAATGTCAGCAAAGTGCCGGTGGCTGAGCTCGCCGCTCGGACCGTCCAGCACCAGCAGACGGCTGGAGCGGCGTTCAGGAAGCGGATGGCGGGCGATCAGCGCCTCGGGCAGGTCGAAATGAAAGTCAGCGACGCGCATGGGAAGAGCTATCTCGAAGGGGCGCACATCTTACTGGAATTGCCCATTTCTGACCATGCGAGCCGATTGACCGGCGCAGAGCGTCTCCCTATACTGCCGCGCCATTGCCTCGGTGGCGGAATGGTAGACGCGGCGGATTCAAAATCCGTTTCTGGCGACAGAGTGAGAGTTCGAGTCTCTCCCGGGGCACCACCATATGGTTCTGGCAGTTCTGATGAACTGCCGGAACCCACAAAAAACCGGCCTTCTGGCCGGTTTTTTGTTGTCTGCGATTTGCCCTGCCGGATTTGGGCGACGGCCCCCTCACAGCCTCACGAGCAACTTCCCGTGGCGGTCTTGCTGACGTAGGCACGCCCGGTCGCACTGACGTTCACCACCCGCTCCTGGGCTCCCGCGGTGGGCGCCGAGCGGCAGACGGTGACGCTCGCCTGGGTATTGCCAACGCCACTGGGCTGGAAGTCGATCTTGGCGACACTGGAAGTGACCTTGAACCCCGTCGGCGCGGCGGGATGCTTCTGGATCACGGTGGAACCGGAGATGACGATCCAGCCCTGCTCCCATCCACCCGAGCCGCAACTGGTACCGTTGCTGGATACGCACATGCTGGTGACCGTATTGCGCTTGATCGCTTCACTGCGCCCCATCGCGACTCCTGCCACCAGATCGTTGGCACTGGAGGCAAGCTTGCCGCTAAGGGTCGCGTCCCCAAGCGAAGGCACTGCGATGCCGATCAGGATTGCCAAGACCGCAAGGGTCACCATCAGCTCCAAGAGGGTAAAACCGCTGGAAGCACGCCGGAAGCTCACATTCATGGCCGCCCCTCCTATCGCTCGATATCCCAGAACACCCAGGATTTGGGCTGCGGACTGGTACCCGGCGCGGTCGGCTCGGAGACCTTCAGCGGTGAATCGGAAGAACCACCGATGATGAAGTCCCTCAGGCTGCCGTCGTCGAGTTGTACGCGCCCTGCCACGGGTGACGGAGGCAGGCCGCCGCCGGAGATGACGCCGAAGCGCTGGTCACCGGTGCCTGCGGCGTTCAGGTAGCTGATGTTGTAGACGCGCGCGGTACCCAGGCTGGAGCAACTGGTGGGGCTGGCCACGGCAGGCTGGTGGGTGCTGAAGGTGATGTTGTTGTAAAGCAGCAGCGCCGAGGTCACCACCTGCTCGGTCGACTGCAAGCCCAGGTACCATCCTTTGGGATAGGCCGCGACCTGCGTATTGGTAGGCGTTGCCGTGGAGGTAATGGGCAGCAGCGAGTTGTTGCAGATCAGGTTGGCGGCGCAGGTGGCGTTCTCCAGGGTCAGCCAGTTGACGTCGCTGGGCTTGTCGCGCAGGGCATAGAAGCGGTTCGCCACGCTGGCGGCGGAGGTGTAGGTCAGCAGTGGCTTCTCACGGTCGCCGGAGCCGAGCAGGATCACGTACTCGCCGTTGACGGAGGCCACCTCCGGGCCGTAGAGGAACTTGCGGTTGGCCGCACAGGAGGTAGCCGTCGCGCACCCTAGGGACGCGATCTTGGTCATGGTCCAGTTGGCCGGCGGGGTACTGCCGATGGCACTGAAGGCATCGACGCCGGAAATCCGGTAGACGTTGCCACCCAGGTCCGAGGCATAGCCGTAGGCGATCAGGCCGCTGCTGTTGGTGACCAGGGCGACACTGCCGACGACCCCGCGATCGGTGTCGAAGGTTTTCAGCAAGGCGCCGGTGTCCGCATCCAGCAGATAGATGTGATTGCCCTTGGAGGTCGCCGTGCAGGTATTGGGATCGGCGTCCTCGCACTTGTCGTAGCCACCGCCCATGGCCAGGATCGTCGACGCACCGCTGCCGTAGCCTTGCGCCAGGACGGGAACCGGCGTCGCCCAGGTCTGCCCTATGCCGCTGAGGCCAGTACCGCAGCTGGTGTCATTGGCCATGTTGGGACAACCGATCTTCCACTTCAGGGTCGGGCTGGCCGGGGTGGTGACGTCAAAGGCATAGATCGAGCGGCCGCCGCGGCGCATGGCGGAGTAAATCCAGGTGCTGGTGCCCTGCTGCACCACGGAAACCGAGCCGTCCATGCCGTAGTCCTTGGGCTGCGGCGTGGGCGTGCCCGTGGTATGGCCGGGGAAGCTGATGGTGGTGGTGTTGTCCCGCAGGCGCTTGATCCGCGGGTAGAACTCCGGCGGCATGAACGACCAGATTTCACTGCCGGCCGAGACGCCCGCGACGGTTCCGCTGCGGTTGCCGTTGATAGCGTGCAACAGCCCGTCGTTGGCGCCGTAGTAGACCACCACCAGGGGTGAGGACGTGGTTCCGTAGTTGACCGCCGCGGGGCGCGAGTGCACGACGTCGCCGTGAACCGAGGAGCGCATCTCGGTGACGTTGGCGTTGAGGTTCTCGTCCTGATTGTCGGCGCCGATGGCCCAACCGATCAGGTTGGTCCGCTCGGTGGCGTCTGCCGCCCCCAGCAGGGCCTGGGTGACGGCCGTGTTGGCGGTGTTGAAGTTGGTCAGCGTCGTGCAGGTCGTGGGGTCGCAAGTCTTCATGGTCCGCGAACTGGCCTGGCGCAATACATAGGCCTGGGCGCCCTTCTCGACGATGTTGCCGTCGGGATAGTTGGACAGGTCGGAGCCGGTCACGGTCAGGCAGTTGCCCTGCGGCTTGAACGCCCAGTAGTTGTCCAGCGAGGTGGGCGTCCAGAAGCTGCGGGCGCATTCGGTGATGAAGCCGGTGCCGCTGTTGATTGCGCTGTTGCCGTTGGCGTCCACCGTGGTGAGCTGGCTGCTGACCACGCCCACCTTGTATTGCTTGAGGTTGCCGGGCCAGCGCGGGAAGGAATCGGAGTCGGGGCGGAACATGCCGACGAACACCTGGTTCAGGTAGGTGCTCTGGGAGCTGACGCTGATCGGCAGGGTGACGGAGGCGAACACGCTGTTGGTGGCCTGGATCTCGGAGAAGATGGCATTCAGTGCATCGGATATTTGCGTGCCACTGGCCGTCACGTCGAAATATTTGCCACTGCTGACGTTGGCCATGCTCTTCAACAGGGCGGTCCAACCCGGGCCCTGGCCGGTGGTGACCTTGTTGATATCCACGGTGTAGGTGGTGATGGCCTGGGTGCTCTTCTTCATGAAGCGCGCCCATTCGTCGGCCATGTTGTCCTGCGAGCCGCTGGGGGAAATGGGGATCGCCGTGGTATTGCCCCCGGCAGCAGTCAATGCACTGGTCGCCTGCTTGATATCGTTGGTGTTGTCCTGCGCCGCGCCGTTACTGATGTAGATGATGAAGTTTTTCGCGCAGCCAGCGACGATCGGGTTGTTATAGGTGGTGGCGTCCTTCGACGCCAGGGCGTTGCCGCTCAGGGCATAGAGCGCGTTGGATGCGGTGGTGCCGCTGGCGTTGCCGGCGAAGTCGGTCTTGACCTTCTGGTTGCCGGAATTGGGCGTGCCCGCCGAGTAATACAGCCAGGCCTCCTCCATGGCCTTGCTGATCTTGCCGCCATTGGACTTGTCGCTCCCCACGTCCAGGCTGGTGACCAGCGTCTGATACTTGGGCTTGGTCGAACTGTCGAGCAGACGCATGGCGGCACGCACATAGGCGCCGTCGTCACCCTTGTTGCCGCTGCCGGTCTCGCTGAACAGCATCAGACTGACGCGGAACTTGTTCACCTGCAGCCCGTTGACCACAGAGGCCAGCGCAGTCATCTCGTTGCTGAACGGCGTGGTCCAGTTGGCGGTGTTGTCC
The DNA here is from genome assembly GCF_044746165.1 of Pseudomonas sp. NPDC086581. Lineage (NCBI taxonomy): Bacteria > Pseudomonadati > Pseudomonadota > Gammaproteobacteria > Pseudomonadales > Pseudomonadaceae > Pseudomonas > Pseudomonas sp. NPDC086581. The sequence goes on along the minus strand of NZ_JBIVBR010000005.1, from coordinate 307,617 downwards.
AGGATGATCAGGACGTTGGGCGCGTCCGTGGCACCGCTGGGCGTGCCGACGAACAGGTCGATGTCCTCGGCACGAACGGCCGACTGGGCGACGCACAGGAGGCAGAGGGCGAAAATCCGCCGGAGCATTCCGGCCTGGCAGCTCTTGTTCATGTTCATGCTCCGCACGCGGCGACTTTCTGCGAATCGGTCAGGTGCACCCGCACCCCGGAACGCACTCTTACCGAGGTGCCGGTCACGGCATCGGTGACATCGGCGTTGAGCCCCCAGACGGTGTCCCATCCCGTGGAACACATGGCTGCCTGGCCACCACCACAAGCCAGATTGGAGGGACTCGGCCTGGCGCTCATGCACACCGGCGACGCCATGGAAACCTGGTAGTCGGTGGTACCGTCGTTATTGATGTCGACATTGAGCTGCTCGGCCGCCGGCGCGGCGGTGAAGGCCGAGCCGATGACCCGCTGGATACCGACATCAGCCGCGGCAATGGCCTCGTTGCGGAACTGCATGTTGCCCACTGCCTTCAGATTGGTGCCGCTGAGGGTGTAGGCGCTGCCGACCATCAGCATCAGCATCAGCAACATCACCAGGGCGACCACCAGGGTCGCGCCCTGCTGGGCTCTCGAATTGCGCTGCGTCGTCATGGCGTCTGCCTCCGACGGGATACGTTCACCAGCGTGGCGCTGGAGGTGAACAGATGCCGTTTGTAGCCATCGGTGAACGGGCCCAGGGTGGAGCTACCCAGGGCGTAGGTCTTGTCCGAGGTGTAGCCCGCGGTTTGCGTGCGGGCGCGAGCCAGGACGTAGAGCCGGGCTTCCACCACATTCGCCAGCTGGGCCACCGTGCAGGAACCGGCCCCGCAATGGACAAAGCTGCCGTCGGGCGAGCCATCGCCACGGTTGGTCACGGTGACCCGGGTATTGGGGTCATCCCAATGCGGCGCCGCGAGGTAATCGGTCGGATCGTTCGACTTGCTGAGGCTGTCCAGGCCCAGCTCGACGCGGAAGGCCTCGACCCCCTCGATCAGCGGTACTGCTGCCTGCAGCGCGTTGGCCGGCGTGGCCCCACCGGAAAGATCGAAGGTGGAGCGCATCAGGGTCGGTATGCCATCGCCTGCGCTCACCGCGTAATCGCGCACGTAATACAGATCGATGACGAACTTGCGACGCTCGGCGATGGTCAGGCAATTGAGGCTCGTCAGGGTGAACCCGGTGGTGTCCAGCACAAAGGCCCCGAGGGTCTCGTTCTTGCAGAAGGACGACTGGAAATACACCTTGCCGGCCGCCAGTGCATCGCAATTGCCAACACCCGGTGAGCAGGTATCGGCATGCCGCACCACCAGCACATCGGAGTTGCTGGCCAGGTTGGTGACTATTGCCGAACAACCTGGGGGCACCGCGGAGAAGGTCTGTGCCACGATGCCGACGGAATTGATCCTGTCCTGCTGCGTCCAGGTGGAAAAGGCCGAGCACACCGGTGGCAACGCCGTGGGGTAATCAGCAGGTGGATCGGTCGCAGTCAGGTCATCGAACTGCGGTACATAGCCATTCCAGAATCCGGCATGGGCCAAGTCCTCCTGCAGCAATCCGACGGCAAAACGACCATTCTCGATCAGCGAGTTGGTCTGCGCCATGTCGTCGCTGGTCCGGCGCAGGTTGAGGTAGAGCGTCAGCACCGCGACCATGATCAGCAGGCTAATGGTCACGGCGATCATCATCTCCACCAGGGTGAAGCCTCGGTGACGGGATACGCCGCTCATAGCGAAGCGACCCGCACGATGGTCGTGACTACCCGCCGGCAGAGGTCGCTGCTGCAGCCGGAGCCACCGTTGTAGCTACCACTGCCGCACGCGACACTCGAAGGCGGCGCCGAGATCGGCGACATGCCCTGCCAGGCCACGGTGATCAGGTACTGATTGCTGCCCAGCGACTCGATGCAGCCTCGCCCGCCGAGCATGGCGCCGGCCTTCACGCTGCCGCCGCCCACCTCCGCCGCGCCCTGCAAGCTGTTGCACCAGTCGGCGAGGTCGGCTTGCTGACGGGTTCCGCTGCTGGTCGGGCAGGTCATGCCTGCACCTACCGGCGAGCTGCTGCCGGTGACGTAGCTGGAAGAGTTCTTCGCGTTGGCGTTCATCCGGCTGGAAATGTCATTGAGCAACAGTAGCGCCTGGGCGCGTTGGTAGGACTCCATGTCCGACAGTTGCATGCGCATCTGCAGCTTGGCCAGGCCGAGCAGGCCCAGCGAGATGATAAGGATGCTGACGAGCAACTCGATCAGGGTGAAGCCGCGTTGTCGGGAGGTCAGCATGTCGGTCACCACTTGACCGCCGGCGTCTTGCTGCCGTCACTGCTCAGGGTCAGATTGCCGTCGCTGGCCTGCGCGCCGCTCGGGGTAAAGGTAATAGTGAAGGTCGGCGGGGTCCCGCTGCCGACGGTGATGGAGTAGCCGTAATTGCTCGACACCTCGCTGGGCAGGGCGTAGCCGCCGCTTTCCAGCTGCGTCTTGGTGGCGTAGGAGCGGTTGGCCAGTAGGTACTGCTGCTGGCGATTGGCGATGTCCATCATTTGCGCCTGGGCCGCCGAACGCTTGCCGCGAATGATGTACTGCTGGTAGCTGGGATAAGCGATGGCAGCCAGGATCGCCACTATCGCCGCCACCACCATCAATTCGATCAGGGTAAAACCACGGGAACTAACTGGCATTATCGAGACTCACTCTGCCGGCCCTTTTTCATGACTCTATTAGTTAAATGGCGAATCGCCACCCCGCCGACCATCTATTTCAATACCAGTCGTCGCCGAAGTTTAGCCCTATATAGAAATAGCTAATTAAAACGCGAACCACCCGCCTCACAAGCAAAGCCGCAGGCTACGTATCACGAGGCTTCAGAGCGAAATGCACCATAAGCAGCAAGGACTATATTCCGGGCACTTACCCGCTCAATCCAAATACTAGAAAAGTTTCTATAGCGACACCCAGAACAACCGTACCAACCATTGAATTCACATCAATAAAGCGTGAAAAAAACATGAAAACAAAGCGGCATTATCATATTGCAAGCTAACCACAAGCGGACTGATAACCTTTAACTATCAAAATAAATTAAGTAACCAAAGAATATTTTTCTGAATCTTCAGGAACATCCTAATTCAGCTATTGATCAGCTCACTATCGAGACAGCTTGATCATGCGGATCGAGCCGGGGGCCGCCATTCACTCGCAGCAGGGTGCGCGATTTTGCATGGCGGCCCCGGCGGGCATCCGGCGCGCGGCCCGTGGGCAGGGTCAGCTCCCGGAGCGTAGATCCCGCAATGCCTCGACAAATGCCGCCAGCGGCATCGGTCGATCGAAGAGGTACCCTTGCAGCACCTCCACGCCGCGCGAGGCGAGATAGGCTTGCTGCTGCTCGGTTTCCACCCCCTCGGCGATGATCATCAGGTCCAGCTTGCCGCACAGTTCGACGATGCTGTCCAGAATATGGGAGGACAGTGCGTCCACACCGATCATCGCCACGAAGCTCTTGTCGATCTTCAGCGCATCCACCTTGAAGCGATGCAGGTAAGCCAGGCTGGAGTTGCCAGTGCCGAAGTCGTCGATGGCCAGCTTGACGCCCAGGCCATGAAGATTGTCGAACAGCTCGTCGGTCACCTCGCTGGAAACGATCAGTTCGCGCTCGGTCAGCTCCAGGGTCAGCTCCGGGCGATGGGGCAGGAAGCGCGCCTGGAAGTCACGACAATCCGCGAACAATCCCGGCTCCGTGCAGTGCCGGGCACTGATGTTGAAGCCCAGGTGGAAGCCCTCGCCCAACAGATGCGCGTGCGGCGCCAGTCCATCGGCCACCTGATGAAACAGTTCGCGGGTCATCGCCACGATTAGCCCTGAGCGTTCGGCCATCGGGATGAACAAGTCGGGACCGACCATACCCTCACGCGGATGGGCCCAGCGCATCAGCACTTCAGCACCGACCCAGCGGCCGTCCCGGGCGTCGACCAGCGGTTGCAGGTACGGTACGAATTCCCCGGCGAGCAAGGCACGCTCAAGCTCCAGGCTTGGCGTCGCCGAACGCCCCCACAGCCAGTAGCAGGCCACGCCCGATGCCCCACCCAGCATCAACAACAGCGCCACCAGCGGCCACGCATCTTCGTGGATATGCCGCCATTGCGCCCCTTCGGGGAAGCCACCGATGACCTTGTAGGGGAATCGCTCGGAGGAAAGCTCGACATGCCCCAACGGCAGGGGGGCGGGCTGGCTGTCGAACACCCTGCCCTCCTCGTCCATCCACTGCCCGCCGACCTGCAGTTGCAAATCGCTGCGTTGATCGACCAGTTGCAGCGTGTTGCTCAGGTAACGCCCATCCACGGTCGCCAGCGCGGCGTGACGCCCCTCGACCCGCCGCAGGATCAACAGCGCGTAGTTTGGCGTGACTTCATTACCGGCCATCATCCGCAGCCGCCCGGAGACATACAGGCTCGGATCCAGGGGCGCTTCGAAATCGCCGAAGAGCGACGTGCAATAGATATGGTCATCTCGTGTCAGGTTGACCGACCGGACGAACGGCACCACCGCCACCTGTTCGCGCAGGACGAGCGTCGCATCGTCGCAGCCCTCATCCACATGCAGCAGGGCCACCTTGGCGGCCCCTGCCGCATTGCCCAGCATCACGTCGAACAGCCGAACGGCCTCGTTCGAAGCAGTACGTGCCTCGACGCTCAGGGTGCGCAAGGCCTGCCAATAGATGATGGCGCTGCCCAGCAGCAACGGCAGCAGGGCCATGGAAAGGGAGAAGACCAGGCGGGGCAGCAGCCGGCGCCGGGTATAGCTGCGAAGCGGCATCCTTGTTCCTTGCTCGACGGCGCCGCGACCTGCGACGCATTGCCACTCCCCCATGGGTAGCGACGTGGTTTGAGCTTAGAACAGCCTCCGCCACCGGGCGCCGCGTGATGGAATCCGTATAATCCCGGCCCCATCCATCCTGATCACCACAGAAGACGCTCATGTCCAAGCCGCAGCAGCTCCAGCCCGTGGGAGACTTCCCGCCCGCCACGCTCCTCCGTCGCTTTGCCGCGATGTTCTACGACTTCCTGCTCTGCGTGGCCCTGTTGATGGTGGTGACGCTGGTCTACCAGCAAGGCTTCCTGCGCCTGATCTATGGCAGCGAAAAGCTCCGGATGCTGGCCGACCAGGGTGCGCTGACCGGTGACCCACTGCTGTCCAGCCTGCTGTTCATCAGCATTTTCGCCTTCTTCGCGAAGTTCTGGACTCACAGCGGTCAGACACTGGGTATGCAGGTCTGGGGCGTTCGCGTACAGAACGCCAACGGCACGCGCATCACTCTGATGCAGGCGCTGCTGCGCTTTGTCATCGCCATCGCGTCCTGGGGCTGCGCCGGCCTGGGCTTCCTCTGGATGCTCTGGGACAAGGACAAGCGCACCTGGCAGGACCGCTACTCGGAAAGCGTGGTGATCCAGATCCCCAAGGCGGTGCGCAAGGCAACGCAGGGACGGGGCTGACGTGAGGGCAATAAAAAAGCCGGCGATTGCCGGCTTTTTTGTGGGCGCAGGTTCTATCCCGCGAGCGGACTCAGCCCGCCCGTTTCAACAGGAGCGTGCCGAGGAAGGCACAGATCGCAGCCGGCACCAGCACCGCCAGCAGCGGCGGGAAGTTGAATACCTGGCTCGACGGGCCGAGCAGATCCTGGGCGATACGGAAGGTGAAGCCCACCAGCACGCCGGTGAACACGCGCTGGCCGAGGGTCACGCTACGCAGCGGGCCGAAGATGAACGAAATCGCCATCAGCACCAGGGCGGCGGTCACCAGCGGCTGCAGGATCTTGGTCCAGAACGCCAGCCAATAGCGGTTGGAGCTCAGGCCCTGGTCCTGCAGGTAATGGATGTAATTCCAAAGGCCGGTGATCGACAGCGCCTCCGGCTCCATCACGACGGTGTTGAGCAGTTGCGGACTGAGCTGGATATTCCAGATCTCGCTGGGCTTGCTCACGACTTCACTGCGCTTCTCAGCCGCGTGCAGCACGGAGGTGGTCACATCCTGCAGTTGCCACTGGTCGTTCTCGAACACCGCCTGACGCGCGAAGCTCGCGCTCTGCAGGCGACGGTTGTCGTCGAAGTTGTAGCGGGTCACACCGAGCAACACGCCATCCGGGCGCACCACGTTGATGTGGATGAACTCATGCCCCTGGCGGTGCCACAGTCCCGACTTGGAGCTTTGCGAGCCATTGCTGCTCTGGGCCAGGGCGCGACCACTCTGGGCAGCAGTTTCGGTGTAGGGAATCACATACTCGCCCACCAGGATGCCGGCGAACATCAGCACCAGCATCGGTTTCATCACCGCCCAGACGATGCGCTGCAGCGACACGCCAGCGGCGCGCATGATGGTCAGTTCGCTGTTGCTGGCCAGGGTACCCAAGCCCACCAGGCAGCCAATCAGCGCGGCCATCGGCAGCATGTCGTAGCCGCGGCTCGGCGCCGTGAGCAGCACGAACTTGAGCGCTTCGGTCAGGGTGTAGCTCTCGTCGATCTGCCCCAACTGGTCGACGAAGGCGAACAGCTCAGCCAAACCGAGGATCACCCCTAGCACCGCAAGAATGGAAACGAAAACGGTGGTACCGATATAGCGATCCAGCTTACGCATGCTTCATCACTCCGCCCGACTTCGCTCGCTTGGCGGCCAGCTTCAGACGCAGCGGCTCCCAGTACAGCAACAACAGGCCGATGCTCAGGAATATCCCATGGATCCACCACAGGCCCAGGGCCATGGGGATCTTGCCCTTGTCGAGCATGCCGCGTCCGGCGATCAGCAGCGCCAGATAGGCCATGTACAGCAGCACGGCTGGCAGCAGCTTGAGGAAGCGGCCCTGCCGCGGGTTGACGCGTGACAGCGGCACCGCCAGCACGGTCACCACGAAGACCAGCAGCGGGATGGACAGGCGCCACTGCAGCTCGGACTGCATGCGCGGATCGTCGCTGCCCAGCAGGTCGGATGTGGGAATGGCGTCGCGGTCGTCGATCTCGCTGCTCACTTCCGGCTTGGGCAGAAGCGCCGCGTAGGTGTCGTACTTGATCTCGCGGTAATCGGCCTGTCCGGGCGTGCCATCGTAGCGATAGCCGTCCTTGAGAATCAGGTAGCGACTGCCGTCAGCATGGATTTCCTGCACGCCGGTGGTGCCGACCAGCACCGAAGTGCCGCCGTCCTTGCCATTGCGCGGGCGGTTCTTGTCGGAGATGAACACCCCGCCCAGCTCGGTGCGCTCGTTGGCCAGGGTTTCGGTATAGGTCACTCGCGTGCCATCGCGCATCGATTGGAAGCGCCCGGGCGCCAGGGTGTCGAATTCGGTCATCGCATCCTGCTTGTTCAGCAGCAGCTGCATCTGGGTGATGCCCTGGGGCGCCAGCCACAGGCTCAGCCAGGCCACCAGCAGGGCGATGAACAGCGCCGGCGCCAGGGTGATGACCAACAGGCGCTGCTGGCTCATGCCGGTGGCGGTGAGCACGGTCATCTCGCTGTCCAGGTACAGGCGGCCATAGGCCAGCAGGATGCCGAGGAACAGGCCCAGCGGCAGGATCAGCTGCAGGAAGCCCGGCAGGCGCACGCCCATGATCATGAACAGCGAACCCGGATCGAGCAGGCCTTGGGCCGCCTGCGCCAGGTACTTGATGAAACGGCCGCTCATGATGATGACCAGCAGCACGGCGCTCACCGCGCTCATGGTGATCAACACTTCACGGGACAGGTAACGGAAGACAATCAAACCGGACACTCCAGGGTTGTCACGCTCAGGCGGCTACGCTCAAACTAGCCGCCGTGAAGCATTGCCGGGTACGCGCGGACGCGACCCAGCGCAAATAGCCGGCATTATCCTGCGATTCGCCAGGCCTGTCACTGCGCAGTCCACCTTCATTCGCAGACCTTTCTGCTCTTTATCCCGGGGACACTCAGCCATGGAATTCCTTGTAAAAAGCGTACGTCCGGAAACTCTCAAGACCGCCACCCTGGTCATCGCCGTAGGCGAAGGCCGCAAGCTTGGCGCCACCGCCAAGGCCGTCGACGAAGCCACCGGCGGTGCCATCGCCAACCTGCTCAAGCGCGGCGATCTGGCAGGCAAGGTGGGCCAGACACTACTGCTGCAAGATTTACCCAACATTAAGGCCGAGCGCGTCCTGCTGGTCGGCGCCGGCAAAGAGCGCGAACTCTCCGACCGCGCCTACCGCAAACTGGTTTCCGCCGTCCTGAACAATCTGAAAAACCTGGGTGGCGCCGACGCCGTCCTGGCCCTGGGCGACCTGGCAGTGAAAGGCCGCAACGCCCACGGCAAGGCCCGCCTGCAGGTGGAAACCCTGGCCGACGGCACCTACGTCTTCGACCGTTTCAAGAGCCAGAAGGCCGAAGCGCCAAAACTGAAAAAGATCACCCTGCTCGCCGACAAGGCCGACGCCGCTGCTGTCGAGCACGGTGCCAAGGAAGCCCAGGCCATCGCCAACGGCATGGCGCTGACCCGCGACCTGGGCAACCTGCCGCCGAACCTCTGCCACCCGACCTTCCTCGGCGAGCAGGCCAAGGCGCTGGGCAAGGAATACAAGAGCCTGAAGGTCGAAGTCCTCGACGAGAAGAAACTGCGCGAGCTGGGCATGGGCTCCTTCCTCGCCGTCGCCCAGGGCAGCGACCAGCCACCGCGCTTGATCGTGCTGCAATACAACGGCGCGAAGAAAAAGGACGAGGCTCCGCATGTACTGGTCGGCAAGGGCATCACCTTCGACACCGGCGGCATCAGCCTGAAGCCCGGCCTGGGCATGGACGAGATGAAGTTCGACATGTGCGGCGCCGCTTCCGTGTTCGGCACCTTCCGCGCCGTGCTGGAACTGCAACTGCCGATCAACCTGGTGGGCGTGATGGCCTGTGCCGAGAACATGCCCAGCGGCGGCGCCACCCGTCCGGGCGACATCGTCACCACCATGAGCGGCCAGACCGTCGAAATCCTCAACACCGACGCCGAAGGCCGCCTAGTACTGTGCGACGCGCTGACCTACGTCGAGCGCTTCAAACCGCAGTCCGTGGTGGACATCGCCACCCTGACCGGTGCTTGCATCGTCGCCCTGGGCTCCAACACCTCGGGCCTGATGGGCAACAACGACGCGCTGATCAAGCAACTGCTCAAGGCCGGTGAAGTCGCCGACGATCGCGCCTGGCAGCTGCCGCTGTTCGACGAGTACCAGGAACAGCTCGACAGCCCCTTCGCCGACATCGCCAACATCGGCGGGCCGAAGGCCGGCACCATTACCGCCGGCTGCTTCCTGTCGCGCTTTGCGAAGAAGTTCCACTGGGCGCACCTGGACATCGCCGGCACCGCCTGGATCAGCGGCGGCAAGGACAAGGGCGCCACAGGCCGTCCGGTTCCGCTGCTGACCCAGTACCTGCTGGATCGCGCCAAGTAATGGCACAGTGCAACCTGCCGATGGGATCGAACGCATGACGCGTGTGGATTTCTACGTCATTCCCAGCGCCGATCCCGACGCACGCCTGACCATCGCCTGCCGCCTGGCTGAAAAAGCCTGGCGGCAAGGCATGCGTATCTTCGTGCTGTGCAGCGACGAGGCCCAGCGCGATGCGCTGGACGCCCGGCTATGGAACTTCCGGGACGAAACCTTCATCCCACACAACGCGGTGGAAGAAGATGCCGACTCGCCGATCGTGCTCGCCCTCGGCGAGCCGCCGGAAAGCCACCGGGACCTGCTGATCAACCTGACCCTGGCCATTCCTGCCTTCGTCGACCGCTTCAACCGGGTCGCCGAACTGGTGATCGAGGAGCCGGCGATTCGTCAGGCTGCGCGGGAGAATTTCCGTCGCTACCGCGAGCAGGGCTATCCTTTGCAGGACCACCGCCTGCCGCGCCCTTGAGAGCGTCTCAGCCAAGACACCATGGACAACCACAAGCCCCCGCACGACCCCGACCACCTGCTGGAAGACCTGAAGAAGATCCAGGACCTGCTGGACGAGTCGGGCGCCGAGCCGCCCCTGCTCACCGAATCCTTCGAGCCGGACAACATCCCGCTGCTCTCCGACGTCGTCACGCCCGCGCCCCAGGCGCCGGAGCCTGCAGCCACCCAGCCCGCCGCGCCGCAGGCCACTCCCGCCGCCAGCGAGCTGAACCGCCTGGACCTGGAACTGCGCGCCGCGGCCCAACTGATCCTGCAGGACGTCCTCGACGACTTCGCCCCGCAGATCGAAGCCGAACTGCAACGCCGGCTCGAAGCGCGTATGCAGCGCCTGCTGGCCCAGCGCAAGACTTGACTCCCCGCCCGGGGAAACACCAGAGCCAGCCTATAGAAGCGCCCCATGGGCGCGATCGCGGGCATGGCCCGCTCCTACAACGGGCGTCGGCGCCAGACCGCCCACGCCTGCACCCCGAAAGCCGCCGATAAGCCCCCGGTGGCCTGAACTCCCCGCCTCCCGTTATACTCAGCGGTTTTCCGTCTAGCCTTATCAGGGTCCCGCCGCGCTCATGGACAAGACCTACCAGCCCCACGCCATCGAATCCCACTGGTACCCCCTGTGGGAGAAAGAGAACTACTTCGCCCCGCAAGGTTCCGGCGAGCCGTACACCATCATGATCCCGCCGCCGAACGTCACCGGCAGCCTGCATATGGGCCACGGCTTCAACAACGCCATCATGGACGCGCTGATCCGCTACCGCCGCATGCAGGGCCGCAACACCCTGTGGCAGCCAGGCACCGACCACGCCGGCATCGCCACCCAGATGGTGGTGGAGCGCCAGCTGGCCGCCCAGGGCATCGCCCGTCATGATCTGGGCCGCGAGAAGTTCCTGGAGAAGGTCTGGGAGTGGAAGGATCAGTCCGGCGGCACCATCACCCGCCAGATTCGCCGCCTGGGTTCCTCCGTGGACTGGTCGCGCGAGCGCTTCACCATGGACGAAGGCCTGTCCAACGCCGTGAAGGAAGCCTTCGTGCGCCTGCACGAGGACGGCCTGATCTACCGCGGCAAGCGCCTGGTCAACTGGGATACCAAGTTCCACACCGCCATTTCCGACCTCGAAGTAGAGAACCACGACGAGAAGGGCCACCTCTGGCACCTGCGCTACCCGCTGGCCGACGGCAACAAGACCGCCGACGGCAAGGACCACCTGATCGTCGCCACCACCCGCCCGGAAACCATGCTGGGTGACAGCGCCGTCGCCGTCCACCCGGAAGACGAGCGCTACGCCGCGCTGATCGGCACCTTCATCGACCTGCCGCTGGTAGGCCGCCGTATCCCGATCATCGCCGACGACTATGTCGACCGCGAGTTCGGCACCGGCTGCGTGAAGATCACCCCGGCCCACGACTTCAACGACTATGAAGTCGGCAAGCGCCACGACCTGCCGCTGATCAACATCTTCGACAAGGACGCCGCCGTCCTCGCCGTCGCACAGGTGTTCAAGCTCGACGGCAGCGTCAACGCCGAGCTGGACGCCAGCCTGCCAGCCGCTTACGCCGGTCTCGACCGCTTTGTCGCGCGCAAGCAGATCGTTGCCGACTTCGAAGCCGCCGGCCTGCTGGAGAAGATCGACGACCACGCGCTGAAAGTGCCCAAGGGCGACCGCTCCGGCACAGTCATCGAGCCGTGGCTGACCGACCAGTGGTACGTCTCCACCAAGCCGCTGGCCGAACCCGCCATCGCCGCCGTGGAAGACGGCCGCATCCAGTTCGTGCCCAAGCAGTACGAGAACATGTACTTCAGCTGGATGCGCGACATCCAGGACTGGTGCATCAGCCGTCAGCTGTGGTGGGGCCACCGCATCCCGGCCTGGTACGACGACGCCGGCAACGTCTACGTCGGCCGCAACGAAGCCGAAGTCCGCGCCAAGCACAACCTGGGCGACGCCAACCTGCGCCAGGACGAAGACGTACTGGACACCTGGTTCAGCTCGGGCCTGTGGACCTTCTCCACCCTCGGCTGGCCGGAACAGACCGAATACCTGAAGACCTTCCACCCCACCGACGTGCTGGTGACCGGCTTCGACATCATCTTCTTCTGGGTTGCGCGCATGATCATGCTGACCATGCACCTGATCAAGAATGGCGATGGCACCGCGCAGATCCCGTTCAAGACCGTCTACGTCCATGGTCTGGTGCGCGACGGCCAGGGCCAGAAGATGTCCAAGTCCAAGGGCAACGTGCTCGACCCGCTGGACATCGTCGATGGCATCACCCTCGACGAGCTGCTGGAGAAACGCACCAGCGGCATGATGCAGCCCAAGCTCGCCGAGAAGATCGCCAAGCAGACGAAAGCCGAGTTCCCCGAAGGCATCGCCAGCTACGGCACCGACGCCCTGCGCTTCACCTTCTGCTCGCTGGCTTCCACCGGTCGCGACATCAAGTTCGACATGGGCCGCGTCGAGGGCTATCGCAACTTCTGCAACAAGCTGTGGAACGCCGCCAACTTCGTCATCGAGAACACCGATGGCAAGGACACCGGCGTGAATGGCGAGCCGGTCGAGCTGTCCTCGGTGGACCGCTGGATCATCTCCGCCCTGCAGCGCACCGAGATCGAAGTCGCGCGTCAGCTCGACGCCTTCCGCTTCGACCTGGCCACCCAGGCCCTCTACGAGTTCATCTGGGACGAGTACTGCGCCTGGTATCTGGAACTGGTCAAGCCGGTACTGTGGGACGAGAACGCGCCGATCGAGCGCCAGCGCGGCACCCGCCGCACCCTGGCGCGCGTGCTGGAAACCGCACTGCGCCTGGCACACCCGTTCATGCCGTTCATCACCGAGGAAATCTGGCAGCGCATCAAGGGCGCCGCCGCGAAGTCTGGTGACACCCTGATGCTGCAACCCTGGCCGATCGCCGACGAGGCGAAGATCGACGCCGCCGCCGAAGGCGACATCGAGTGGGTCAAGGCCCTGATGCTGGGCATCCGCCAGATCCGCGGCGAGATGAACATCTCCATGGCCAAGCGTATCGACCTGGTGCTGAACAACGCCTCCCCCGAGGACCACCGCCGCCTGGCCGACAACGAGCCGCTGCTGATGAAGCTGGCCAAGCTCGAGACCATCCGCGTGCTGGACGAAGGCGAAGAGCCGCCGATGTCCGCTACCGCGCTGGTCGGCGACCTGCAGGTACTGGTGCCGATGGCCGGCCTGATCGACAAGGCTGCCGAGATGGCGCGCCTGGACAAGGAAATCCAGCGTTTGGAAGGCGAAGTCAAACGCGTGGGCGGCAAGCTGTCCAACGAAGGCTTCGTCGCCAAGGCCCCGCCGGAAGTGATCGAGAAGGAACGCGCCAAGCTCGCTGAAGCCGAGCAGGCCGTGACCAACCTGATCCAGCAGCGCGAGAAGATCGCCAGCCTTTAAGGCCTGGGACGGTAAAACAACGGCGCCCTCGGGCGCCGTTGTCATTTCTGCAGGTCGGGCTTCAGTACACCGCCCCCACCGGGTACACGTAGGCATTCACGTCATGGAACGGCGTGCGCTCGAAGAACCACTGCAGCCGTGCCTGGGCGTCCTTGGCGAAGGCCTTGTCGTCCTTGAGCTTCTTCTCGAACTCGGCCTTCAGCTTCGGGTCTTCGGCGAGCATCTTGCGCGCCATCGGCTCCATCACGTATTCCTCCGGCTCCTCGGCCACCACCAGGGTCGAGTTGAAGAAGCCCCAGGACCAGAACGAGTCCGGACTTTCCGCCGTCAGCAAGTTGACCGCCAGCACGCCCAGCGGCTGGTCGGTGTCGATCACCACCGAGCCTGCCGGGTAGGTCTGCAGGCGCTGGAAGGGTTTGCCGACGCCACTGACCAGCAGATGCCCCTCATAACCGGGAATCTCGTTGGTGGCCGCGCGATCAGGCTCGAAGCCACCGGCCAACTTGATGTTATCCATGCGGTACAGGGTCACCTCGATGGGCGTCGCCTTGTCCAGGGTCTTCATCTGGATGCCGTGGGACTTCAGGCGCGCGATCACCTCGCTCCACTGCACCGGCACCACGTATTGCTTCGGCCGCTTCACCACCAGGTCCGGCACCGAGTTGTCGGTGACCGGCACGTTCAGCTGCTTGGGCTTGTTGCTCCAGACGATGGTTTTCTTGCCGGTGATCGGCGACTCCTCGTAGCGGTAATCACCCACGGTGAACGGCGTGTGCTGGGCATCGCCCGGCTTCCAGGTAAGGATCACCTCCTTCTGCGCCGCCAGCCGTTCGCGGTCCTTGCCAATGGCCTGTTTCAGCGAATCGGCGTTGTCGCCGATCACCTGGAACATCGCCTTGAGCATCACGTAGTTGCCCAGCACCTGGGTTTCATACGGATGCAGCGCGTGCTGCTCGATGAGGATCGACGGCACATTGCGGATGTCGCCGTACTGGTTGGAGAAGCGCGCCAGGTCGGTGCGATAGGGGTAGTAGCCCTGGGTCGGGTCCTGGTTGTCGTTGAAGCTGATGCACTCGTGGACCACATGCCCGTCGCCTTCCAGCTCCTTGTACACCGGCGGCCGCATGACCTTGTCCATCCACTCGCTGGAAGCCGGCGACCAGCCGTTGCCGTTGTGGCAGTAGGAGCTGTCGTAGGGGTACATGGCGCCGTCGGTGGAATGGGTGTCGGCGAAGAAGCTCAGGTCGTACTGGTTGAACACCGAGGCAACGTTGCGGATCTCCGCGCTGTCGAGCTTGGTGAAGTCGCGGTTGAGGTTGTAGTTCAGGCCGTTCACGCGCCAGCCGGTGACCTCCGGGCCGTTCTGGTTGATCCGCCCGTAGGGGCTGCGGCGCAGGTCGCCGTCGATGTTCACGGTGGGGATGAAGAGGATGTTCACCTTGTCCAGCAGCGCGGCCAGCGGCTTGTCGCCGGTGGTCATGTCGCGCAGCAGCATGAACATGGCGTCCTTGCCGTTGGCCTCGCCGGGGTGGATTTCCGCTTCGACGAAGATCGTCGGCTTGCCGGACTTGTTCAGCCCCGCTGCCGACTTGTCCGCCTCGCGGCTGGCTGTCACCAGCAGCATAGGCTCGCCGGTGGCGCTGTTCTCCGGCAGGTCGCTGAGGATGATGGCGCCGCCGGAGGCATCGGCCAGCTTCTGCAGCCAGGCGCGGGTCTGGTGATAATCGGAGGTCTGCTTGAAGCCGGTGGATTCGGCCAGGGTGATCAGCGGGTTGTCGGCCTTGGCGATGTACTTCGTGCTGGTGAGCTTCTGCTCGAACATCGCCGGGAGGATGCGGGTTTTCGCGGCGGCGCTGTAGCCGCTGTCATCGACGTACCCCGGCGCCGAAGGCAGGGCAGCATACAGGGGCAGGCTGGAGGTGGCGAAGAAGCCGGCGAGCAGTGCTCGGGACGAGAGGTGGTACATGGGAGGTTCTCCTTTTGCAGCAAAATCGTCCTGCGGACGCGTCTGCGTCCGTGCATCAACCATAGACAAACATCGGGAAATGCCAGCGCGGTTCGTCGTCGCGCCCGCTCTGGCATGCACCTCCCTCGAGCCGCCGTTCATTCCCCGGAGGAATGACCTTGCGAAGAATGCTCGCTTGGATCACCGCGCCGGTTCGCCGAAGATCAGCGCACAGCTGCACCCTGCTCCCCTGCCAAGGAACCCCACGCCCATGTCCGATACTCCGGCCCGCAACGGCGGCCAGATCCTCGTCGATGCCCTGCTGCGCCACGCGGTGGATACCGTCTACTGCATTCCCGGCGAAAGCTACCTGCCGGTACTCGATGCGCTGCATGACGCGGCCGCCATCCAGACCATCGTCACCCGCCACGAAGGCGCCGCCTCGAACATGGCCGATGCCTACGGCAAGCTCACTGGCCGCCCAGGCATCTGCTTCGTCACCCGCGGGCCGGGCGCGACCCACGCAGCCAACGGCGTGCACACGGCGATGCAGGACTCGACGCCGATGATCCTCTTCATCGGCCAGGTGGAAAGCGCATTCAAGGGCCGCGAAGCCTTCCAGGAAGTGGACTATCGGCAGATGTTCGGCGGCCTGGCCAAGTGGGCCACCGAGGTCGACGACATCCGTCGCCTGCCCGAGATCGTCGCCCGCGCCTTCCGCGTCGCCCAGTCCGGGCGGCCCGGCCCGGTGGTGATCGGGCTGCCGGAGGAAGTGCTGTTCGGCTCTGCACAGGTCGCCGACGTAGCGCCGACGCCGATCACCCGAGCAGCGCCAAGCGCCGGTTCGCTGGCCGAACTGCGCGAGCGCCTTAGCCAGGCCCGGCGCCCGCTGCTGATCGTCGGCGGCACCGGCTGGACGCCGCAGGCCTGCGCGCAGGTTCGCGCCTTCGCCCGCGCCAACCGCCTGCCGCTGGTGGCCTCGTTCCGCCGCCAGGACCTGATCGACAACCGCGACGAGCAGTACGCCGGCCAGCTCGGCTTCGGCGCCTCGCCCAAGCTCACCGCCCGCGTGCAGGAAGCCGACCTGCTGCTGGTGCTTGGCTCGCGCCTGAGCGAAACGCCGACCGCCGGCTACACCCTGATCCAGAGCCCGCGCCCGCTGCAGCAAATGATCCACGTCTACCCTGACGCCAGCGAGCTGGGCCGCGTCTACCAGGCGGACCAGAGCATCCAGGCCGGCATGCCGGAGATCGCCGCCGCCCTCGCCGGCCTCGCTCCGCTCGCCGAGACGCCCTGGGCCGAATGGACCGCCGCCGCCCGCGCCGATTACCTCAGCTACATCACCCCACCGCAGAACGCAGAACCGCCACAGGGCGTAGACCTCACCCAGGTCGTCCAGTACCTGAACGAAACGCTGCCGGATGACGCGGTCGTCAGCAACGGCGCCGGCAACTACGCCGTCTGGGTGCACCGCTTCTACCGCTACCGCGCGCCGCGCAGCCAGCTGGCCCCCACCAATGGCGCCATGGGCTACGGCTTCCCTGCCGCCATCGCCGCCAAGCTGCGCGAACCGCAGCGCAGCGTGGTGTGCTTCGCCGGCGACGGCTGCTTCATGATGTACCCGCAGGAGCTGGCCACCGCCGTGCAGTACGGCGCGGCGCTGACCGTCATCGTGGTCAACAACGGCATGCTCGGCACCATCCGCATGCACCAGGAGCGTGAGTACCCCGGCCGCATCAGCGCAACCGAGCTGCGCAACCCCGACTTCGTCGCCCTCGCCCGCGCCTTCGGTGCCCATGGCGAGCTGGTGGAGAGAACCGAGGATTTCGCCGCCGCCTTCGAGCGTGCCCAGGCCAGCGGCAAGCCGGCGCTGATCGAACTGCGCACCGATCCACAGCAGATCACCCCGGTCGCACGGCTGCCCTGAGGACTTCAAGCATCCCCCGCAGCAGCGCAGGCTTCGCTAAGCTGCACCGGGTCAAGGCATTGCGCCCGCTCCTGCGGGCACAATGGCGCCGGGAAATCGCTAGGGAAGCGCATGAGTCTGCAACTGATCTGGGTCCTCGCCCTGCTCGCCACCGCCGTCGGGCTGTTCGTCATCAACCGTCCGCGCATGGACGTGGTCGCCCTGCTGGTGATGGTCGCCCTGCCGCTGTCGGGCATCCTCAGCGTGCAGGAATCGCTGGCCGGCTTCGCCGATCCCAACGTCATCCTGATCGCCGCGCTGTTCGTCATCGGCGAAGGCCTGGTTCGCACCGGCGTGGCTTACCGCATCGGCGAATGGCTGACCCGCCGCGCCGGCGCCAGCGAGACGCGCCTGCTGGTGCTGCTGATGCTCGCCGTGGCCGGGCTTGGCTCGGTGATGAGTTCCACCGGCGTGGTCGCCATCTTCATTCCGGTGGTCCTGAGCATCGCCGCGCGCCTGCACGTATCACCGCGCCGGCTAATGATGCCGCTGAGCTTCGCCGGGCTGATCAGCGGCATGCTCACCCTGGTCGCCACCGCGCCCAACGTGGTGATCCACAGCGAGCTGGTGCGCGAAGGCTCGAAGGGCTTCGGCTTCTTCAGCTTCACGCCGTTCGGCCTGGTGGTGCTGGTGCTCGGCGTCGCCTACATGCTGGTGGCGCGCCGCTGGCTGGGCGATGACGACAGCGATGCCGGGCAGAACGTCAAGCGTCGCACCCTGGGCGACCTGATCCGCGACTACCAGCTCGCCGGCCGCGAGCGCCGCCTGCGCATCCGCCACGATTCACGGCTGGTGGGCATGAGCCTGAGCGAAGTGGAGCTGCGCGCCCGCGCCGGCACCAACGTGGTGGCCATCGAGCGCACCGCGCATTTCCGCATGAAGATCCTCAGCCCCAACGCCAACATCCAGCTCCAGGCCGGTGACGTGCTGCTGGTGGATATCTTCGGCGAGCGCACCGACCTGCTGGGCCTCTACCACGAGTACGGCCTGGAGCCGCTAAGCCTGCAGGGCGACTACTTCAGCGAGCGTTCCCATGAGGTCGGCATGGCCGAGGTGACCCTGCCCCCGGAGTCCGCCCTGCTGGGCAAGAGCGTGCTCGACCTGGAGTTCCGCAGCCAGTTCGGCCTCAACGTGGTCGGCCTGCGCCGCAACCGCGAAGCCGTGGTGGACGGGCTGCTGGAAGCCAAGCTGAAAGTCGGCGACACGCTGCTGGTGGTCGGACCGTGGAAGGACATCCGTCAGTTGCAGACCCGTGGTCGCGACTTCCTCGTGCTCGGCCTGCCGATGGAAGTGGACGAGGCTGCCCCCGCCGCCAGCCAGGCGCCCCATGCGCTGTTCAGCCTGGCGGTGATGGTGATCCTGATGGTCAGCGGCCTGGTCCCCAACGTCATGGCTGCGCTGATCGCCTGCCTGCTGATGGGCGCGTTCCGCTGCATCGACATGGACAGTGCCTACCGCTCCATCCACTGGCAGAGCCTGCTGCTGATCGTCGGCATGCTGCCCTTTGCCCTGGCGCTGCAGAAGACCGGCGGCATCACCCTGGCGGTCAATGGCCTGGTCGGCGCCCTTGGCGGCGCCGGGCCCTACGCCATCCTCGCCAGCCTGTTCGTGCTGACCGCGGTGATCGGCCTGTTCATCTCCAACACCGCCACCGCCGTGCTCATGGCGCCGGTCGCGATCGCCACGGCCAAGGCCCTGGGCGCCTCTCCGGAAGCCTTCGCGATGATCGTCGCGCTGGCCGCGTCGGCCGCCTTCATGACGCCGATTTCCTCGCCGGTGAACACCCTGGTGCTGGGACCGGGACGCTATCGCTTCGCCGATTTCGTCAAGGTTGGCGTACCCTTCACGATTCTGGTGATGATCGTCAGCGTTGTGCTGGTACCCTGGCTGCTGCCGCTGTAGCCGCCCATTACAAGATCGCCAAGGAATCGTCTCGATGGAAGTGAGCAAGACCAAAAGCAGTTTCTACCGCCGCCTGTATGTCGCCTGGCTGATCGACAGCGGCACTGCCACCAGCGTCCCGGCGCTGATGGACGCCACCGGCATGCCCCGGCGCACCGCCCAGGACACCCTGGCCGCGCTGGCCGACCTGGACATCGACTGCGCCTTCGAGCAGCACGACGGCGAGCGCAACAACGCCGGCCACTACCGCATCCGCGACTGGGGCGCCATCGATCCGCGCTGGATCGCCGCGCACCTGCCGAAGATCAAGGACATCCTGCAGTACCCCTGAGCCCGCCCGTATGCTTGCCGTCCCACCCGCCCTCTGGCGCTTGCGCCGACTGTTCCTGCTGGTCGCCTTTGCCGTGGTGCTGGTGCTGCTGTACCGCGCCAGCGGGCTGCACGAGGAGTTCAGCCTCGACTACCTGCGCAACGAGCTGACCGACCACCGCCTGCGCGGCCTGCTGCTGTTCGTCGGGCTGTTCGCCCTGGGCAACCTGCTGCACATCCCCGGCCTGCTGTTCCTCGCCGCCGCCGTGCTGGCCATGGGCAAGCTATGGGGTGGGCTGATCACCTACTGCGCGGCGGTATTCTCCTGCGGCTTCACCTTCCTGATCGTGCGCGCCGTCGGCGGCAATGGCCTGCGCCTGCTGAACAACAAGCTCACCCGCGCGGTGTTCAGCCACCTCGACCAGCGCCCGGCGAGCAGCGTGTTCCTGCTGCGCCACGCCTTCATCACCTCGCCGACGCTGAACTACAGCCTGGCTCTGTCGGGCATCGGTTTCTGGCCCTACATGCTCGGCACCCTGCTCGGCCTGCCGATTCCGCTGCTGCTCTGCTGCCTGCTGTTCGACCGCCTGGGCAACGTGCTGCTCGGCTGACGCGCCCATCTGTGGGAAAATCGCCCACCGCCTCCCAGCCCCGCGCACCCTCATGTCGAAAGCACCCAGACCGCCCAAACGCCCCGCCGCCCAGGCAAAGCCTGCGCAGGCCCTGCGCGACCCTGCCGCCAAGCGACCGAACCTGCTGCACCCGCGCAACCGCCACCAGGGGCATTACGACTTCCCGGCGCTGATCGAGGGCTGCCCGGAGCTGGGTCGCTTCGTCATCACCAACCCCTACGGCAAGCCGAGCATCGATTTCGCCAGCCCCGAGGCGGTGCGCGTGTTCAACCGCGCGCTGCTGAAAGCGCAGTACGGCATCGGTCAGTGGGACATCCCCGCCGGCTTCCTCTGCCCGCCGATCCCTGGCCGCGCAGACTACGTGCACTACCTGGCCGACCTGCTCGCCGAGGAAAACGGCGGCGGCGTGCCGCGCGGGCCCGAAGTGCGCGTGCTGGACATCGGCGTTGGCGCCAACTGCATCTACCCGCTGATCGGTCACCGCGACTACGGCTGGCGCTTCCTCGGCTCGGACATCGAGCCGGCCGCCCTGGCCTCCGCCCATGCCATCGTCAACGGCAATCCGGGCCTCGCCGAGGCTATCGAGCTGCGCCAGCAGCACGAGCCCAAGCACATCTTCCGTGGCCTGCTCGGCGCCGACGAGCGCTTCGACGCGACCCTGTGCAACCCGCCCTTCCACTCCTCGCCCGACGAAGCCAGCAGCGGCAGCCGGCGCAAATGGAAGAACCTCGGCAAGCTCGACCCGTCGCGCCAGCTGCCCAAGCTGAATTTCGGCGGGCAGAGCAACGAGCTGTGGTGCGAAGGCGGCGAGATCGCCTTCCTGCGCAAGCTGGCGGCGGAAAGCGCCGAGGTCGGCCAGCAGGTCCGCTGGTTCAGCTCGCTGGTGTCCAAAGCCGGCAACCTGGACGACTTCCGCCGCGCACTGAAGAAGGCCGGCGCCCTCTCCATCCGCACCGTAGACATGGCTCAGGGACAGAAGCAGAGCCGCTTCGTCGCCTGGACCTTCCTCGAACCGGAACACCGCCGCTACTGATTCACACCGCCATCCCGCGGACAACGGTTCGGCGGATAACCGCAAGCGGTTATCCGCCCTACGCCTCGCGCCAAGCACAACCGTAGGGCGCATAATGCGGCACGCGTTATGCGCCGCCAACGCGCTCAAGTCTCGGCGGCGAGTACCGGCGCGCGTTCCCGACCCAGCAGCAGGAACACCAGCCCGGCGACCATGAAGGTCACGCCCGCCAGAAGCTCCAGCACCCGGCTGAACACCGCGACGTAATCGCTGCGCAGTTGCTCTGGCGCCAGCTGCGGCAACTGCTCGACCACGGCCGCCAGGTTGCCGATGGCCAGCTGGTTGGCGCTCATCAAACGCTCCGCCGTGGCCAGACCCAGTGGCTCCAGTTGCGCCGCGATCAGGGTCGCCAGCAAGGCGCCGACCACGGCGATGGCCACCGCATCGGCGGACACCCGCACGGTGTTGAAGATACCCGTCGCCATGCCAGCACGTTCGCGCTCGACCACGCTCACCGCCAGACCGTCCATCAGCCCCCAGGGCAGGCCGATACCGATGCCGATCACCAGCAGCGGTGCATCCGGCGCAATACCCACCTCCAGGTTGCGCGCCAGCCAGAGCAAGCCTCCCGCGACGATCAGCAGGCCGATCGCCGAGAGGCTGCCAGCACTGAAGTGTTTCGCCAGCAGCGCCGCCAGGAAGGGCACCACCAACAGCGGCACCGACAGCGCCAGCATGGTCCAGCCGGCCTGCAGCGCGCCCTGCCCCTCGATACCGATGAAGCGCCCCGGCAGCAGCACGATCAGTACCACGTAAGCGAACGCCGGCGATGCGCCCAGAAGTTGCACACCGACGAAACGCCACTGGCTGAACAGCGACAAGTCCAGCAACGGCCGCTCCACACGACGCTCGACGGCAACGAACACGACCAGCAATACGCCGCTCAGCACCAGCGTGGCGATTACCGGGAAGCTAGCCCAGCCCTGCTCCGGCGCCAGCAGCAGGCCATAGGTAAACAGGCTGAGCGCGGCGGTGAAGCTCAGCGCGCCGGACCAGTCCAGGCCGCGCGCCTGCGGGTCGCGCGTCTCGCGGCAGTAGCGCACGACCACCGGCACCGAGGCCAGCGCGCAGACCGCCGGTACCAGGAACACCCAGCGCCAGCCCGGCCCGTCGGTGAGCCAACCGGCGAGCAGTGGACCGAACGCCAGGCCGACGCCAAAGGTGGTGCCCAGCAGGCTGAACACCCGCGTGCGGATCGGCCCGTCGAACTCCTGCGCCAGCGCCGCCATGGCGGCGGCGAAGGCCGCCGAGCCACCCGCGCCCTGCACCAGGCGCAGCACGTCGATGGCCGCCACCGAGCCGGCCAGGGGGATCGCCAGGGTGGTCACGCAGAACAGCGCCAGGCCGACCAGCCAGATGCGCTTGCGCCCGTAAACGTCCGCCAGGCTGCCGGCCGCCATCATCGCCGCGCCGTAGGCCAGCACGTAGCCGTTGACGATCCAGTTCAGCGCCACCGCCGAGCCGCCCAGCTCATGGGCAATGGCCGGCAGCACCACGGCCGGGCCAGTGAAGCACAGGGGAATCAGCACCGCCGTCAGGCTGGCGGCGAGCAACAGCAGCCAGCGCGAGGCCTCGGATCGGTTTTCGGGGAGGTCGTGGGAAGGGCTCATGGCAGGTCCGTAATCAATCAAGGAAGACCCGTGCCACGCTAATCAACCCGACATTGAGGAAAAACAGGCTAGGATTCCGAACATAACGGACATCAGCGTCCGCAATCGATTACCCATCACGCGGCACAATAGCTGCCCGCCCGCACGGATACCTGTCCATGGACAGCCTCAACGGTCTGCGTGTCTTCCTCCAGGTGGCCGACACCCTGAGCTTCGCCCAGGCCGCGCGCCTGCTCGGCCTCTCCGCCTCGGCGGTGGGCAAGAGCATCGCGCGCCTCGAAGAGCGCCTGGGCGTGCGCCTGTTCCATCGCAGCACCCGCAGCCTGAGCCTCTCCAACGAAGGCCAGCTGTTCCTCGAACGTTGCCGGCGCATCCTCGATGAGCTGGAAGCAGCGGAGCAGGAACTGGCGCTGTCCACCCAGCAGGCTCGCGGCCGACTGAAGATCAGCATGCCGCTGGTGGCTGGGCTGCTGCCGCAGGTGCTGCCGGAATTCCTCCGCTGCTACCCGCGCATCCAGCTGGACATCGACTTCACCGACCGGCTGGTGGACGTCATCGAAGAAGGCTTCGATCTCGTGGTGCGCGGTGGCGAGCTGCGCGACTCGCGGCTCAAGGCGCGCAAGCTGGGCGATTTCAGCCTGCTGCTGGTCGCCTCGCCCGGCTACCTGCGCCAGTACGGCAGGCCGCGGCGTCCGGCGGACCTCACCCAGCACCTGTGCCTGCACTACCGCTACCCGAGCAGCGGGCTGGTGCAGCGCTGGCCGCTGCAACTCGCCCCCGGCGAAGCAGAACCACGCCTGGACGGCGGGCTGATCTGCAACACCGCCGACATGCTGATCAATGTCGCCAGCCAGGGCATGGGCATCGCCTGCCTGCCCGACTTTGCGGTGCGCAGCGCGCTGAACGACGGCCGGCTGGTGCAGGTGCTGAGCGAAAACACCACACACCTGGGCAGCTTCCACGCGCTGTGGCCGGCGGGCCGGCGCATGTCGCTGAAACTGCGGGTATTCCTCGACTTCCTCGGCGACCGGCTATTCGTCACCCGCTGAAGGTTGAACCGATCAGCGAATGAACTGCTTGCTGATCTCGCGGAAGACTTCCGTCCCCGCACGCTCCATCCACTCGAAGGCGACCATCTCCCGCGAGACGATCACCGCGCCCGCCTGACGCATCCGTTCCAGCGCCAGCGCCTTGTCCTGCGGGCGACGGGAGCCAACGGCCTCTGCCACGACAAACACCTCGCGGTCCTCGGCCAGCAGGCCCAGCACCGTCTGCAGTACGCAAACGTGGGCCTCGGTGCCGCACACCACGAACTGCCGGCGATCACCGCCAGGCAACTGCGACAAGCCGGGATCAGCGACGGCGGAGAAGGCGATTTTCTCCAGTACTTCGCCATCTCGAAGCTCATCGCGCAGCTCCGGCACGGTCGGCCCAAGCCCCTTCGGGTACTGCTCGGTGGCCAGCACCGGCACACCCAGACGCCGCGCGATGGCCAGCAGCCAGCCGCTGTGTTCCAGCACCGATTCAGTGTCGTGAATCGCCGGGAACAGGCGTTCCTGAATGTCGATGATCAGCAGGGTCGATGCGCGCGCCTGAAGTAGCATGGCCAGTCCTCCATAAAAGGCCCTTTGTCGATCAGGCGCGCGTGGGTGTCAACTCAGCGCATTTGTCGCACTGTCTCGGAGCGGGAGGCTTCCGCTTTCTTCATGGATTCGGTCATTACGGACATGGACGCGTTTCTTTTGTTGGTAAGTTCCTGCAGTCTCGACATATCCATTTGCTGCTGACTGCTCTTCTGATCGACATTGGCCTTGCCCTGATCGACCAGCTTCCCGACCGAGGCCCCGACCTCCCGCAGTACCACGGCCGCTGGCCGATTGACGGCCTGGCTCTGGGTGAGCATCTGCTGGACCTGTTGCAACGCCTGCTGTGTCGCCTGATCGTTCGGGTGCTGCGCGGCCAATTGGCCTATCCGCTCCTGCGCCTGCTTCAGTCCATCAGTCCCCGTTGTCCCCGACAATTGCTGAAGTATCTGCTGCGCCTGGCTCAGCGCACCCAGTGTCTGGTTGCGGGCGGCAATCTCGCTGTTTGCTTGCTGAATCGCGGCCACCTGGCTCTTCAGC
The DNA here is from genome assembly GCF_044746165.1 of Pseudomonas sp. NPDC086581. NCBI lineage: Bacteria > Pseudomonadati > Pseudomonadota > Gammaproteobacteria > Pseudomonadales > Pseudomonadaceae > Pseudomonas > Pseudomonas sp. NPDC086581. Next base: position 282,696 of record NZ_JBIVBR010000005.1, on the reverse strand, counting down.
TGGGCGGCCAGCTGCCGATCCCGCTGATCCTGCACCTGCTTCTGCATATCCTCGAGACTCAGATCCGAAACGCTCTGAAGCGAAGCCTGAGTTCCATTGCCCGCGGCTCCAACGCTGCCGGCATTGCTGCTCGCCGGCGGCGATATGGCAGGGTCGCTCTGTGCGGGCTTGGCAGCAGCGGCCCGCGCCTGCAAAGCGCTATCACTGCCGTCGCCGTTGGCCATCGACGCCAACAGTGTCAGAAGCTGAGCAGCGACCTGCTGATCGCCGGAAGCCTTAAACTCGGCCACCAGTTGCCGCGCCTGTGCTTGCATCTGGCCCTGCTGCGGGCTCACCTCACCTTCAGCCTGCATGACGGTAGCGTCGGCCTGATTCATGGCGTCCTGGAATTGCTGCTGGGCGTCAATGCGCGCCGCGCCGCCGAGGGCTGACAGTCCTGCCGCCGCCCCCAGGCCAGTCTGCGCCACGCTGGCCAGAGCGGCTGGCGATGCCGAAGCGGCACTCTCGGCGGGCTTGCCGGTGGACTGTTGTGTTGCCTTGAGCACCGCCTCCTTCTGCGCCTGAAGCTTCTTCATCTGCTCACTTCTCGCATCAGCGGCGGCACCGGCCTGCGCCTTCAAAGCAGCTTCCAGCTTCTGCTGCGCCTGCTCCCGCGCGCCCGCATCGCTCGGCTCCAGCGGGCGACTCTGGGTCAGATCCGGCGTGCCGGTCTGTCTCTTCTGTGCCTGTTCGATAAGCGTATTCAACTGCGCGGTATCCCGATTGCCTTTGGCAGTTCTCGCCGCTTGGTCAATCAAGTCGGTCACACGTTGCTCAGCCACCGCGAGCTCAGCCGAACTATCGCCGCCGAGTACGCCAGCCATTTCCTGCTGTTTCTGCGCGATGAAGGCAGCATTCTCCGCATCAGTCTGCTGCTTGGTTTTCAGGAAATCCTCCAACAGTTGCGGCGAGGCATCCTTAAGCAACCCAGTAAGGTCCAACGGCTGCACCATCGCCGCGTTCGCCCTGACGCTATCAATCTGACCGGGCACGCTCTGGGCCGGCGGCTTGAGCATCGCTGCAGTACCGGCAGTCGCGCCACCGGGCACCGGAAGGCTGGTGGCAGCCTGGGGGTGAGCCGAAGCGTCCGCTGCCGGACTGTCTTTCGGGTCCTGGTTCATCTTCAAGTTGAGTTGGCGCTCGTCGCCGTTGTCGTGATCGTCAGCGCCGGCCTTCACCAGCGTCCCGCTGATCTGTGTGCCCTGGCCGGACTCGATGGTCGCCTGCTGGTCCACCACGGTACCGCCGGAGATTCGCGTGCTGCCCCCCGACTGGATCACCGTGCCGCTGGATGCTGCGCGATCGGTGGTCGATTCGCCGGCGCCCAAGCTCCCCTTCTTCTTGGCACCGGCCGCGTTGGTTTCCATGCCACCGGACAGTTCCAGGCGCTTGCCATCGCCGCTCTCGGTGCCGGTGCTGGCCCCCAGGCGAACGTTGCCGCCCGCAGCGATATCGGTATCCCCGGCGGTGCTCAGTCGAGTGCCCTCGAATTTGCTGTCGCCGCCACTGCGGATACTGATACCGCCATTGCCGGCCTTGATGCTGCCACTGCGTGCCACATCACTCTGGTCGCTGGACTCATCGTGGGTGAATCCACCGCTGGCCGAGGAGCTGCCCGCCCGCTCCGTGCTGCCGCCGACCTCGACGCTGGTGGAGCTGGACTGGCTCTCGGCGGTGTCGTGGGCAGCCTTGAAGTTGACGTTGCCGCCGGCATCGATGCTCGCACCGTTGCCGGCCGCCAATTGGGTGCCCTCCAGGGTGGTGTCGCCCTGGGTGCGGATGTTGATGTTGCCGCCTACGGCGATGCCACCAACCTGCGCCGTGCTGCTGCTTGAGCCGGACTGCGACTGGCTGTGGCCGGCGGTCATCTCGCCGCCGGCCTTGCCCACCACATCCACCTTGAGCTCGGCATTGGTGCTCTGCGAATGGCTCTCGCTGCTGCTGGTGTTGCGGGCAGACTGGTAATCGAGGCTGCCCGCCTGCAGATTGACATCGCGGCCGGCCTGCATCTGCGTCCCGATCAGTTGGGTGGCGCCGCTGGAGCTGGAATTGATGTTGCCGCCCGCCTTGTAGCGCGTCGTCACCGCCTGGGTATCGCGCTGCTCGGCGCTTTCGCTACCACCCTCATAGCTGGCGCGCAGGCCGATACCCGCGCTGGCACCCGCGCCGGCCTGAGTCTCACCCTTGTGATTGGCCCCGGCGGCGGCCTCCGCGCCGGCACTCGCGCCAACGCCGGCCCGAGCCTCATGGTGGCTACCATCGCTGCTGCTGTACTGGCTATCGCTCACAGCCAGATCACGGATTTCCCGTGCGGACTGATTGATATCGCCGCCGGCCTCCAGTTGGGTGCCCTGGTCAGTGATGGTGTCCGTGGCGGTGCGGGTGAGATTGCCGCCGGCCTTGAAGCTGGAGGTCACCTGAGTCACCGAACCGCTGGTTTGGCTGCTTTCCTCGCTCTGGTAACGCAGCCCGGCACTCCCGTTGGCCTCGCCGCCGACGCTGGCCTCGGCCTTGGCGCCGGCACCGGTGGTACCCACCTTGCCGTGCGCGCCAGCAGACGCCTGGGCGCTGGCATCACCGCCAAAGTAGACGCCCGCCGTTTGCGAGGAATGGTCGCTGGAGTGTTCGTCGATGTCCTGCGCGGCGCGGTTGTCGATGTTCTTCGCGGCGATGTTCATGTCGCCACCGGACTCCACATGCGCCCCGACGAAGGTGGCATTCCCCTGGCTGTTGAGGCTCAGGTCACCGCCGGACCTGAGCGTCGAACCGCTGTTGCGCAGCGCGTAGTCCGAGCTGCTGTCGTGCTCGGAGCGTACACCGATGGTCGCGGTGCCCTCGGCGCTGGTCGAGGCTCCGGCCTGGGCACCGGTCCTGGCACCAGCGGGTACACCGGCCTGCCCCTCGGCGCTCGCCTGGGCTTCAGCCTGTGCGCTGCCATCGCTGAAGACCCCGGTGGATTGGCGGGAGGTGCTGCTGTTGCTCCAGGTTTCATTGCGGCCGGCCAGCACTTCGGTATTGCCGGCCGCCAGTGTCATGTCCTTGCCCGATTCCACTGTCGAGCCTTGCACCTTCAGCGTCCCATCGGTACTGGCGCGCAAGTCGCCGCCGGCCCGCAAGGTCGAGCCTACGCTGGTGCGCGAGCCGGAGTTGCTGGTGGTGGTGGTGTGTTCGGAGAACTTCAGATCGCCACTGCCGGAGGCTTGCGCATCCGCCGACGCCTGGGCGCCCGCCGAAGCCTTGCGTCCCTCGACGCCGGCGTGCGCGCCGGTGCCCGAACCGGACGAGGCACTGCCCGAACCGCCAACCTTGAGGAAGGTGGTCGTCTCGGTGGTCTTGCTGTGGCGCTCCTCATCCATCCCATCGAGCACGTTGATGCCCTGGGTGGCATCGATGTCGGCATCACCCGCCACCTTCATCGATGACCCCTGCAGGGTCATGCTGCCCTTGGAGTCCACGCTGGCGTTGCCACCGACGGTGATACCGGACCCGGCGTTGGTCCCCTTGAAGTCGTCGGTGGTAATGGTCTCGTGGCCCGCTATCCCGCCACCTACGCCCAGCCCTGACTCATGGCTGGTGGTCTGGGTGGATTGGCTGTCCTGGCGGGCCTCGACGCTGAAGTCGCCGCCAGTGCTCACGGCCAGATCGCCTCCCGCACCGACCTTCGAGCCGGCAATGGTGGTATCCCCGCCACTCGTGATCGCCAGGTTGCCGCCGCTGTTCAACGTGGAGCCGATGTGCTGATCGCGGGTGGTGGTCTGCGATCCCCAGGCGTTGCCGCCGCTGTGCTCCGGTGCGACATAGCCAGTGGTGCTGGCCGTGTGGTCGACAAGGGTCTCGAAGGTGACATTCTCTCCGGCAGTCAGCGAGGCGTTGCCTTGCGCCGTTACATTGCCGCCGGTGACGGCGATGTCCTTGGCCGCGTTCATCGCCAGGTTGCCAGTCGATTCGATACTCGCCGTGTTGCCGATATTCGTCGAAGCGGTATGGCTGTCGCCGCTCTGCTCGGCCAGGGTCTGGTTGCGAATGCTGCCCTGGCTGGACGTCAGGCTGACGTCGCCGCCGCGCAAAGTGCCACTGGTGTTGTTGATATCGCCGCTGGTATTCACCGTCAGGCGGTTGCTGCCCGCAATGGTGCCGCCGGTGTTGTTCAGACCGGAGCCGCCGATGTTGACGTCATTGGCGGCAATCACGGCCCCCGTGGCAACCGCGGCGATGGTGTTCGCCGCGAGGTAGACGCGCGGCGCCAGCACCTTCTGGCCACCCACCTGGACTTCCTCCATCCAGACGATGTCCTGGGTCAGCGCGGATGCCTGCTCGGCCGTCAGCGCCTTGCCGAATTCCAGCCCCAGTGCTCCGCTCTGGGCGTAGGTCTGGTCCATCATCTGTTTCATCTGTTCGGCTTCGTTGGCGTAGCCGTGGATGACGTTGCTGCCGACTTGCCGGATCAGTTGCTGGCGGATCAGGTAGGCCTCGTAATCGGCATCGCCCAGGCGCCTCTGCAGGGCATCCGTGTCGTAGCCGTAAAGCCGCGCCAGGTAATCCGAGCCCAGGTACGCAGAGCCCACGGCGAACAGTGGGTTGGTCTCGATCAGGTAGCCGGCGTCCGATGCGCGGCTAATCACGAAGTAACCGTTGGGGTTGCTCGGCAACCGCAGGTCAAGCGAGGCGAAGGACAAGGGGCCGCCAGCGACGATCCCCAGCCTCGCAGCGGCTTCGATGGCTTCCAGCGAGCCGATTCCCTTGGCCTCTTCGCTGCCCTCCCCTGTACTCCCTCGGGTCTTGACGGAGCCGGAGATCAGGCCGCTCTGGGCAACCTTGCTGGTGTCGCTGGCATAGGGAGAACCGGCGTTGTTCAAGGTGCCCGAGGTGAAGTGGAAACTGCTCGCAAAGATCCCGGCACCGAAACTACCCACGGTACTGGCGGACCCTTTGCGCACAGCCCCGGCGATCGAGGCCTGCTGGGCCCAGCTTTCCAGCTCCGAAGGGAAGCTGCCGCCGGACATCTCCTCGCTGCGAGTCCAGCCCCAACCGGGGTTCCAATCCCACAGGTCATTGTCATCGTCATCCGGGTCACCGTCCCAGCTATCACGACTGGGATCGGTCCTGGCCCAGGTAACGAAGTGGTCATCCGCCGAAGACTTCTCATCGTCAACCCGAATCCAGCGCCGGGTGTAGTCGAATGAATAGAGGGTCATGTCCTCGTTGGTGAACGTGCCCGTGCCGCCAATCGAGACGTTGCTTGCCGAAAGCACGGCGATCTTGTTGAGACCGGAACTACCGTAGTTGATGCTCAGCTGCGATCCAGCACCCGTGGCAATGATCCCCGCCTTGGGCAACGCCCGCAGCGCGTCCTCGCTGATTCCCACCAAATGCTCGCGCCGAGTGAAATCTTCTTCGTAGACCCAGGCATTTATCCCCTTGTCGAGAGCGCCCTCGTTGGCAATCTTCCAGGAGTCGCGGTTACGAACGTTCTCTACGCCCCCCAGCGCCTTGCTGATGGATTGTCCGTCGGCCAGCGTGGTTTCGTTTATGAAGCTACGGACAACGCTGATGGAGATGTCGCCCTGTGCCACCAGCGAGCTGTTGTTGACGAAGTCGTAACTGCTGCTGGTAACGCCGCCACTGCTGTCGACTGTGCCGCCGACACGGTTGTAGATCCCCCCTTCGCTGGCGTTCAACCACAACCATTGCCCGGCATACAGCGCACCGTCGTTGTCGATCGCACCGCTGGAGGCTCTCAGAGCAAGCTCACCCAGGGACGACAGCCCACCAGTTTTGTGGTTGTTGATACGACGGGCGTTCAGATTGAGGTTGGCGTTGGCGTGAATGGCGCCGTAGTTGTCCAGCCCATCGCCAAGAGTGAACTGGCTGTCGCCGGTGGAGCCTCCGGCGACAATCGCGGCGTTGTAGTTGGTCGCAGCGCCGTTGGTCAGCGAGTTCAATTGCGCGGTGATCGTGCCCGCTGCGCTGACCTTGCCCTGGTTGTTCAACTCATTGCCAGACAGGCTCAGTGCCTGGCCCGCCAGCAATATCCCGGACAGGCCATTGTTCAGCACAGCGAACTGTGCGCCGATGTCGCCGATGCGCAGGTTGCCGGCAGCCTGGATACGCCCGCTGTTGCTGAGAGTGGCGGTTTCGGAGGTATCCAGGCTGAGATTGCGCTCCCCCAGCAGCTTGCCGGTATTGTCGATCCCGCCCGTGCCGTCCAATGCCAGGTCACCCGCGCTGTGCACCTGCCCGCTGTTGCTCAGCAACCCAGTGCTGATCAGCGTCGTGGCACCCGCGCCTTCGACGTTGCCGCGGTTATCCACCGCCTTGCCCTTGAGCAGCAGGCTGCCCGAGGCGTGCTGCGCCCACAGCGTGCCGCTGTTCTGTAGCACGTCGCTGGTGGTGATGTTCAGGCTGCCGGCCGATTGCAGTTGGCCCTGGTTATCGAAGCTGCCCAGGCTGAAGTTGTCCTGGCTGCCCGCCACGGTGGACGCCAGTAGCTTGCCGGTTCCCGTATTGAGCAGGCTGTTCGCGGTGACTTGCGTACCCGTCCCCGCCTGGATCGAGCCGCGGTTATCCAAGGTCGATCCCACAAGCACGAGACGACCGCCGCTCAGCATCTGGCCGTCGTTGAGCAAAGCGACCCGGCGGTTCAGCTCTCCAACGGACAGGCCGGCGCGTCCTTGCAACAGGCCAAGGTTGCCCAAGCCGAAGTCGCCCAATGCCGAGGTCACACTCAGTGCGCCATCGGCGATGATCTGGGCGCCGGCAGCATTGCTCAGCGCACCGCCTACATCCAGGCGCAGGTTGCCAGCGCTTTGCAGCTTGCCGCTGTTGACGAAGCTGTCGGTCCCTGACGCACGCGCGGTGGCGCTCAGGTCGCCGCCGGCATCCAGCACTCCACTGTTGTCGACTCGCTGTGCGCTCACTTCCAGCACACCATTGCTACCACCGTGCGCGCCATCGAGCGCAAGCAGTTTGCCGCTGTTGCCGAGCACCCCATCGGCGTCGATACGCAACGCCCCGGCCGACTGTACCGAGCCCTGGTTGACCAGCGCGCCGTTTACGCGAATCCGCGTGTCTTTGCCAGCCACTGTCGAGCCGAGCACCTTGCCCTGGTTGCTCAGGCTCCGCGCACTGATCTCACTGCCCTGGCTCGCTTGCAGCGTACCCAGGTTGCTCAGCGTGCCAGCCTGGACCGTCAGGGTATCGCCCAACAGTTGGCCGCCTGCCCGGTTGTCCAGATTCAACTCGCGCGCCGCGGTGCCCAGCCGCAGCGCGCCTGCCGCCTGCACGGTGCCGCTGTTGCTCAAGCCGGCACCTTGCAGGTCGAGATCGCCACCGCTGAGCATCTGCCCGGCGTTCTCCACCTGCCCGGCCGCATCCAGGCTCAGGCCCTTCTGCGCCTTCACTTGCCCTGCGCTACTCAGGCTGCCGGTCTCCGAGACCAGTTGAGCGCGGCTGCCGGCGTTCAGGGACGCCGCCCCCAGGTTCACGTCGCCCCGGCCGTGCAGATCGAGGCTACCGCCGGCATACAGGTTCGCACCCTTGGCGCCTATTTGAAGACTGCCCAAACGCAGGGTCGACGCATCACCGGCGCCCCAGGCGGAGCCGTCCACCGCAGCATTGCCGCTGATGCTCAGGCGCAAATTGCGGCCGGCAAAGCGGCTCTGCCCGGTGGAGCTGTCCAGCAGGCTGCCGGCGCTGACACCGAGGTCGCGATCGGCCGTCAATTTGCCAGCGGTCAGGCTGACACCACCGCCGCCCGCATCGAGTGCGATATCGCCCTTCGCGCTGAGCTCGGCGTTGCCGCCATTGAGTTGCACGGCGTTGCCATCCGCCTGGCTGCCGGCATATTTCACCGCCAGGTTCTGCTCCGCGCTGACCCGCCCGTTGAGCTCGATCCGTCCTGAAGCACTGAGGGTGAAGTCGCTGGCGCTTGCGGCCTCGCCGCGCATGCGGACTCCGACGCCGTCTTCGGTCGCGAGCAGCCGGATGCGGTTGGCGTACATGCCACCCAGCGCCGTGGAATCGATGGCGTAGGCCGGCTTGTTGCCGTCCGCCGCCTGGGCAGTGACCGAGCGATCGGCGTAGTTGAAGCGGTTGCTACCCGCGACGACGCTGACGTCCTTGCCGTTCACCTGACCATCGATAAGAACATTGCGCGCCACCAGGTCGAGCACGTCCTGGCGCTGACCATCGAGGCCCTTGCCAGTGATGAGGATGTCGCCACGGTTGACCTGGAAGCCGCTCACCGAGCCGTCCGCGCCGAGCACGGGCTGGCCGGTAGTAAGGGTGGCGCGGTCGCTGTTGATGAAACCGCAGCCGGCGCAGGTGATGCCATAGGGGTTGGCGACTATCACGTCGGCCTCGCCGCCGAGCACTTCGGTATAGCCTTGCAGACTGGAACGGTTGTTCGCCACCACCTCGTTGAGGATGACCCGCGCCTGATCGTTCAGGTTGAGGTTTGGCATCACCTGACCTGCCAGTTGCGATTGCAGAGCGCCAGCGCCGGTCTTTGCGGAGTTGTTGTTGAGTACCTGGCCGCTGGGGTCGACGTTGTACTGGATGTAGCGGTTGTGCGAGACGCCGGCAGCATTGCCGGCGGCGATGTCGATGACCTGCACGCCGTTGCCTGCACGATAGACCTGGGTGTTGCCGTCGGCGCTCTGCGCGCCACCGGCCAATGCCGACTGCGCATAAAGCGCGGCAGACAGGCTGCCCAGGACAAACACTCCGATCCTGCTTCCCGTTCCTGCGCTTCCCGCGCCGGCAGCGCCGCGCTTGCCGTGGGAACAGGCGTGCTCCGAGGCGACGACGAAGGCATTGCGGCTCAAGCTCCAGATCACTCGAAAGACATGGTTCATGATGGCTGTTCCCTCAGAAGGTCAGGCTGGCGCTGAAGTAGGTGGAATCGCTGGGACGATCGAGGAAGTCCGGCTTCTCGAGGGGCCAGGCGTGGAAGACATCGAGGTTGAACACCCCCAGGGTGGTGCTGACGCCAAGGGCAGCGCCGGTCAACTCGCCTTGTGGCAGGCCGGGTTCGCGGTTCCACACCTTGCCGTGATCGAGCGCCACGTAGGGGCGGATCTGCCCGGCCAACCCCTGGCGCACGGCGAAGGTACGGTGCAGGTTGAGCTGGTTGCGCAGGAACCAGCCGTTGTCGCCCGACAAGCTCTGGTCATCGAAACCACGCACGCTGTAGAGGCTACCGACGAGCATCTGCTCGGAGCCGTAGAGCACGTCCTGCGCCTTCTGCCCGGCGAATTGCGAGGTGAAACTCCACGACTGCCCCAGCATCAGGAACGGCCGGTACCAGTTGGCCCCGTATTTGAACGCGGTGAACTGCGCACGGGGCGCGTAGTCCGGCAGCCCGGATGGGTCGTCCAGCGCGTCGAACAGCTTCAGGCCGCGAGAAATGCCGCCATTCACCGTGAACGAGCCGCCGAGCAACTGGGTGGTGAAGGACGAATCCAGATCCAGCACGGTCAGCTTGCGGCTGCTGACGTCCAGGTAGATGTCCTCCAGGTAGTTCTTGAAGTCCTTGCGGGTCAGCGTCGCGGAGAGATTCCACAAGGACTGCTGTCCACGCCAGGCCAGGTAGTCCGTGCGCAGCGAGTAGAAGCTGGAGTCACCGCTGGTGCGCAGCCGGGTGCCGCCTGCCGTGCGGATGTGGCTGGCGTAATGGGTGTCGGAGGCGTTGAAACTGACCGTGGTATAGCCGAACGGCACCACGTAGCTCAGGTTGCTCAGGTACGAAGCGCGGCTGCCAGCGTCATAGGGCACGGCACGGCGATGGGTGAGGCTGAGGAAATCGTTGAAGCCCAACGGGTTGTCCAGTGCCAGGTTGGCGCCTGCCTGGTTCTGCCCGGTGGAGTCCTGCCCGTAGTTGTCGTAGGTCAGGTTGAGCCGTGCCGGTCGCACCGGATGATTGCTGAACAGCACCACGCTATCGCCCGGCGAACTGCCTGGGGCGATGTCCATCACCGCGTCGTTGGAGGACAAACGGTTGATCTGGTCCAGCGCCTGTTCCAGATCGCGCAGGTTCAGCGGCTCGCCGATCACGCCCGGAGCGACGTTGGGAATCGAGATCGAGCCGGCGCCGCCGTCCTCAACCCGGATTGCCTCGACCCGGCCCTCCTCCACATTCACCGTCAGCGTACCAGTGGAAAGGTCCTGCGCGGGCAGGTAGGCCCGTGCCGCCACGTAGCCTTTGGCGATATACGCGGCGGTGACGGCTGACAGTACGTGCTCGATCTCACGCACGCCCAGACACTTGCCCTCGTAGGGTTTTACCAGCAGATCGATACTCGCGGAGCGGATCAGCGTTGCACCGCGGACCTGGATATCCCGAACCTCCCGGCAGGGCCCTGCGGGCAGCTCGCGTGGCTTATCGGGCGACACCTGAAGGTGCGTGGGCGGCTCGGCGGAAGTGCGGTCCTGCTGCTGTTGCTGCTGCAGGCGCTCGATCGAGTCGCGCTGCAGGCGATCGGCCTGGCGCACGGCGTTCTCGACCACCGCATCCGGCCCAGCGGCATTGCCAGCGCCGGCCCACAAAGCAGCGCACAGCAAAAGGGAACAGCGGGCGATCGTGCGCAGTGCGCTACCGATCATGGATGCACATCCTGGCAGGGACATCGTCGAACCTCTCCTCGGGGTTGGGATCGCCCACCGCAAGGCGCCGAGCAGACAGATGCCCGGTACGACGGAAGGCTGGGGGACGAGGAGAAGGCTGCCGTAGCAGCGGCGCTCAGGAGATCGAACGGGCGACAGCCACAGCGGCTGTCGGAAGCGGGCACGACGACTCGAACGTGCCCTGGGTCTCTCCATGATCCTTCGAACTGCGTCCTTGGGGTGGGATCAGCTTAGGGGGAGAGCCCCAGTCGGCACATACGGCAAGTGTCGTATTTTTGAGACACTTCTGATGCGGGAGCACCGGCCTTTCCGATGCTGGTGAATACCGGAATAATCCCGTCCGACAGAACAACAACGAGCCTGACAGGAGTGGACCATGGGCAAGAGCATCAGCATCGCCGCGCGTGACGGCAGCGGCAGCTTCAGCGGTTATCTCGCGGTACCGGCCAGCGGACACGGCCCCGGCGTGGTGATCGGCCAGGAGATCTTCGGCGTCAACGCCAACATGCGCAGCATCGCCGACAGCTATGCCGAGGAAGGCTACGTCGCCCTGGTGCCCGACCTGTTCTGGCGCCTGCAGCCGAACCTGGAGCTGGGCTACAGCGAGGCCGAATTCGGCCAGGCCATCGGCCTGTTCCAGCGCTTCGACGTGGACAAGGGCGTGGACGACATCGCCGCCGCCATGGACGCCCTGCGCGCCCTGCCGGAGGTCGAGGATCGCGGCATCGGCTACGTCGGTTTCTGCCTGGGCGGCAAGCTCGCCTACCTCACCGCCGCGCGCACCGATGCCGCCTGCTCAGTGGGCTACTACGGAATGGGTATCGAACAGATGCTCGACGAGGCGCAGAACATCAAGGGCCGCCTCGTGCTGCACTTCGCCGAGCAGGACGTGTACTGCGACGCCAACGCCCGCGCCGCCATCGGCGAAGTCCTCGGCAAATTGCCAAAGACGGAAATCTACAGCTACCCCGGTGTCGACCACGCCTTCGCCCGCCCTAATGGCATGCACTTCGACAAGCCCGCCGCACTGATGGCCCACGAGCGCAGCATCGGCGCGCTCAAGCGCGAGATCGGCCCGGACTTCGACCTGTCGCAGCTGTGGGAAGATCACATCCACCACGAGTTCGCCGCCCGCGACGTGCCTGCCACCATGGCGACCATGGTCGCCCAGCCCTACGTCAACCACATCCCGACCATGACCGGCGGCGTCGGCCAGGACGACCTGGCGCGCTTCTACCACAACCACTTCGTGCACGGCAATCCGCCGGACATGAAGCTGGTGCCGATCTCCCGCACCGTGGGCGCGCTGCAGGTGGTCGACGAATTCGTCATGTGCTTCACGCACACCAGCGAGATCGACTGGATGCTCCCCGGCGTAGCACCAACCGGCAAGTACGTGGAGATCCCCATGCTCGGCGTGATCCGCTTCCGTGGCGACAAGCTGTGCCACGAACACATCTACTGGGACCAGGCCAGCGTGCTGGTGCAGATCGGCCTGCTCGACCCCGCCGGGCTGCCAGTGGCCGGCGTGGAGACGGCGAAGAAGCTCCTCGACGAGAGCCTGGAATCGAACACCCTGATGACCAAGTGGAAGGACAGCGAAGGCCGCTGATCCTCCTCGAAGAACCCAAGGAGCACCCGATGTACCCCATAGGGAAATGGACCTGCGCCGCGCTGCTGGCCCTTGCCGGCAGCGCCGGCGCGGCGGAACGCACCGCGCAGCCCTGCGACGCAGCTACCTTGCAGACACTGGCCGGGCTCCTCGGCCAGCAGGGCTGGCAGGCACCGGAGTCCGGAGCGGCAACGCCCGTGGTAGCCGCGGCCTGCAAGGCCTGGCCGGACGATCCGAAGCTGCAGGTGATAGCCGTCGCCTACAGCACGGCAGGCGACAAGGCCGAGCCTGGCGAGCGCAACCTGAACCTGTTGGTCGGCCAGCTCGACACACAAAGCGGCAAGCTGGTGACGCGCAACGACGACAGCATCGGCGAAGACGCCATGGTGGAAATCGACAGCTCCAGCCTGTGGCTGGACACCGCGCGCTATCGCCTGGCACCGGAGGTGCGCGGCTTCGGCCTGGTCATTGGCAGCGTGGCGCGCGGCGCGAGTTGCCCGGACGCCTGGTCCTATGACGACTTCAGCCTCTACGCGCCGCAGGGTGACCAGCTCAAGGAAGTGTTCCGCACTTACCTGCGGCAGTGGACGACGCTGGAAGGCGTGGTCTGCGGCGGCGGTGGCAAGCTGGTCATCGAGCGTTCGCAGCTCACCCTGGCCATGGGCAAGGACAGTCACCACGGCTATACCGACCTGATCGTGACTTCGAAAGTGCAGCGCGAGCACGAAGGCGACGCCGTCGATGCACCGAAGACCGTGCGCAAGACCGTCAGCTACGACGGCACGCGCTATCCGTTCGAAGAATTCTCGACCTTCTGGCAGAGCCAGCCACCGGCAGCGCAGTAACGAAAAAGGCCCCTCACGGGGCCTTTTTAATTGCCGGCACAAGGGTCAGTGCCCGGTGCTGTCCCCGCGGCGGCTGGTCTCGAAGAGGAACCAGGTACGCTGCTCGGTTTCGTCGATCCAGTTCTCGATCAGGCTGGCCGTGGCGATGTCGTGATACTCGTCGCACAGGTCATGGACCTCGCGCATGTAGGAAGTCAGCGATTTGTTGTCCTCCTGCAGCTCGGCCAGCATGTCCAGCGGCTGGACGAACTCGGCATCGTTGTCGAGGATGCGCTTGAGTCGGGCGATGTGGCCGATGGAGCGGATGGTATTGCCGCCGATCTTGCGGTTGCGCTCGGCAATCGCGTCGGTCATCGCGAAGATTTCGGTGGCGTGGTCGTCCAGCAGCAGGTGGTAGTCGCGGAAGTGCGGACCGCTCACGTGCCAGTGGAAGTTCTTGGTCTTCAGGTACAACGCGAAGACATCCGCCAGCAGGCGGTTCAGCGCTGCCGACAGATCGCGGGTGGCGTTCTTGCTCAGGTCCGACGGCGTGGCCAGCGCAGGGGCGCGGCGCGGCGCGGTCTTGGCAGCGGCTGGCTTGGCAGCAGAGGCCTTGGTGGCGGGCTTGGCCGCGGCAGTCTTGGCGGCGGGTTTGCTGGCAGCAGGCTTGGCGGCCGGCTTGGCAGCAGCGGGTTTTGCGGCAGGTTTGCTGGCCGCTTTCGCAGCCGGCTTCGCGGCGGGTTTGGCCGCTGCGGGTTTCTTCGGAGCCGATGCGGATTGCTTCATCACAAATCACCTCTACGAAAGATCACGATACCTGTGGATGCCGACCCAGGCGGGAACGGCTGACTTACGCGGTCTTGAGCCTATCTCGCCTGACGTCGATTGCAAGTTGACCGCAGTACCAAGCTCGCGTTCCGACTGATATGGATCAATCGTGGAGTGGCTTGCGGAAGTACACGACACGCTCGGTTTCGACGAAACCCAAGGCGCGATGCAGGACATGGCTGATGGTGTTGTCCAGTGCCGCATCGGAGGCGAAATCCACGCAGCCGCGGGCACAACCCCAGGCCTGTACTGCACACACCAGAGCCCGCGCCACGCCTTGCCGGCGGGCGTCTTCGCGCACATAGATGCCTTCGAGAAACAACACCGGCGATCCGTCAGTGCCATTCACGTAATCGCGGCGCACGGAGGCCTCCGCCAGCCCAAGCGCCCTGCCCTGTTCATCACGGGCCAGCCACGCGCCGAAGCGTGATGGCTGCGCGAGAATGTCGCGTGCTTCCTCAAAGAAAGATTCCGAATGATCCCCAGGCCAGAGTTGCAGCCGCAGTTCGACCCAATCGGCAAGATCGTACGCTTCGCAGCGGCGCACCGACGTTTCCATCAGGCCTTCTCCGGGTTGAAACGGAACTGGTTATCCAACTGGCTGTAGCCCATGCCGACACCCTTGTGCACCTTGAGTTGCACCGGAATGCGTTCCTTCAGCGCTTCGACATGGCTGATCACGCCGATGGTCTTGCCCGTGGCGTTGAGGCTGTCGAGGGCGTCCAGCGCCACCTCCAGCGTCTCGCCGTCAAGGGTGCCAAAGCCTTCGTCGAGGAACAGCGAATCGATGCTGGTCTTGTGGCTCACCAGATCCGACAGCGCCAGCGCCAAAGCCAGGCTGACCAGGAAGCTCTCGCCACCCGACAGCGTCTTGCAGTCCCGCGCGGTGTCACCCTGCCAGGTATCCACCACCTCCAGTTCCAGCTCGCCATCGCTGCGTCGCGCCAGCTGGTAGCGCCCGTGCAAGCGCTGCAGTTGGCGGTTGGCAAGGTGCACCAGGTGGTCGAGGGTCAGGCCCTGGGCGAAGCGTCGGAACTTAGCGCCACTCTCAGAACCAATCAGACTGTTGAGACGCTGCCAGAGATCGTGTTCTTCCTCTTGCCGGGCGATTTCCGCGAACAGGCTCTGCTGGCTCGCGCGGCGGTTGTCGTCGCCTTGCAGCTGGGCGCGAATCTCGCCCTGGCGCTGACCGAGTTCGCGCAGCTGGGTGGCAAGTGCCTGCAACTGCTGGTCGAGCTCTTCGAGCGGCAGTTCTCCGTGGGGCTCGGCTTGCAGGCGCTCGACATCCTGAGTTGCGGCGGCGTGCAGGGTGACCGCTTCGGTGATGGCCGTTTCCAGGCGCTGGCGCAGCTGGCTGAGTTCGTTGCGCTGGGCATCGTCCAGCAGCGCAGCAAAGTAGGTCGACTCATCGGCGAACGGACTTGCCGCCAGCGCTTTCTGCCAGTTCGCCAGGCGCTCCGCCAGGCGCACCTGCTCCTGTTCCAGTCGTTCCAGTAGCGATTGCTCACGGCCCTGCAAGGCGTCAGCGTGACGCTGGGCGGTACCCAGTTGCTCCTCGGCGTTTGCCAATGCCTGCTGCGGCGCTGCATGAGCTGCCAGCGGCGGGCGCGCATCGAAGCCAGCGGCCTGCCAACGCTGCTGCCATTGCGCGGCGATCTGTTGCGCGGCGTGGGCAGCCTGTTCGGCATTGCGCTCGGCCGTGACCAGTTCCTGGCTGCGCTGCTGGTCCTGCTGCCATTGCTGCCACTCTGCCGTGCGCTCGGCCAGCCATTGCTCGCCGTCTTGCGGAACCTCGTAGCCCAGCCCACCCAGCGAGGTTGCCAGCGCCTGATCCTGCTGTTGCAGATCAGCACGCTGGGTCGCGAGTTGTTGCGCACGCTCTTCCTGGCGCTGGCGTTCGTGGGTCTGCTGCTGGTCGAACAGCGCCAGTTGCTGCGCTGCCTCGGCATGATCGCGTTCGGCGCGCTGGCGTTGCTGTTGCGCCTGCTGGAGTTGGACGCGGTGGTCTTCCAGCGTTTTCAGTTGCTGCTGCAAGGCGGTCAGCGACGCCTCATGCCGCTCCCGCTCGGCACTGAGGTGCTGGTCATCCGGCAGCGCGAGCCCCTGCGCCTCACACTGTTGCTGCCAAGCCTGCTGGTGCTGCGCCAATGCGGCCTGGGCCTCGTCCAGCTGGCGCTGCCCCTGCTGCAGTTGCGCATCCAGCTCGGCCAGTTCGCCGCGCAGGGCGATACCCTGGCTTTCCAGCTCGGCCAGTTGCTGGCGCGCCTGCTCCAGCGCCTTCTGCGTTGAGGACACATCCAGCGCCTGGTAAGCCGCCACCGCCGGGTGCTCCGGCGAGCCGCACAACGGGCAGGCCTCGCCGGGCTGCAACTGCGCGCGCAGATGCTCCAGCTGGTGGATGCGCTGCTCCTGCTGCAGGAGTTTTTCCTTGTCGGCGACCTGTTGTTTGGTCGCCTGATAACGCTCGCGCAGGGCGACGATGGCCGTGTCGCGTTCAGCCTTTTTCAGACGCAGCGCATCCAGCTCGGGCTGCCAGCGCGCAACTTGCCCGGCGGCCTGGGCGCGGGTCTGGGCCAGTTGTTCGAGACGGTCCAGTCCGCGGCTTTGCAGCTGCGACTGCTGCAAACGCTCACGCAGGTCTGTCTCGGTAGCGCCACCAAGCAAGGCATCGAGCTGCTGCTGATGCTGCGTCTCCTGCGTCCCGGCCGCGTCGAACTGCTGTCGCATGAAGGCGACGTTGCCTTGCAGCATCTGGCGCTGCGTGGTCGCTGCCTGCAATGCTTGATCGGCGACATGGGCCTGTTGCTGCAAGCCGGCAATGGCCTGGGCCAGACGCGAGCGCTGGGCGAATTGTGCGCGCCAGCCGCCGAGCAGTTCTCCCAGCCTGGCGCGCTGAGGATGCTGCGCCAGACGCGCCTGCAGTTCCTGGTGTTGTTCGCTGACAGCCTTGTGCTCGCTCTCGCGCGCAGCCAGCATCAGCTGCGCGTACTGGCTGGCCGCCCACAGAGCCTGGGCGAGCGCTTCGCGGTTGGACGCCTGCTGTGTGCGGTTTTCTTCCAGCGCCGCGCGGCCCTGCTCGACGCTCTCGTGGGTGCTACGCCAAGCCTCGTGCAAAGGTTGCAGTCGCGCGGCGGGCTCACTGTCCGCCAAACGCTGCAGATCGGGTTGTGCCTGCTCCAGCGCCAGGCGCGCACTGGCCTCTTTCGCGCCGGCCTGCTCGACCTGCTGCTGCGCGCGGGTCAGGTCCTCGCGCCAGCGGCGTTGTGACTGGAGTGCTGCGTGTTGTGCCTGTATGGCGGATTCCTGCACGGCGGCGTCGCGACCCTGCTGCTCCAGGTCGCCGCGTTGTTCGGCGCTGAGCAACTCAACACCATCAGATCGAGCCCTGAGCAGGCGCAGTTCTTCGGCTAGCGTCTTTGTCCGCTCATACACGCGTTTGGAGATGAGACCATAAACCTCGGTCCCCGTAAGTTGTTCCAGTAATGCCGCTCGCTCGTTGGAGTTCGCCTCAAGAAACGCAGCAAAACCACCCTGAGCCAACAACATGGACTTGGTGAAGCGCTCGAAATCCAAGCCTGTTAGAGATTCAATAACGCGAAGCTTCTCGGTGGCCTTGTCTGCGAGAACGTCACCTTCACCAGTACTCTGGTCGATCCGAGCAAGTTCGACCTTCGCTTGCTGCAGTGCCCCTTCAGCACGATCACGCGCACGTCGCTGACTCCAAAAGGCGCGATAGGCAACCCCCTTTACCTCAAACTCCACCTCGGCCAAACAGTCTGCAGTGTGCCGAGTCATCAACTCGTTACTATTTTGCGACAACACCCCCATACGCGGCGTGCGGTGGTAGAGCGCGAGGCAGATGGCATCGAGCAGCGTGGTCTTGCCTGCCCCGGTCGGCCCGGTGATGGCGAATAGGCCATTGCCGGCGAAGGGTTCGGCGGTGAAGTCGATCTTCCATTCGCCCTTGAGCGAGTTGAGGTTCTTCAGACGCAGGCTGAGGATTTTCACGGGTGCTCCTCCTGCAGATCGGCCACGACCTGCCGATAGAGCCCGGTCAGGCGCTCGCGCAACGGCGTCTCCAGGTCTTCGGCGTCCAGGCGCTGGCGGAATACGTCTTCGGGGCTGAGCTCATCGAGGGTTTCCTTGGCTTCGCTGAACAACGCCGCCTGCGCGGTGCCGCGCTCGCGGCGGGTGCGCAGGACGATCACCGGCAGCTCTTCGCAGAGCTTATCGACGCGCAATTGGATGTCGGTCAGGTAATCGTCGGTGTGCACCATGACTTCCAGCCAGACCGGCTGCTCCGCGCTGCCTTCGCGGGCGACGCGGGCCAGTTCGGCGGGCAGCTCGGCGAGGCTGCCGCACACCGACTTCAGCGGCTGGAAGCGCGGCACCGGTAGCGCGGTGACGCTACGCAGGCCGCTGTCATCCAGGTCCACCAGCAGCACTTCCTTGCCCTGGGTCGCCTCGTCGAAGCTGAGCGCAATCGGCGAGCCGCAGTAGCGAATGTGCTCCAGGCCGCCGACCTTCTGCGGCCGGTGGATATGGCCGAGGGCGATGTAGTCCGCCGCCGGGAAGGCGCTGGTGGGGAAGGCTTCGAGGGTGCCGACGTAGATTTCCCGCACCGACTCAGTGGCGCTGGCGCCGACGGTGGTGAGGTGACCGGTGGCGATGATCGGCAGGTGTCGGCCGAGCTTTTCCCGCTCGGCCTCGGCACGCTCGAACAGCTCGCGATAATGCGCCTGGATCGCCTGCTGCAACGCCAGCTGCTTGTCCTGCGCGCTCTGCCCGGCCTGGCTGGTGAGCACGTCGCGCGGGCGGATGAAGGGGATCGCGCAGAGGATCGCGCCGGGCTGGCCGTCACGTTGCGGCAGCACCAGCAACTGGCGGTCGAGGTCGGTGCCGACGGCAGCGATCACCTGGGTATCCAGGCAGGCCAGCAGGTCGCGGGACTCCTCCAGCATCGCCACAGAGTCATGGTTGCCGCCCAACACCACCAGCCGCGCGCCGGTGTCGCGCAGCTCGACGATGAAGCGGTTGTACTGCTCGCGGGCATAGCTGGGCGGCGCGCCGGTATCGAACACGTCGCCGGCGATGATCACCGCGTCCACGGCCCGTTCGCGCACCTGCTCGACCAGCCAGGCGCAGAACGCCTGGTGCTCGGCCTCGCGGCTCTTGCCCATGAAATGCTGGCCCAGGTGCCAGTCGGAGGTGTGGAGAATGCGCATGCCGTGAAGTCCGCAGCCGTGTTTCGAAGGTTTCGGATGATAGCGGCTTCCGCCTTCGCGAGGGCGGATTCGCCGGCCGCCTCCGCGCAGGCTGACTATCTTTTCAGGACAGCACGTCGCCACAAGGACTCTCCATGCAACGCCTTCTGAACATGCTCAAGGACCTCGCCATCCTGGTACGCGCCAACCTCTGGCTGGTGCCGGTGCTGGCCGCGCTGGTCGCCGCGGTCTTCTACTTCGTCGCGCCGCCGCCGCCGATGAGCGCCACTCTGGCCACCGGCGCCCCGGGTGGCGGCTACGCGGTGTTCGGCCAGCGGCTGAAGGAGGAACTGGCCAAGCAGGGCTTCGACCTGCAGCTGGTGCGCACGGCAGGCTCGCGGGACAACCTCGGCAAACTGCTGGACGGCAAGAGCGGCGTGGACCTGGCGCTGGTGCAGAGCGGCCAGGAGCAACAGCTGGAAGCCGAGCAACGCGCGCACCTGAAGACACTAGGCGCAGTGTTTCAGGAGCCGCTGTGGCTGTTCCAGCGCCGCGAGGCGAAGATCGACCGCCTGGCCGACCTGCTCGCCCTGCGCGTCGCCATTGGTGGCTCCGGCAGCGGCACCGAGGCGGTGACCGAGGCCATCCTCACGGCCAACGAGATTCCCACCGATCCCCTGCCCGCCGGCTGGCAAGCGCACGGCGGCAACGCAGTGGCCAACCAGTTGCTGGCCGGCGAACTGGACGCCGCCTTTTTCGTCGGCCCGGCGGAGAATCCGCTGATCCAGCGCCTGGCCGCGAGTCCGGACCTGAAGCTCACCGGCTTTCGCCGCGCCCATGCCTATGAAGCGCGGATTCCCTTCCTCAAGCGCGTGGAAGTCAGCGAAGGCCTGCTGAACCTGGCGCAGAACGTGCCGGACGAGGACCTTGCGACCCTCTCGCCGGTCGCCACCCTGGTGGTCAACGGCGACTTCCACCCGGCGCTCACTCCGCTGATCCTCGAAGCCGCACGCGCGGTGATGAAAAGCGGCACCCTGCTCGACGCGGCCGGCGCCTTCCCCAGCGCCGAGCCGCGCACCCTGGCCCTGCAGGAAGATGCCGAGCGCTACTACAAGAGCGGCCCGCCACTGCTGCAGCGCTTCCTGCCGTTCCGTATCGCCTCGCTGGCAGACCGCTACATCATCCTGCTGATCCCCTTCATCGCCATCCTCATCCCGCTGCTCAAATCCATCGGACCGCTGTACCGCTGGCGCATCCGCGCGCGCATCTACCGCTGGTACCGCTATCTGCGCGAGATCGACCGGCGCCTGGACGAACGCACCGGCAGCGCTGAGCTGAGCACCGAGATCGAACGCCTGGAGCAGCTGGAGGCCGAGCTGGCCAAGGTCGAGGTACCGCTGTCCTACTACAACGAGCTGTACGAACTGCACCTGCACCTGAACTACGTGATTCGCCGCCTGCGCCAGCTGCGCCGCAACCGCCGCGAGCGCGACGAGGGGCTGGCGCCGGCGGCGGACTGATCGGCGTCGCGCATCCCGGCGCCGGGTCGGGTAAACTCTGGCGTTTTCCAATCCGCCCGCCCCGCCGCCGCTTCGATGCGTGCGGCGCCGCCGGCACTGAACTTCCGGGTCCGCCATGCCGATTCGTCACGCCATCGTCCACCTGATCGACAAGAAGCCCGACGGCAACCCCGCGACGCTGCACGCGCGCGACGCCGAGCTGGGCGACTCCCAGGCCATCGAGAACCTGATGGCCGACCTCAACGAGAGCTACAACGCCAAGCCGAACAAGGCCTGGGGCCTGTTCCAGGGCGAGTCCGGCGCCTACCCCTTCAGCGGCTGGCTGAGCGAGTACCTGGACAGCGGCAAGGATTTCGTCGCCTTCTCCAAGCAGGCGGTGGAACACCTGAAGACACTGATGGAAGAATCCAACCTCTCCACCGGCGGCCACGTGCTGTTCTGCCATTACCAGCAGGGCATGACCGACTACCTGTCCATCGCCCTGCTGCACCACAGCGAAGGCGTGGCGGTGACCGACGCGCTGGAAGTGACCCCGTCGCGCCACCTGGACCTTGGCCAGCTGCACATGGCGGCGCGGATCAACATCTCCGAGTGGCAGAACAACAAGACGTCCAAGCAATACATCTCGTTCATCAAGGGCAAGGGCGGCAAGAAGGTCTCCGACTACTTCCGCGACTTCATTGGCTGCACCGAAGGCGTCGACGGCCCGAGCGAGACCCGCACCCTGCTCAAGGCCTTCAGCGACTTCGTGGAGAGCGAAGACCTGCCCGAAGAGCAGGCCCGCGAGAAGACCGACGTGCTGGTGGACTACGCCACCAGCCAGGCCAAGATCGGCGAGCCGATGGCCCTGGACGCGCTCTCCGAGCTGATGGACGACCAGGCGCCGCGGGCCTTCTACGACTACATCCGCAACAAGGACTACGGCCTGTCGCCGGAGATCCCAGCGGACAAGCGCACCCTCAACCAGTTCCGCCGCTTCACCGGCCGCGCCGAGGGGCTGTCTATCAGCTTCGAGGCGCACCTGCTGGGCAGCAAGGTGGAGTACGACGAGGCCCGCGACATGCTGATCATCCGCGGCCTGCCGACCCAACTGCAGGACCAGCTCAAGCGCCGCAAGGACTGAGGTCCGTGCGCTCACAAAAAAGCCCATCCCGCGATGGGCTTTTTTGTGCCTGACGAGTGTCGCCTTGCGGTTCGCGAGCAAGCCAACTTCCGACAAAACACCCCAGAGCAAGAGGTTCCGCGCTGCTAGAGTCAAATCAGGCGCCTCTCGCTCGCGGTGGCCGCCATGCCCGCCTTGCACGCCCCTACTGTCGCAGCGTCCCCGCTCTCCGGGCATCCCCGGATGCACTGCTCGTGCTGGGCGCTGCTGTTGCTCCTCTGCACTCGCCTGCTTTTCGCCGAGCCGACGCCCCTCACGCCAAGCGTCGCACGCTTCGTGCTGGCCAACGCGGAATTCAGCGTAATGCACGAGATGGGACACATGCTGATCGCCGAGTACGACCTGCCGGTGCTCGGGCGTGAAGAGGATGCCGCGGACCAGCTCGGCTTCATCCTGCTGTTCCACCTTTACGCGAAATTGCCGCGTGACGAGGTGGACGCGCGCCTGCTGGACATCGCCGACTACTGGCGGCTCGAGTGGCAGACGCCCAAGCCGCCGCCGGACCAGGTGCTGGCCTGGGACAGCCACCCGCTGGACGAGCAGCGCTACTACAACATCGCCTGCCTGCTCTACGGCAGCGACATGGCGCGGCTGGACTGGCTACCGCCGCTCACTGGCCTGCCCTACGAACGGGCGGTCTACTGCGACCAGGAATTCCGCCAGGCGAACAAGGCGTTCGAATGGATCAGGCACACCCGACGTACGTCATCGATCCAGCACCACGCGGCCTGGCACCTGACCTGGGACACGCCTTCGATTAACCCGGATGAAGCCGGGCCGCTGATCGCCCTGCTACGCGACGGTGATCACCTGCAGCTGATGATCAACGAGGTCTTCCGTCTGTTCCACCCGCCGCGCCCACTGAACCTGCGGCTGGTCAGTTGCGGCGCACCGGACGCCTGGTACAACAGCAACAGCGGGGAAATGGCGCTCTGCTACGAGCGCCTGGAGCACTTCCGCGAAATGGCCGAGAACCTGCCGCGCCTGCGTACACCGGTGACGCGGCAATGCCCCGGCCCGGCCGGACTCAGGCCGGGCGGATGCTGAAGCCGATACGCGGGAAGTGCACGTGGACGGTGCCGGCGCGCGGGTCTTCGCGGCGCAGGATCAGACTCTCCAACCCGGCATGCAGCAGCTCGCCCTCCACCGGGTCGCAGCCATAGTCGGTGGCGGCAATCACCACGCGCTGGCCGGCCTTGAAGCCGTTGGGATCAATGAAGGCTTCTTCCGGCAGTGCCGCCGGTTGGCTGTCACGGGCCACGGCGATGGCTTCCTCGGCGCTCATCTCGCTGGCGGCGCCGTGGCCGAAGCCCGATACGCGGCCGAGCCAGGCGGCGACCGACGGGTAATCGTCCACCAGCGGCGCGGTGACCGGCGTGCCCTTGAGGAACCACAGACAGTGGGCCAGGGCGAAATCGGCGATGGAAGGCTCGCCGAACAGGAAGTCGCCTTCCTCGCGGGACAGCTGTTCGTCGACACGCGCCATGAAAGCCGGCCACTGGTGCTTGGCCTGCTCGGCCGGCAACCGGCTGGCGGTGCCGCCGCTGAACAGCTGGCTGCGGTCAGCGACGAAGGCCTGGAGAAACTGCGGCGGCAGCTTGCCGAAGCGCATGGCGATGGATTCGGGCTGGAACACCAGGCTGACGGCATGCTGGAAGATCACCGAGTCGGCCCATAGGGCGAAGCTGGCCGAGGTGAATTCGTGGCCTTCGGGGAACAGCGTCGGCACGGCCTTTTCCTGCTCCAGGCGGCGGGCGATCAGCGCGGTGTCGCAGTAAATGTCAGCACCGACCTGCAGCACCGGCGTCTTGCGGTAGCCACCGGTGAGGGCCATGAGGTCCGGCTTGGGCATCAGCGGCGGGATTGTCACCGAGCGCCAGGACAGCTGTTTGAAGCCCAGCATCAGACGCGCCTTTTCGGCGAAGGGCGAAGTCGGGTAGTGGTGCAGGATCAGCTCGGACATGGGTGGCTCCAGCGGCCGGAAGGTGGTCCGGCAGCTTAACCCGTACGTAGGACGAGTCCTACCTCATCCCTCGGATGGGACGACATCCACGGCGCTGATGGTGAAGGGATTGGCCAGCACCAGGCGCTCCTTGGCTTGCTTGGTCAGGGCCTTGATCGCGCGCTCGCGGCGCAACGCATCGCCCTTGCCGGGGCAGGCCTCGACATAGACCAATGCCTGGGCCGGGCTGGAATGGAAGAAGCGCGCCCCCTTGCCAGTGCGGTGGGTCTCGAAACGCCGTTGCGCGTCATCGCTGATGCCGCAGTAGAGCGCGCCGTTCTCGGCGCGCACAAGGTAAACGAACCAGGGCTTTGGCTCGGCGGCGGTCACGACGCCCAGACTCGCGCCTGCATGCGATCGCAGTACGCAACCAGACGCTCGTAGCTGCGCGCCATGTCGTTGAGCGGGGTTTCCAGGGTGCTGAGGATCAGGTTGGCCAGCACGCCGTAGGTCGCCGCGTCGGCGCTGCACGGCTGGGCGCCGCCGAAATACGGCAAGTCACCGAGCATGCCGTCCAGGGCTTCGAGGTCGTCGCGGGCGAAGCCCAGCAACTCCTCGCGGCTGTGGCGCAGCAGGCCGCGGCCCTTCAGGTCGCCGCGGATCTTGCGCTGCAGCATGGCGCCCACCACGGGCCGCAGGGGGGCGGGGATGCTGCGCAGCATCACGTCCTTCACCTGGCGGAAGCCCTGCTCGTCGAGCCAGCGGAAGTAAACCAGCAGCGGCACCAGGTGCTCGTCGCACAGGCGGGTGATCGACACCGCCCAGCCACGTCCGCGGGCGTCGAGGCCGGCGTCGAGGTCGAACTCGTAGTACTGCTGCAGGGTACGCATGATGATCGCCGTGTCGGCGATGGGTTTGCCATCCAGCGTAATGAACGGCAGCTTGCCTTTGGGCCCCTTGCGCGGGTCCATCACGGGCTTGACCTGATACTCCAGGCCGGCGAGGCGCAGGAAGGTCTCCAGCTTCAGGCAGAAAGGGCTGACGTTGGGTACGTTGAAGGCGGGCGGGAACTGGAAAAGTGTGATCATGGCGGCGTCCGGCTCTCAGTCGCCTGTCATTTAAGCCTATCCGGCCGCCGCGGGCGAGCCCGAAAGCCCGCTATCAGGCCTTCCCTACGCGTTGTGCGCGGTATGCCGCGAGGCCTTTGGCCGCCTGGGCGCGGATCG
This sequence comes from Pseudomonas sp. NPDC086581, assembly GCF_044746165.1. Taxonomy (NCBI): domain Bacteria; kingdom Pseudomonadati; phylum Pseudomonadota; class Gammaproteobacteria; order Pseudomonadales; family Pseudomonadaceae; genus Pseudomonas; species Pseudomonas sp. NPDC086581. The sequence continues at coordinate 257,716 of NZ_JBIVBR010000005.1, read as the reverse complement.
CGCCCTGCACCGGCGGCGCCCAACCTAGCAGGGCGCCCTTGGCGCCGAGGGCCTGGCGCGACCACTTCCAGAGGTCAAAGCTGTCCACGTGCTGACAGATCAGTCCATCGCGGAAGTGGAAATGTGCCTGAATATGATTGATCACTTTCCGACCAGTCTGGGTGAAGGTGTAGGACGCCACCCAGCGCGCCGAACCACACGTTTCGTCGGCTTCGACCCCCTCGTAGGTCAGCGAGAAATCCTGGGCGCGAGCGGTGAGCATGCGCCACATATCGCCGGCCTCGGCGCCGTGCAGGTCGGTGAAGACCGGGTCACTGAACTGCACGTCAGCGCTGTAGCAGGCGGCCATGGCCTCGCCGTCGCGGCGCTGGAAGGCCTGGTAGAAACGTTCGATCAGTTGGGCGTTGGGATGGGCCATGGCGGGGCTCGTGTCAGGAGAGATGACGCAGTATCGGGGATGGATCGACTGGACACGATTGGCAATATCGACAACATTATGATCAATAGCGCCAGCTGTATCGTCGGAACAGTAGACTTGAATCGCCAGACCAGAAGCGAGACGCCATGTTCAGGATAGCCCTGTTCGTCTGCCCGCAAACCTTGTGTTCCAGCCTTGGCCTGGCCATGGACAGTTTCCACCTCGCCAACCGCCTGGCCGGCGAGCGACGCTTTGAAGTACTGCGGGTCAGCGCTGACGGTGCGCCGGTCGCCTTGCCCTTCGGCCGTGTGGAAGTGGAAGGCGCCTTGGACCTTGCAGCGCACTGCGATCTCTTGTTGATCCCCGCCACCGGCGCGGATATCGACGCCACCTTTGCCGCCAATCAACCGCTGCTAGCCTGGCTGCGCCGCGCTCCCGCCAGCGTGCAGTTGGGCAGCCTGTGCAGCAGCGCCTTCCTGCTGGCTGAAGCCGGCGTGCTGGACGAGCGCCGCGCCACCACGCACTGGGCACTGGAAGCGGCGTTCCGCGAGCGTTACCCGCAGGTGCGGCTGGACATCGACGCCCTGTGCACCGACGACAGGGGGCGCCTCTGCTCAGGCGGCGCCCAGGCCGGGCTGGACCTGTGCCTGTACCTGATCGAGCGCCATGCCGGCGCGGCACTGGCGCGTCGCGCGGCGGGGACCCTGGTGTTCGAGCACGGGCGCGGCCGCCAGCGGCGCTTCACTCCACTGCTACCCGACCCGCTGCCCGCGGGGTCGCCCCTGGAGCCGCTGCTGGCCTGGCTGGAAGACAACTACGCGCAGCCCTTCGACCTGGCCAGCCTGGCGCAGCGCGTGCACTGTTCCACGCGCACGCTGTTGCGGCGCTTCCGTGAGCAGGTCGGAATGTCGCCGAACGATTACGTGCAACGCCTGCGCATTGCTTCGGCACAGGAGGCACTGGGTGATCCGGGGCGCTCGCTGGAGCGCATCGCCAGCGATGTCGGCTATGCCGACCGGGCGAGCTTCGCGCGCTTGTTCAAACAAGTGTGCGGGGAGACGCCGGGAGCTTTCCGGCAGCGGCTGATGGGGCGGCAGGCCTGACGTCAAGCCGATGGTGGGATTGTCGTGGAAGCGGACCTGCTCGCGAACCCGCCGGACGTGGAAGCCGCCGGACAACACCGTTCGCGAGCAAGCTCGCTCCTACGCGGATATGTGGATCGACGGAAGAATCAGTGGAACCACTCCATCGCCGTACGCCACACGCAAACGCCGACAAAGTAAGCCGAAGCCACGAACCACAGGCCCAGCAGCCAGGGCTGGTCCACCGGATGCTGGAGGATCAGCAGCGCGCTGCTGAGCATCCAGACGAAGGTCACGGCGATGTTCAGCGGCATGAACTGGCGTACGCGGAAGGGGTGCAGGAACTTCATGCGGGTCAGGGTCAGCGCGGCCAGCACCAGCACGGTAACAAAGCTCACCCAGGGGTTCGGGTCGAGCACGAAGAAGTACACCGCCACCACGTTCCAGGCGGCCGGGAAGCCGACGAAGTAGTTGTCCTTGCTCTTCATGTTGACGTTGCAGAAGCAGAACAGCGAGGACACCAGGATCACCCCCACCGCCAGCAGCTCGGTATGCACCGGCAGCGGCACGTAGCGGTAGATGAAGATCGCAGGGATGAAGACGTAGGTGAGGTAGTCGATCACCAGGTCCAGGGTCGAGCCATCGAAGTGAGGCAGCACCGCCTTGACGTCGAACTTGCGCGCCAGGGTGCCGTCCAGACCATCCACCAACAAGGCCGCGCCCAGCCACAGCAGGCAGGCCTGAGGCTTGTTGTCGACCAGCGCGAGGAGCGCAAGCAGCGCGAGGATGACACCGCTGGAGGTCACCGCGTGGGCGCCCCAGGCCTTGGCTTTGCTGAGGTTCAATGGCGATAGGATCAGGTTCACGTCGGCTCTCTTCCTTTGGACGGCGGATGCAGGGGAGCTACCTGAAACGGTAGCCCATCCCTGACAAACCACTGCACATGGGAACACCGATGGGGCGGCCGAGTTCAGCCGGTTTTCCCGATGCGCACCTTGTTGCGGTGGAACCGGCAGCATACGCCGTTGCGGCGCTGGCTTGCCATCGGGGGAGACGAGCGTTGCAAGGTTGGCCTGGCGGGATGAGGGAAGGGGGAAAATCGCCGTAGGAGCGAGCTTGCTCGCGAACCGCCCGGCACCTGAGTGACCGGGGAATCCGTTCGCGAGCAAGCTCGCTCCTACGAAGAGCCCTCTGTCAGTGCAGGATCTGGCTGAGGAACAGCTTGGTGCGGTCCGACTGCGGGTTGTCGAAGAACTGGTCTGGCGGTGCCTGCTCGACGATCTCGCCCTTGTCCATGAAGATCACCCGGTTCGCCACGGTGCGCGCAAAGCCCATCTCGTGGGTCACGCAGAGCATGGTCATGCCGCTCTGCGCCAGGCCGATCATGGTATCGAGCACTTCCTTGACCATTTCCGGGTCGAGCGCCGAGGTGGGTTCGTCAAATAGCATGATCTTCGGCTTCATGCACAGCGCACGGGCAATCGCTACGCGCTGCTGCTGGCCGCCGGAGAGCTGGCCGGGGAACTTGTTGGCCTGCTCCGGGATGCGCACGCGCTCCAGATAATGCATGGCGACTTCCTCGGCCTGGCGCTTGGGCATCTTGCGCACCCACATGGGCGCCAGGATGCAGTTCTGCAGCACGGTCAGGTGCGGGAACAGGTTGAAGTGCTGGAACACCATGCCGACTTCGCTGCGGATCGCCTCGATCTGCTTGAGGTCATTGGTCAGCTCGGTGCCGTCGACCACGATGCTGCCCTGCTGGTGCTCTTCCAGGCGGTTGATGCAGCGGATGGTGGTGGACTTGCCCGAGCCGGACGGCCCGCAGAGCACGATGCGCTCGCCCTGCCTGACCTCCAGGTTGATGTCCTTGAGCACGTGGAACTGGCCGTACCACTTGTTCACACCCTTCATGGTGATCATCACGTGATCGCCGATGGCCGGCTGTGCGGTCTTGTTGGTGGCTTCAGACATGATGATTCGCTCCTAACGCTTGTGGCCCGTGTCCAGCTTGTGCTCCAGGTGCATGGAGTAGCGGGACATGCCGAAACAGAAAATCCAGTAGACGACCGCGGCGAACACATAGCCTTCGGTGGCCATGCCCAGCCAAGCCGGGTCCGCGGTGGCGCGCTTGATGCTGTTGAGGAAGTCGAACAGGCCGATGATGATCACCAGACTGGTGTCCTTGAACAGCGCGATGAAGGTGTTGACGATGCCGGGGATCACCAGCTTGAGCGCCTGCGGCAGGATCACCAGGCCCATGGTTCGCCAGTAGCCCAGGCCCATGGCCGCCGCCGCTTCGTACTGGCCCTTGGGAATGGCTTGCATGCCCCCGCGCACCACCTCGGCGATATAGGCGGCCTCGAACAGCACCACCATCACCATCGCCCGCAGCAGCTTGTCCAGGTTCATCCCCTCGGGCAGGAACAGCGGCAACATCACCGAGGACATGAACAGCACGGTGATCAGCGGTACGCCACGCCAGAACTCGATGGTGGTGACGCAGATGACCTTGATCGCCGGCATCTTCGAGCGTCGCCCCAACGCCAGCAGGATGCCCAGCGGCATCGCCCCGCAGATGCCGACCGCGGCGATCACCACGGTGAGCATCAGGCCGCCCCAGGCGCTGGTCGGCACGGTTTCCAGCCCCAGGAAGCCGCCGTGCAGCAGCCAGTAGGCCACGATCGGCAGCGCCACGAGGAAGCACAGGCCGTACTTCACCTTGTACGCGAAGCGCTTGAGGAACAGCGGCGCCGCACCGAACACCACGAACAGCACGGTGAGGTCCACGCGCCAGCGCAGTTCCTCGGGGTAGAAGCCGTACATGAACTGGCCGAAACGCGAGCCGATGAACACCCAGCAGGCGCCCTCGCGGGAGCAGTCGGCGCGGGTAGTCCCGGTCCAGTCGGCCTTGATGATCGCCCACTCCAGCAGCGGCGGCACGATCAGGTAGACCAGGTACAGGCCGACCAGCGTCAGCAGGGTGTTGAACCAGCTGGAGAACAGGTTCGCGCGCAACCAGGCGAGCACGCCCACACTCATCGCGGGTGGAGGCAGGTCGGGCTTGAAGGTATGAGTTGTCATGGTCTGCTCCCTCTACCGCTCGACCAGCGCGATGCGCTTGTTGTACCCGTTCATCAGCAGCGAAATGCTGATGCTGATGGCCAGGTACACGCTCATGGTGATAGCCATGGTTTCGATGGCCTGGCCGGTCTGGTTGAGCACCGTGCCGGCGAACAGCGAGACCATGTCCGGATAGCCGATGGCGGCGGCCAGCGAGGAGTTCTTCGCCAGGTTCAGGTACTGGCTGGTGAGCGGCGGAATGATCACCCGCAGCGCCTGCGGGATGATCACCAGGCGCAGGGTCTGCCCCGGACGCAGGCCCAGGGAGCCGGCCGCCTCGGTCTGACCGTGGCTGACCGCCTGGATGCCGGCGCGCACCGTCTCGCCGATGAAGGCGGCGGTGTAGACCGACAGCGCAAGGACGATGGACACCAGCTCCGGGATCACCACCCAGCCGCCACGGAAGTTGAAGCCCTGCAGCACTGGCACGTCCCAGTGGAAAGGCGCGCCGGCCACCAGCGACACCAGACCCGGCAGCACGATCAACAGGGCCAGGCCGCTGAGGAACACCGGGAAGGCCTTGCCAGTGGCATGGCGGCGGGCCTTGGCCCACTTCCAGATCACCGTCCAGCCGACCAGCGCCAGGATCACCGCGACGATGAACGGGCCGAGGCCGTCGGCGGCGATCGGCGCGGGCATCTGCAGGCCACGGTTGTTGACGAAGAACAGGTCGCCGAAGCTGATGCTCTGCCGCGGGTTCGGCAGCGGGCCGAGCACGGCGAAGTACCAGAAGAATATCTGCAGCAGCGGCGGGATGTTGCGGAAGGTCTCGATATACAGGGTCGCCAGCTTGCGGATCAGCCAGTTGGGCGACAGCCGCGCCACACCGAGGATGAAGCCGAGGATGGTGGCGAAGACGATACCGATCACCGTGACCAGCAGCGTGTTCAGCAGCCCGACCATGAACACCCGTCCGTAGGTGTCGCTTTCGCTGTAGTCGATCAGGTGCTGGGAGATGCCGAAGCCGGCGCTGTGGTCGAGAAAGCCGAAACCAGACTGGATGCCGCGGTGGGCGAGGTTGGTCTGGGTGTTGTCGAAGAGGAACCAGCCGACCGCCACAACGATGATGACGGCGATGACCTGGAATGCCCAGCCGCGCACGACGGGATCGTTGAGCGATACCCCCCGCGGACGCTGGGCCTTGACGGAATTCTGCATGTAAGCCCTCTCGGAAGGCCGCCGGGCGACCGAGGGCTACGCCCGAGATCGCCCGGAAGGCTTCACGTCGTTCGAAACTGTCCGGCGCCCAGACTCCGGGCGCCGGAGCGGGTCAGGTCAGCGCACCGGCGGTGCGTACTGCAGACCACCCTTGTTCCACTGGGCGTTGAGGCCACGCTTGATCTTCAGGTCGCTACCGTCGCCGACGTTGCGATCGAAGATCTCGCCGTAGTTACCCACTTGCTTGACGATCTGTACCGCCCAGTCCTTGGGCAGCTTGAGATCCTTGCCGTAGTCACCCTCGGCGCCGAGCAGACGCGCGACGTCCGGGTTCTTGGTGCTCTTGGCCTGTTCCTCGACGTTCTTCGAGTTGATGCCCAGTTCCTCGGCGTTGAGCATCGCGAAGAGCGTCCAACGGGCGATGTCGAACCACTCCTCGTCACCCTGGCGCACGGCCGGGCCGAGGGGCTCCTTGGAGATCACTTCGGGCAGCACCACATAGTCGTCCGGCGCCGCCAGCTTGATGCGCTGGGCGTAGAGCTGCGACTGGTCGGAGGTCAGCACGTCGCAACGGCCGGACTCCAGCGACTTGGCGCTCTCGTCGGAGGTGTCGTAGGTGATGGGGGTGTACTTGAGGTTGTTGGAGCGGAAGTAGTCGGACAGGTTGAGCTCGGTGGTAGTGCCGGCCTGGATGCACACGGTGGCGCCGTCGAGTTCCTTGGCGCTGGAGACGCCGAGCTTCTTGTTCACCAGGAAGCCCTGGCCGTCGTAGTAGGTCACGCCGACGAAGTTCAGGCCCATCGCGCTATCGCGGGAGCTGGTCCAGGTGGTGTTGCGCGAGAGGATGTCGATCTCGCCGGACTGCAGCGCAGTGAAGCGCTCCTTGGCGGTCAAGGGGCTGTACTTGACCTTGGTCGAGTCGCCGAACACGGCCGCCGCCACGGCGCGGCAGACGTCCACGTCGATGCCCTTGTACTGGCCCTTGGCATCGGCATACGAGAAGCCGGGAAGACCGTCACTGATACCGCACTGCACGTAGCCTTTCTTCTTCACAGCATCCAGGGTGGCGCCGGCATGCGCGAGGCCGCTGATGCCGAACACGGCGGCGGTGGTCAGCACTGCCAGGGTGGATTTCACCATCTTCATCGATCTTCTCCGTTGCTTTTTTAGTGTTTTGGAGTCCCGGTTCCACCGCCGTACCCTCGTGAGGCACCAGCAAGACAACAAACGGGATGGAGACCTGAAGGTGAGTCTAGACGGCCTATGAAAAATCCTACGGACGCCGCGAACACACCTTCGAGCGCACAGGTCTTGCGCGCTGGAACGGGTCATCAAGGGATCATTGCGTGAAGGCGAAGGCTCGCCGCGCCGACTGTTGACCGCAGTCGGCACGGCGGGCCCTGAAGCAGCCCAAGGCTTTCGCGGCGCCACTTCCGGTACAGCTTTCCGGATGGGGTCGGTAGAGTGTTACCGGAAGTGGGGCCGCACAGCCTGCCAGTAGCGATAGCAAGGGCCGTACCAGCCTAGGAACGTTCGTGTAATTTCGTGCAGTCAAGTCCCACAAGTTATGGCCATGCGACATCTTCTTGCATCGCCCCTCCTCCCTTTTTCCCACGCAGCGCCCCTTCCTAGAGCGCCTGCCCCATCCTGGAGCCTCCATGACCCAGCCACTGATCCTCGAACCCAGCCAGAGCGTCGACTCCTGCGTCATTTGGTTGCACGGCCTGGGCGCCGACCGTTACGACTTCGAGCCGGTAGCACAGATGCTGCAGCGCAGTTTCACCTCGACGCGCTTCATCCTGCCCCAGGCGCCGACCCGCCCGGTCACCGTGTTCAACGGCATGCCCGCACCCAGCTGGTACGACATCCTCGCCATGGCTCCGGCCCGCGCCATCGACGACGCGCAACTGGAAGCCTCGGCCGACAGCGTGATCGCGCTGATCCAGGGACAGATCGACCAGGGCATCGCGCCCAAACGCATCATCCTCGCCGGTTTCTCCCAGGGCGGCGCCGTGGTGCTGCACACTGGCTACCTGCGCTGGAACGGCGAACTGGGCGGGGTCATGGCCCTCTCCACCTATGGCCCGACATTCAGCGAAGGCATAAGCCTGCCGGCTACAAAAAGACAACTGTCCGCCCTTTGCCTGCATGGCACTTTCGATGACGTGGTGACGCCGGCCATGGGCCGCGCCGCGTACGACTTCCTGCAGGCCAACCAGGTGCCCGCCCAATGGCGCACCTACCCGATGAGCCACGAAGTGAGCAACGAGGAGCTTGGCGATATCGGCGCCTGGCTGCGGGAGCGCCTGTGATCCCCTGACCCTGCGGAGAACAAGAACAAGCATGAACGCCCCGATCAGCAGCCTGCGTGACGTTGAAGCCCTGGAACAGGTCCCCCTGCATGAGCGCGACCTGCCGCCCAACACCTATGAACTGCTGCGCCGCTCGGCGCAGCAGTTCGGCCCGTCCACTGCCCTGAGCTTCCTGCTGCAAGGCTCGGCGGCGGAGGAGCCGGTCAAGGTCAGCTACGAGCAGTTGTTCGCCCGCGTCACCCAGGCGGCGAACGCCTTCCACCGCCTGGGCGTGCGGCCGGGCACTGCGGTGTCGTTCCTGCTTCCCAACCTACCGCAGACCCACTATGTGATCTGGGGCGGCGAAGCGGCGGGGATCGTCAACGCGATCAACCCGCTGCTTGATCCCGAGCACATCGCCGAACTGGTGCGTGCTGCCGACTCCCGCGTACTGGTGACATTGGCGCCCTTCCCCGGTACCGATCTCTGGAGCAAGGTCGCCAGCCTGCGCGAGCACCTGCCGGAACTGAACGCCATCGTCACCGTCGACATCGCCAACCTGCTGCCCGATCCACAGCGTTCGGCGATCAAGATCGCGCGCGGCGCGCTGCCCGAAGGCGTGCTGGACTTCGACGAACTGCTCGCCCAGTGCCCGGCGGACCACCTGGAAAGCGGCCGGGTGATCGGCCCGGACGAAGTCGCTTCCTACTTCCACACCGGCGGCACCACCGGCACCCCCAAGCTCGCCCCGCACAGCCATTTCAACGAAGTGGCGATGGCCGAAATCATGGGTCTGAACTCCGGCTACGACGGCAACGACGTGCTGCTGTGCGGCCTGCCGCTGTTCCACGTCAACGGCGTGATGGTCACCGGCCTTGCGCCCTTCATGCGCGGCGGCGAGGTGCTGCTGGTCGGCCCCCAGGGCTATCGCAACCCGACACTGATCCAGGACTTCTGGAAGCTGGTGGAGCGCTACAAGGTCACCAGCTTCAGCGGCGTGCCGACCATCTACGCCGCGCTGCTGCAAGTGCCCAGCGAGGGCCGCGACCTCTCCAGCCTGCGCTTCGCTCTATGCGGCGCGGCACCGATGCCGGTGGAGCTAATCCGCCAGTTCGAGGCGAAGACCGGCCTGAAAGTCATCGAAGGCTACGGCATGACCGAAGGCACCTGCGGCACCAGCTGCAACCCCCGCGGCGGCGAGCGTCGCCCCGGCTCCATCGGCCTGCGCCTGCCCTACTGCGAGTTGAAATCGGTGATCCTCGACGGCGACGGCCAGTACCTGCGCGACGCCGCCGTGGACGAGATCGGCACCATCTGCCTGCGCGGCCCCACCGTTTTCAAGGGCTACCTGCAGGCCAGCAAGAACAAGGACATCTGGGTCGACGGCGACTGGTTCAACACCGGCGACTTGGGCCGCATCGACGCCGACGGCTACATCTGGCTCACCGGCCGTAGCAAGGACCTGATCATCCGGGGCGGCCACAACATCGACCCGCAGATGATCGAGGAAGCACTGCACCGCCATCCCGCCGTGGCCATGGCCGCTGCCGTGGGCAAGCCGTGCCTGAAGGCCGGCGAGCTGCCGGTGGTGTATATCCAGCTCAAGCCAGGCATGCAGGCGAGCGAAGCGGAACTGCTGGAACACGCTGCCCGGCACGTCCCCGAACGCGCGGCGGTGCCCAAGGACGTCTGGCTGCTGGATGCCATCCCGGTCACCGCGGTGGGCAAGACCTTCAAGCCGGCGCTGCGTCTGGATGCCATTCGTCGCGTGTTCGAGGACGAGACACGGCACCTGTCCCCGGCACCTCGCATCGAAGTGATCGCCGATGACCGCTTTGGTCAGAAAGCGCGTCTTTTCGTTGGCGGCCTCGACCTAGACTCTCGCGCCGCACTGGCTGACCGCCTGGGCGGTTACGCTGTGCATGTGGAGCTAGTGGAACACTGATGAAACACCCGGCCGACCGCCGGTCGGCCGGGTCTGACCGCGAATTGCCAGTACTCAAATCTGACTAATACTGATGGCTCAAATGTGCGAAGAGGACTACAGGGAGAGTCAGTCGTGCACATCATCAGCCGCCGTCCGACTTCCCCTGCGCCATGAAAGCCGCGCAGTGGAAAGAGGACATCCGCCAACTCCAGCACCTGCGCCTGTTCCAGAACGTGGCCGCGGCCAATCTGGAGCAACTGCTCAAGGATTTCCGCGCCTGCGAACTGGAGCGCGGGGAAATCCTGCTGTCGCCATTCAACCGCAACCACTTCCTTTATATGGTTCTCACCGGGCACCTGACGGTGTATCTGGGGTCGCTGGACAACCAACCGGTGAGCACCCTGCATCCAGGTGACTGCGCCGGCGAGATCAGCTTCATCGACAGCGACCACCCCTCCGCCTACGTCGTCGCCAGCGAACCGACCACCGTGCTACGCCTGCACCGCGAAGCGCTGATCGGCCTGTTCGAGCACTCCCCGCAGGTCATGCAGAACCTCCTCTCGGTGCTTTGCGAGCGGGTGCGCGAGGGAAATCGGATCATTCTCGACACCGAGCAGAACGCCAACATCGACACCCTCACCGGCCTGTTCAACCGGCGCTGGCTGGAACACATCTACGACCGCGAGAGCACGCGCTGTGCCTTCAACGAACAGCCCATGTGCATGCTCATGCTCGATGTCGACCACTTCAAGAACTATAACGACGAACACGGCCACCTGGCCGGCGACTACGCGTTGTGTCTGGTTGCCCATACGCTGCGCAGCCAGTTGCGCCCCAAAGACAGCATGGCGCGCTACGGCGGCGAGGAGTTCGTCATCCTGCTGCCGGAAATCGCCATCGATGAAGCCCGGCGTATCGGTAACCGCCTCCGCCAGAGCCTCGAGCAGGTCACCTCCTTCTATTCGCCGGTGGGCGTGCTGCCCGGCGTCACCGTGTCCCTGGGGCTGGCCGAGATGGATATCCAGGAAAACCTGCCAAGCCTTATCCTGCGCGCCGACGGCGCCCTCTACCAGGCCAAGCAGAAGGGCCGCAACTGCCTCTGCGGCTGAGCTCCGCTTCCCTTCGCCAGCCCTTCTGCTAGATTGCGCCCCAGCAAGAAAACCAATAACAAAGCTGGGAAGCTGACATGCGCAAACTGCTGATCATCCTGCTCGTCCTGCTGGCCGTTGGCCTGGGAATCTTCTTCAACCTGCCGGGCTACATGGACCGCAAGATGAACACCGTGGCCAGCCCGCCGCCCTACCCCGCCTCGCCCGAGGCCCAGGCGCTGCACCAGACCCTGTTCGTCGCCGACCTGCACGACGACGCTCTGCTCTGGGACCGCAACCTGCTGGATCGCCACGACCACGGCCACACCGACCTGCCGCGCCTGCTCGAAGGCCACGTCGGCCTGCAGGTGTTTTCCACCGTCACCAAGACCCCGCGCGGCCTGAACTACGACAGCAACAGCGCGGACAGCGACAACATAACCCCGCTGGTCATCGCCCAGCGCTGGCCCGCGCGCACCTGGAACAGCCTGCTCGAACGCGCGCTCTACCAGGGCGAACTGCTGGACAAGGCCGCCGCCGACAGCCAGGGCAAGCTCACCCTGGTGCGCAGCCGCGAAGACCTAACCCGCTACCTCGCGGCCTGGCAGAAAGACCCGAAGCAGCTCGCCGCCGTGCTCGCCACCGAAGGCCTGCACCCGCTCGAAGGCAAGCTCGAGAACATCGACCGCATGTACGACGCGGGCTTCCGCATCATGGGGCTGACCCATTTCTTCGACAACGAAGTCGGCGGCTCCGCCCATGGCCTGAAGAAAGGCGGGCTGACCAAATTCGGCCGCGAGGTCATCCCGCGCCTGGAAGACAAGAAGATGCTGATCGACCTGGCCCACGCCTCGCGCCCATTGATCGACGATGTACTGGTGATCGCCAGGCGCCCGGTGATCGTTTCCCACACCGGCGTCGCCGGCACCTGCCCCGGCCCGCGCAACCTGACTGACGCCCACCTGCGCGGCATCGCCAACACGGGTGGGGTGATCGGCATCGGTTACTGGGACGGCGCAGTCTGCGAAACCTCGGTGGAGGCCATCGTCAAGGCCATGCGCTACGCCGCCGACAAGGTGGGCGTCGAGCACGTGGCGCTGGGTTCGGACTTCGACGGCGCAGTCAACGCGCCCTTCGACACCACCGGCCTAGCCCAACTGACCCAGGGCCTGGCGAAAGCCGGCTTTAGTGACCAGGACATCGCCGCCATCATGGGTGGAAACGTCCGCCGGCTGCTGCTGGAGAACCTTCCGTAGCCCAAGTCAATAGGCAGAATGCCCGTGGCACTTCGCCCTGCGGGCATCTTGCATTACACTGGCGGCCGTTCATTCCTTAACCAGTACGAGATCAACGTGCTCAAAGCACTCAAGAAAATCTTCAGCAAGGGTGATGGCGAGCAGCCCGTCACCACGCCGGCAGCCCCCGCACCCGCTGCCTCCCAGCCCGCCCCGAGCGGCGAAAAGCGTCCGCGCAAACCGCGCAATCCGCGCCCCGATGGCGAAAACGCCGAGAAGCCGGCCCGCGGTCCGAAGAGCGACAAACCCCGCGCCGAGCGTTCCGACAAAGGCGAACGCGGCGAAAAGCGCGAGCACGCGCCGAAGCACGAGCATGCCAAGGCCGAGGGTGCAGACAAGCCCCGCGAGCCGAAACCGCGCCGCGAGCGCAAGCCGCGCCCGCCGGTGGTGGACAACTGGAAGCTGGAAGACTTCGTAGTCGAGCCGGCTGAAGGCAAAACGCGCTTCCACGACTTCAACCTCGATCCGCGCCTGATGCACGCCATCCATGACCTGGGCTTCCCGTACTGCACGCCAATCCAGGCGCAGGTACTGGGCTTCACCCTGCGTGGCCAGGACGCCATCGGCCGCGCCCAGACCGGCACCGGCAAGACCGCGGCGTTCCTCATCTCGATCATCACCCAGCTGCTGCAGACCCCGCCGCCGAAAGAGCGCTACATGGGCGAGCCGCGTGCGCTGATCATCGCGCCGACCCGCGAACTGGTGGTGCAGATCGCCAACGACGCCATCGGCCTGGCCAAGTACACCGGCCTGAACGTCATGAGCTTCGTCGGCGGCATGGACTTCGATAAGCAGCTCAAGACCCTGGAATCGCGCTTCTGCGACATCCTGGTCGCCACCCCCGGCCGTCTGCTGGACTTCAACCAGCGCGGCGAGGTGCACCTGGACATGGTCGAGGTGATGGTGCTGGACGAAGCCGACCGCATGCTCGACATGGGCTTCATTCCGCAGGTCCGCCAGATCATCCGCCAGACCCCGTACAAGGGCGAGCGCCAGACCCTGCTGTTCTCCGCCACCTTCACCGACGACGTAATGAACCTGGCCAAGCAGTGGACCGTCGAGCCGGCCATCGTCGAGATCGAGCCGGAAAACGTCGCCAGCGATACCGTCGAACAGCACGTCTACGCCGTTGCCGGCAGCGACAAGTACAAGCTGCTGTACAACCTGATCGCGCAGAACGACTGGACCCGCGTGATGGTCTTCGCCAACCGCAAGGACGAAGTGCGCCGCATCGAAGAACGCCTGACCAAGGACGGCATCAGCGCCGCCCAGATGTCCGGCGACGTGCCGCAGCACAAGCGCATCAAGGTCCTGGAAGGCTTCCGTGAAGGCAAGATCCGCGTCCTGGTCGCCACCGACGTCGCCGGCCGCGGCATCCACGTCGATGGCATCAGCCACGTGATCAACTTCACCCTGCCCGAAGACCCGGACGACTACGTGCACCGCATCGGCCGCACCGGCCGCGCCGGCAGCACCGGTACCTCCATCAGCTTCGCTGGCGAGGACGATGCCTTCGCCTTGCCGCCGATCGAGGAACTGCTGGGCCGCAAGATCAATTGCGAGATGCCGCCCACCGAGTTGCTCAAGCCGGTACCGCGCAAGCACTGATCGCTTGTTGCACCAGAAGAAGGCGAAGCCACATGGCTTCGCCTTTTTTGTTTCCACCGGCGTTACCGCGGGTGACGAATTCCCCTTGCTAGAGCCTGCCATTCCTCCTGCCGGACCCGCTGGGACGACCGTACGGCATCCCCCCGCAAACAATGGCCACGCGCCATTACCCGCGCAATAGGCCTGCCCCCGGCCGTTTCTGCTCAGTTTTATTTACAGACGTAAAAAAATTCGCACGCTTCTTGCAAAGCACGCGAGAACAATTCCAAGAACTCGTCGGAATCCTCCCATGCCCTTGCGCGCCAAACTTGCTCTGAGTTTCCTCTCGGTCGGCCTGATCCCCGTGCTGGTGATGGCCATCGTGGTCTATCTCCAGGCCAGCCGTGCCCTCGAAGAACAAAGCCTGAACGCCCTGGAGGCGGTCGCCAGCATCAAGCAGCGGCAGCTGATGGACGCCTGGAAGGCCCGTAATGACCAGCTCAGCAGCCTCGCCACCAACCTGGGCAGCAACTACGCCGGGCTGGACAGCGAGTCGCTGGTGACCACCGCCAACTACGACCGCCCGGTGTTCGAGAACTTCATCAAGACCTTCGGCTACCGCGAACTGCGCCTGGTGGCCGGCGACGGCAAGGTGGTGTTCAGCCTCGGCCGTGGCGTCGACTACCAGCAGAACATCGGCGATCCGCAGTGGCGCGACACGCCGTTCGGCCAGTTCATCCGCAAGGCGCTGGACAGCGGCAAGGCCAGCATCAGCGACCTGGAGCAGGCGCCCAACGACCAGCAGCCGGTGCAATGGCTGGCCGCGCCGATCAAGGACAATGGCAAGCTGCAACTGCTGCTGGTGCTGGAACTGCCGCTCGCCTCGATCAACGAAGTGATGCAGAACCGCCAGGGCCTGGGCGACGACGGCGAGACCTACCTGGTCGGCGGCGACGGCAGCCTGCGCTCGGACTCGGTGCGCTTTGCCGATCACCACGTACGCCGCGACAAGGAAAGCCCCACCGCCCTGCCCGGCCAGGCCATCGAGAAAGCCCTGGCCGGCGAGCAGGGCCGTCTTTCCGAGACGGGCCTGAGCAACGAGCCGGCGCTCAAGTCCTTCGTCCCGCTGAACCTGGACGGCCTGCACTGGGCGCTGGTGGCGGAAATGGACCAGGACCAAGCCTTCGCCCCGGTGCGCAAGCTGATGTGGCAGATCCTCGTGCTCGGCGTGCTGACCCTGCTCGGCGTCGCCGCCGGCACCTGGCTGGTCAGCCGCAGCGTGATGCGCCCGCTGGGTGGCGAGCCGGCCAGCATGGCCGCCCTGGCCCAGCGCCTGGCCAGCGGCGAGCTGCGCCTGAGCGACGACGCCAGCGCCAGCAGCGGCCTGATGCAGGCCCTGCGTGAGATGACCACGGCCTGGCGCCAGGTGGTCGAGCGTCTGCGCCAGGCCAGCGAGGCCGTGGGTGACGCCAGCGGCGACATTCTCGACGCCGCCGGGCGCACCAGCCACCACCTCGACCAGCAGCAGGAAGCACTGGAAATGGTGGTCAGCGCCGTCGACCAGATGGCCGCCACCGTGCAGGAAATTGCCGGCAGCGCCAGCCGCAGCGCCGATGGCAGCGCCGCCGCGCGGCAAGCCTTCGTCGCCATGCAGGGCACCCTGCAGCACATGATCGGCCGCCAGGACCAACTGCTGGTCGGCCTGCGCCAGGCCGACGGCGTGGTGCAGACCCTGGCCGGCGAGAGCCAGCAGATCGGCTCGGTGCTGGACGTGATCCGCTCCATCGCCGAACAGACCAACCTGCTCGCCCTCAACGCCGCCATCGAAGCCGCCCGCGCCGGTGAGGCGGGCCGTGGTTTCGCCGTAGTCGCCGACGAGGTGCGCAGTCTGGCCCAGCGCACCCGCAGCGCCACCGACGAGATCGTCGCCATCGTTGGCAGCCTGGGCGACTCCTCCGTCCAGGCGCAGTCGAGCATGAGTGGTGCCAGCGAACAGGCCCATACCCTGGAGCAGGACACCCAGGCCGTGCTGGAAGCCCTCGGCGCGCTGGACGATTCGCTGCAGGGCGTGCATGCCATGGCCTTCCAGATCGCCGCCGCCGCCGAACAGCAGGCCGCCACGACCCAGGAAGTGAACCAGCACATGCACCGCCTGAGCGACATGACCGTGGAAAACCGCAAGACCGCCGCGCACACCCGCGACTGCGGCGAGCACCTGCGCCGCGTGGCCGGCAGCCAGGAAGAGCTGGTGGCGCAGTTCAAGCTGTAGGTGGCGTCCACTCCCTGTAGGAGCGGGCCATGCCCGCGATCGCGCCCATCGGACGCTCCTACAGGCCAGCGCTGTCGGTTTGGCCATCGGAAAAAGCGCATACACCTCCCGACCACACGCCCTTGCCGATAAAGACAGCAGAGTCCAGAATGGAAAAATAAATCCACACCTGGAGTCTCGCCATGTCCGCCGCCACGCCTTTCACCCTCAACCAGGCTGACGCCGAACGTCTGCTCGAACAGGTCGACGTGCTTCAGGCGATGCGCGACATGTTCGTCGAGCTGGCCGCCGGCAGCGCCGTACAACCCGCGCAGCAACTGGTGGAATTCCCCAATGGGGGCGGCGACTTCATCAACTACCTGGGCGTGCTGGCCTCGCAGAAGGTCTACGGCGTGAAGACCTCGCCGTACATCGTGCGCCAGCCCAAGTCGCTGGTCACCGCGTGGAGCCTGCTGATGTCCATGGACAGCGGTCAGCCGCTGCTGCTGTGCGACGCCGGCAGCCTGACCACGGCGCGCACTGCCGCTACCACCGCCCTCGCCGTGCAGGAACTGGCCCGCCAGGACGCCAAGCGCCTGGCTATCGTCGGCAGCGGTCCAGTCGCCCGTACGCACCTGCGCTACGCAGCTGGCCTGCGTGACTGGCAAAGCATCCGTATCTACTCTCCGAACCTGAGCGCTGGCGTGCTGGCCCAGTTCGGCGCCATTGATTCCCGCGCCGAACCCGCCACCAGCGTAGAAGCCGCCGTGGCCGACGCCGACGTAGTGCTGCTGTGCACCTCGTCCGGTACCCCGGTGCTCGATCCCGCGATCCTGACCAAACCGGCGCTGATCACTTCCATCAGCACCAACGTCGCCCGCGCCCACGAAGTGCCACCGCGGTCGCTGGCGCAGATGGACGTGTACTGCGACTACCGCGCCACCACCCCGGCATCCGCCGGCGAGATGCGCCTGGCCCGCGACGAGCACGGCTGGGACGGCGCCATCCTCGGCGACCTGCCGGAACTGGTCAGCGGACAGGTCGCCAAACCGGACTACCAGCGCCATGCCTTCTTCCGCTCCATCGGCCTGGGCCTGGAAGACGTCGCCCTGGCCAATGCGCTCTACCATCTGCAACGCAAGAACGCCTGAGTCGGAGACGAACATGATCGAAGTCGACTTCCTCATCATCGGCGGCGGCATCGCCGGCGCCTCCACCGGCTACTTTCTCTCCCGCCACGGCAAGGTCGTCGTGCTGGAGCGCGAGTCCCACGCCGGCTACCACTCCACCGGCCGGTCGGCAGCGCTGTACACCGTGGCCTACGGCACGCCACAGGTGCGCGCCCTGACCGCCGCCAGCCGCGACTTCTTCGACAACCCTCCCGAGGGCTTCGTCGAACACCCGATCCTCACCCCGCGCGGGGAGATGACGGTGGACTTCGAAGGCAACCCGGAAGAACTCCAGCGCCAATACGAAAGCGCCCTCGCCAGCGTGCCGGAAATGCGCCTGCTCGATGCCGATGAAGCCTGCGCCATCGTCCCGGTGCTGCGCCGCGAGAAAGTCCACGGCGCGATGCTCGACCCCAGCGCTGCCGACATCGACACCGACGGCCTGCTGCAGGGCTACCTGCGCGGCATCCGGCGCAACGGCGGCAGCGTACAACTGGATAGCGAAGCCCTGGAAATCAGCCGCATCGACGACGCGTGGGAAGTACGCTGCGCGCAGCAGACCTACCGTGCGCCGGTGCTGGTCAACGCCGCTGGCAGCTGGTCCGACAAGATCGCCGAACTCGCCGGCGCCGCTCCCCTGGGCCTCACGCCCAAGCGCCGCGCCGCCTTCCTGTTCAGCCCGCCGGAGGGCGTGGACAGCCACGCCTGGCCGGTGCTGGTAAGCCTGGACGAGTCCTTCTACTTCAAGCCCGATGCCGGCATGCTGCTAGGCTCGCCGGCCAATGCCGACCCGGTGGAGCCCCACGACGTGCAGCCCGAAGAGCTGGACATCGCCCTGGGCATCTACCAGATCGAGGAGCACACCACCCTCAGCATCCGCCGCCCGAGCCACACCTGGGCCGGCCTGCGTTCGTTCTTCGCCGATGGCGACTTGGTCTCCGGCTATGACCCGGCCACGCCCGGCCTGTACTGGGTCGCAGGGCAAGGTGGCTACGGCATCCAGACCTCCGCAGCGATGGGCGAGGCCAGCGCCGCGCTGATCCGCCGCGAGGCCCTGCCCGAGCATCTGACCCGCCACGGCCTGACTGCCGAGATGCTATCCCCGGCGCGTCTGCTGGCCGAGTGAGCCGCCGTTCGTGACAGCCCGCGGGCGCTTGCGGCACACTCGCCAGCGCCCGCGCCATTGCCCGTCCCATCGTCTCGAGAGCCTTGCCCATGACCGCCGCTGATCCGCTGGACAACTACAAGGCCATCGCCGACGCCATCGCCGCTCTGTTCTTCCCACACGCAGAAGTGGTCCTCCACGACCTGCGCAACCAGCGCGTGGCTTACCTGGCGAACAACATCTCCAAGCGCGAGATCGGCGACGACTCGGCACTGGAAGACATGCTCGAAGGCGGCCACGACGAACGCAACATCGGCCCCTACGAGAAGCTCAACTGGGACGGCCAGAAGATCCGCTCCATCAGCACCGTGCTGCGCGATGCCAGGGGCGAGCCGCTCGCAGTGCTGTGCATCAACCTCAACATCACCCTCTTCGAGACCGCCAAGGCGGCGCTCGACCTGTTCCTCTCCTCCAGCAAGGTCATCCCGCAGCCGGACGCGCTGTTCCGCGACGACTGGCAGGAGCGTATCAACACCTTCCTGCATGGCTGGCTGCAGCAGCGCCAGCTGAGCCTCTCCACCCTGAGCCGCGACCACAAGCGCGAACTGGTCCTGGCGCTGCATGCCGAGGGCGCGTTCAAGGGCAAGAGCGCGGCGAATTACGTCGCCAACGTGCTGAACATGGGGCGCGCGACGGTGTACAAGCACCTGAAGGAGTTGAGGGAGGAGGTCTGAGGCTTTCCTTCCTCGCTTGCCGCCACCTATAGGAGCGAGCCTGCTCGCGAACCGCACTCTGCCGCACTCACGGGGGGATGCTCGCAATCCCCTTGCGACCTGGGCGCGCGGATCGATGGGTATCGCTGCGTTCCACGCCATCCTACGGCGAGGTTTTCCTGTTGCCGCCGTGCAGATGGGTAGATTCGCGGACAAGGTCCACTCTTATGGGCAGTGCCGAGTTGGGTGGGTTCGCGAGCAAGCTCGCTCCTACGAAGAGCCGATACACCGGCAATGGGCAAGTTCGCGACCACGAACTTGGCATCCCCCTCTGTCCTAGGAAAAGCAGAAGGCCGCCCGAAGGCGGCCTTTGTATCGATCGGCGGAAGATCAATCGCCGTAGATATCGCTCTTGAAGTACTTGCCCTCGATGGCCTTGTACTTGCCATTGGCGCGCAGCGCGTCGATGGCGGCATTGAGCTGGCCGACCAGTTCGGTGTTGCCCTTGCGTACCGCGATACCGGCACCCTCGCCGAAGTATTTCGGATCCTTGAACTCCGGCCCGATAAAGGCGAAGCCCTTGCCACGCGGGGTGTCCAGGAAGCCGATCTGCAGCGGGATGGAGTCGGCGAAGGTGCCGTCCAGGCGGCCCGCCAGCAGGTCCAGGTAGATCTCGTCCTGGCTGGTGTAGCGCACCACGTTGGCGCCGGCCTTGCCCAGTACCTCGGTGGCGAAGCGGTCAGCCGTGGAGCCGCGCTGCACGCCGATGTTCTTGCCCTTGAGCTGGCTGAACTGCTCGTCCAGCTGCGAGCCTTCCTTCATCACCAGGCGGCCCGGGGTGAAGTAGTACTTGTGGGTGAAGTCCACCGAGTGCTTGCGCTCTTCGGTGATGGTGATGGAGGACAGCGCGGCGTCGATCTTGCGCACCTTCAGCGAGGGGATCAGGCCGTCGTATTCCTGCTCGACCCACTGGCACTTGCGCTTCATCTCTTCGCACAGAGCATTGCCGATGTCGTAGTCGAAGCCGGCGATGCCGCCTTCCGGGGTCTTGTAGGCGAAGGGCGGGTAGGCCGCCTCGATGCCGATGCGCAGCGGCTTGTCGTCGGCGTGGGAGAAGGTGGCGAAGGCGGCCAGCATCAGGCCGCCCAGCAGGGCTTTGCGATTCATCGATGAACTCCGTTGTGTGGTCGCCGGGGCGAGCGCCGGCCGGTACGTCTTGGCAGTGAGTACGGCATTTTTGGGTTCGTCCAAGGGCGCAACACAGGAGGTTGCAGCGGCATTGCCTTGCCCTCACCCAGGCGAACGACTTCTTGTTCTGGCTTGTTCTGCTCCGTCCACGCGCGGGCGCGCGTAAACTTAAAATCCAATCTGGACCAAAAAGTACACAACGTCAATCACCCCCGCCATGGCCGCGACAGTAGGGCGCATAACGCCTCGGGCGTTATCCGCCGTCCTAGGCCATGCGTGCCGGGACGACGGATAAAGCGTTCCGCTTTATGCACCCTACGGGTTGCATCGGCTCCCCCCGCGACAGCCCGGCGCAACCTCCTTTTGCTACCCGCCGCTACTCCTTCGGAGGGATGTGGCGCAGCGCACTGCAGCCTTAGTCTGGAGGCGTTCCGAAGCGATCCGAGGAGGATTCGAATCGATTCTTTCGCATGATTTACCGTAGCTTCCACGGTTATACCTTTGGCAGATGCCCGAAGCCCCCGCGATACGCTCATGTCGCTGGGGCTTTTTTATGCCCGCTGCAAAGGTGGTCTTTTGGGTAGGAGCGAGCTTGCTCGCGAATCGCACGACACCGGCATCACCGGCAGAAGGGGTTCGCGAGCAAGCTCGCTCCTACAGAACCCGGGCAGCACGGCGCTGGGGAGAGTTTTTCTATTCAGGAACGCAAGGCACGCGGCGGGCATATTGCCCACCGAGGGAGGACTATTTCAGCCGCCGCTGAGATTCATGAAGCGCAACACTTGCACGTCGCCGACGGTGAACTCGTGGCGCGCCGGCTTGCGCTGCAGGGCGCCGCGCAGGGCTTCGAGGATCGGTTCGTCGTGCAGCGGATGGCGGCGCAGCAGGCCGCGCAGGTCCAGGGAGTTCTCGTGGCCCAGGCACAGCAGCAGGCGGCCTTCGGCGGTCAGGCGCAGGCGGTTGCAGGTGGCGCAGAAGTTGTGCGAATGCGGCGAGATGAAACCGATGCGCGTACCCGGATGCTGCGCCAGCCGCACGTAGCGTGCCGGGCCACCGCTGTGCTCGGCGCTGTCCAGCAGCTCGTGGTGCTCGGCGATCAGCGCACGGACTTCGTCGCTGGAGCAGAAGCTTTCCTCGCGCTCGCGGCCGACCTGGCCCAGCGGCATCTCTTCGATGAAGCTGATGTCCAGCCCGTGGGCGATGGCGTAATCCACCAGCGCCGGCACTTCGTCGGCATTGCGCCCCTTCATCACCACGCAGTTCAGCTTGATGTGCTCGAACCCGGCTCGCAGGGCGGCGTCGATGCCACGCAGCACCTGCTCCAGGCGCCCGGTGCGGGTGATGGCGGCGAAGCGTTGCGCATCCAGGGTGTCGAGGCTGATGTTCAGCCGGGTCAGGCCGGCGGCGTGCAGGTCACCGGCCAGCTTGCTGAGCTGCGAGCCGTTGCTGGTCATGCACAGCTCGCGCAGGCCGGGCAGCGCCGCGAGGCGTTCGCAGAGGTGGACGATGCCGGGGCGCACCAGCGGTTCACCGCCGGTGAGACGCAGCTTCTTCACGCCGCGCTCGACGAAGAGGCGCGCTACCCGTTCGATCTCTTCCAGGGTGAGCACCTGCTGACGCGGCAGGAAGCGCATGTTCTCCGACATGCAGTAGACGCAGCGAAAGTCGCAGCGGTCGGTTACGGACAGGCGCAGGTAGTCGATCTTGCGACCCTGGCCGTCGATCCATTCGGACATGGTATTTCACTCCGGCCGGCCTTCACTATCCACGGTGAAAGCCGAAATTCATGGCCGTTTCCGAAGCCCCTCTCTCCTCGGGGGGAGGAATTGGGAGAGAGGGGCCCGGAACCGGTTCACTGCACCAGCGGCGACTCCGCCCCGTCGAAGACGAAGCCGTCGATCTGCGCCTCGCCGGCCAGCACGCTGATGTACTGGCTGACCGCGCGCTGCAGCACCTGGGCGCGCAGGTAGGCGACGATGCGCGGACGCGCATGCGCGAAGTCCAGCGGCTCGCCGCCATCGCGCTCGATCAGCTCGACCACATGCAGGCCGTAGCGGCTTTCCAGCGGATGACCGAGCAGGCCGGGTTGCTGTTGCATCAGGCGTCTCTCGAACTCGGGGACGGTCTGACCCGGTTCGATCCAGCCCAGGTCACCACCGTCGTCCTTGGACGGGCAGTCGGAGAAGCGCATCGCTTTCTCGGCGAAACGCTCGGGGTGTTCACGCAGTTCGGCCAGCAGCTCCTCGGCCTGTTCGCGGGCCTTGGCGCGGCCTTCCAGGTCGTCCGGCGCGCAGCCCAGCAGCACATGGCGCAGGCGCATGCGCCAGGGCGCGGTGAGGCGGGTGGGGTTGGCTGCGTACCATTGGCGGCAGCTGGCTTCGTCGGCTTCGGGCACGCCGACTTCGCGGTCGATCAGGGCGCGGATGCGCGCTTCTTCCAGCGCCTCGCCCTCTTCCGCTTCGGCCTCAAGGCCCAGCGCGTCGGCGCGCTGCACCAGCAGTTGGCGTACCACCAGCGCGCGGCAGGCGGAGTACAGG
Source organism: Pseudomonas sp. NPDC086581 (assembly GCF_044746165.1). NCBI lineage: Bacteria > Pseudomonadati > Pseudomonadota > Gammaproteobacteria > Pseudomonadales > Pseudomonadaceae > Pseudomonas > Pseudomonas sp. NPDC086581. Next base: position 234,790 of record NZ_JBIVBR010000005.1, on the reverse strand, counting down.
GCCTCGGCGTGGCTGGCGGCCGGATGGTATTGCAGCTCGCGAGCAAGGTCGTCCTCGGCGATAGCGACGCCGTTGACGGAGATGGCAGGCAGGTCGACGTGTTCGACCTTGGCTTCGTAGTGGGAGCAACTCATTTCGCTTACCTCCGGTAACCCTCTCCCCTGCCCTCTCCCTGAAGGGAGAGGGGGAAGAGCTTCAGGTGGGGCGGACGACGCACCAGCGCCATCCGCCGCTTCATCACGCTGCGCGACGCTTGGTGCGGACCACCTGGTAGCGGCGGCCGAAGTACCACACCGGGGCGCTGACGATATGCACCAGACGGGTGAAGGGGAACAGCACGAACAGGGTCAGGCCGAGGGTCACGTGCAGCTTGTAGACCAGCGAGACCGGCGCGATCGCTGCGGCGGCAGCCAGCGGCTGGAAGGTGACGATGGACTGCGCCCAGTTGGCGAGCATGACCATCACCGAACCATCCAGGTGATGGGTGGAGGCGACGATGGTGGACAGGCCGAGGATCAGCTGGACGTAGAGCACCAGCAGGATCATCAGGTCCGATGCGTTGCCGGTGGCGCGTACACGCTCATTGGTCAGGCGGCGCAGGATCAGGCCGGTCAGGCCGATGAAGCAGAGGATGCCAAAGAAGCCGCCGGAGACCATCGCCAGCAGTTGCTTCTGCTCGGTGCTGATCAGGTGCTCGTAGACCGCGTGCGGGGTCAGCAGGCCGACGAAGTGCCCGGCGAGGATGAACAGCACACCGACGTGGAACAGGTTGCTGTAAACGCGCATGCCCTTCTTGCTCAGCATCTGGCTGGAGCCGGCTTTCCAGGTGTATTGCGAGAGGTCGAAGCGCGCCCAGCTGCCGATCAGGCAGATGGCCAGCGCGACGTAGGGATAGATCCCGAACGCTAGAAGATCGAGGGACATGTTCAGACTCCTTCTCTGGCCGCCCGGTACTGCACTTGCGGCACCGGCTGGGCGACCCACTGCATGGGTTGTTCGGCGGCGGAGGAAATCCGCCGGGCGCTGGTGGACGGGCAACCAACGGCGGGCTCGGTAAAGCTCACCGGGGTTTCCTCCCAGGCCTTGTCGATGGCTTCCAGGCTGTCGTCGCGCACTTCCTGTTCGCGGTCGCGCTTGAGCGCGCCGAGGTCGGGCTGTTCGCCGGACAGCTCCAGCAGGCTGTTGAAGATCGCCGCATAGCTGCTGCCGCGCTCTTCCAGGCGCAGGGCGATCAGCGCCAGGATGTGCGCGACTTCGGCGAGACCCGCGTGGGCCGACTCGGCGTCCTGCAGGGCGAGGAACTCCAGGTACAGCGGCAGGTAGTCCGGCAGCTCGTTGACGTCGATGACCAGGCCCGCCTGGGTGTAGCGGTCCATCAGGTCGACCATCGCCTGGCCACGGTCACGGCTTTCGCCGTGCACGTGTTCGAACAGCAGTAAGGAGACCGAGCGACCGCGCTCGAACAGCCCGTCGTAACGGGCCTGGACGTCGAGGATGTCGCCCTTGCACAGCTCGTTGAGCAGCGCGGCGAGGCCGTCGCGCTGCTTCTCTGGCAGGTCGCAGGTGCGGATCAGGGCATGCAGCGCCAGGCTTTCCTCGCGCAGTTCGACGCGCGGGTAGTCGAGCATCAGCGCGCTGAGCTTGAGCAGTTGGCTATGACTGTCCATCAGCATCACTCCTGTATCTGCACGGTCTGGATGACGTTGCGCTTGTCCACGGCCTTGCCGCCGAACAGGTTCACGCCGGAGTTGCTGGAGCAACCGTTGCCGAAGCTGAAGCCACAACCCGAACGCTCGGCGAAGGCATCCGACAGCGCCTCTTCACGGTGCGCAGTGGGGATGACGAAGCGGTCTTCGTAGTTGGCGATCGCCAGGTAGCGATACATCTCTTCCACCTGGTTCACGGTCAGGCCGACCTTCTTCAGCACTTCCAGATCCTGCTTGCCTTCCACGTGCTCGGAGCGCTTGTAGGCACGCATGGCCAGCAGGCGCTTGAGGGCCAGCAGCACCGGGGCGGTGTCGCCAGCGGTCAGCAGGTTGGCCAGGTACTGCACGGGAATGCGCAGGGACTCGACGTCCGGGATCACCCCGTCGCTGCCGATATGGCCTTCGGAGGCGGCGTTCTGGATCGGCGACAGCGGCGGCACGTACCACACCATCGGCAGCGTGCGGTATTCCGGGTGCAGCGGCAGGGCCAGCTTCCAGTCCATCGCCAGCTTGTACACCGGCGACTTCTGCGCGGACTCGATGACGCTGTCCGGTACACCGTCCTTGCGCGCCTGTTCGATCACTTTCGGGTCGAACGGGTCGAGGAAGATTTCCAGCTGCTTCTGGTACAGGTCGCGCTCGTTCTCGCAGGTGGCCACTTCGTGGATGCGGTCGGCGTCATACAGCAGCACGCCGAGGTAGCGGATGCGGCCCACGCAGGTTTCCGAGCAGACGGTCGGCTGGCCGGCCTCGATGCGCGGGTAGCAGAAGATGCACTTCTCGGATTTGCCGCTCTTCCAGTTGAAGTAGATCTTCTTGTACGGGCAGCCGCTGATGCACATGCGCCAGCCGCGGCACTTGTCCTGGTCGATCAGGACGATGCCGTCTTCCTCACGCTTGTAGATCGCGCCGCTCGGGCACGAGGCCACGCACGCCGGGTTCAGGCAGTGCTCGCACAGGCGCGGCAGGTACATCATGAAGGTGTTTTCGTACTCACCGTAGATGTCCGCCTGGACCTGGTCGAAGTTCTTGTCCTTGCGGCGCTTGGCGAATTCGGTACCGAGGATTTCCTCCCAGTTGGGGCCCCACTCGATCTTCTGCATGCGCTGGCCGGAGACCAGCGAGCGCGGACGGGCAACCGGCTGGTGCTGGGCCTTGGGCGCGGTGTGCAGGTGCTGGTAGTCGAAGTCGAAGGGCTCGTAGTAGTCATCGATTTCCGGCAGGTCCGGGTTGGCGAAGATGTTCGCCAGCACGCGGAACTTGCCGCCGATGCGCGGGACGATGGAGCCGTCGGCATTACGCTTCCAGCCGCCCTTCCACTTCTCCTGGTTTTCCCACTCTTTCGGGTAACCGATGCCGGGCTTGGTTTCGACGTTGTTGAACCAGGCGTACTCGACGCCTTCGCGGCTGGTCCAGACGTTCTTGCAGGTGATGGAGCAGGTGTGGCAACCGATGCATTTGTCGAGGTTCAGCACCATGCCGACTTGCGAACGAATTTTCATGGCAGTAATCCTCAAATGTCCTGGGGCAGCGGTTGCGGCAGAGCGTCACCGCCCAGTCCGCCCTGCTCCGGCTCGTCGAGCCAGTCGACCTTGTTCATCTTGCGCACCACGACGAACTCGTCGCGGTTGCAGCCGACGGTGCCGTAGTAGTTGAAGCCCCACGCCTGCTGGGCGTAGCCGCCGATCATGTGGGTGGGCTTGAGGACCACGCGGGTCACCGAGTTGTGGTGGCCGCCGCGGGTGCCGGTGGTCTCGCTGCCCGGCAGGTTCACGATGCGCTCCTGGGCGTGGTACATCATCACCATGCCGTCCTTCACGCGCTGGCTGACCACCGCGCGGCAGGTGGCGGCACCGTTGGCGTTGAAGACCTCGACCCAGTCGTTGTCCTCGATGCCTACGCTTTTCGCGTCGTGCTCGCTCATCCAGATGATCGGGCCGCCGCGCGACAGGGTGAGCATCAGCAGGTTGTCGCTGTAGGTGGAGTGGATGCCCCACTTCTGGTGCGGGGTGATCCAGTTCAGGGTGATCTCGGCGTGGCCGTTGGGCTTCTTGTTGAACAGCTTGTCGGTGCTGCGGGTGTTCACCGGCGGCCGGTAGCTGACGAAGCCCTCGCCGAAGGCCTGCATCCAGGGATGATCCTGGTAGAACTGCTGGCGACCGGTGATGGTGCGCCACGGGATCATCTCGTGGACGTTGGTGTAGCCGGCGTTGTAGCTCACGTGCTCATCTTCCAGGCCCGACCAGGTGGGGCTGGAGATGATCTTGCGCGGCTGCGCCTGGACGTCGCGGAAGCGGATCTTCTCTTCTTCCTTGGGCAGCGCCAGGTGGGTGTGGTCGCGACCGGTGAACTTCGACAGCGCTTCCCAGGCCTTCACGGCCACCTGGCCGTTGGTTTCCGGCGCCAGGGCGAGGATCACCTCGGCGGCGTCGATAGCACTCTCGATGCGCGGGCGGCCTTCGCTGATGCCAGGCTCGGTGACCTTGTGGTTCAGCTCACCGAGCAGCTTGATTTCCTTGTCGGTGTTCCAGCCGATGCCCTTGCCGCCGTTGCCGAGTTTGTCCAGCAGCGGGCCGAGGGAGGTGAACTTCTTGTAGGTGTTGGGGTAGTCACGCTCGACCACGTGCAGGGTCGGCATGGTGCGGCCGGGAACCGGTTCGCACTCGCCCTTCTTCCAGTCGCTGCCGCCGAACGGCTGCGCGAGTTCGTTGGCGGTGTCGTGCAGCAGCGGCACGGTCACCAGGTCCTTCTCCACGCCCAGGTGGCCGACGGAGACTTCGGAGAACTTCTTGGCAATCGCCTTGTAGATCTCCCAGTCGCTCTTGGCTTCCCAGGCCGGGTCGGTGGCGGCCGACAGCGGGTGGATAAAGGGGTGCATGTCGGAGGTGTTGAGGTCGTCCTTCTCGTACCAGGTCGCGGTCGGCAGGACGATGTCCGAGTACATGCAGGTGGAGGACATGCGGAAGTCGAGGGTGGTGACCAGGTCCAGCTTGCCCTCGGCGCCTTCGTCGACCCAATCCACTTCGCCCGGGCAGGGGCCGCCGGCCTTGCCGAGGTCGTCGTTCATCACGCCGTTCTTCGCGCCCAGCAGGTACTTGAGCATGTACTCGTGACCCTTGCCCGAGGAGCCGAGCAGGTTAGAACGCCAGATGAACATGTTGCGCGGGAAGTTCTGCGGATCGTCCGGCTGCTCGCTGGCCACGCGCAGGTTGCCCGCCTTGAGTTCGCGGACCACGTAGTCCTGCACCGGGATGCCGGCGCGCTCGGCGTCAGCGGCGATGTGCAGCGGGTTGCGGTTGAGCTGCGGGGCGGACGGCAGCCAGCCCATGCGTTCGGCGCGGATGTTGTAGTCCAGCGCGTGCTCGGGGAACTGCTTGGTGTCGGCCAGCGGCGAGAGGACTTCGTGCATCGAAATCTTCTCGTGGCGCCATTGCGAGCTGTGCAGGTAGAAGAAGCTGGTGCCGTTCATCTGCCGCGGCGGACGGCTCCAGTCGGTACCGAAGGCCAGCGGGACCCAGCCGGTCTGCGGACGGAGTTTTTCCTGGCCGACGTAGTGCGCCCAGCCACCACCGCTCTGGCCGATGCAGCCGCACATCATCAGCATGTTGATGACTGCGCGGTAGTTCATGTCCATGTGGTACCAGTGGTTCATCGCGGCGCCGATGATGACCATGGCCTTGCCGTGGGTCTTGTCGGCGCTGTCGGCGAACTCGCGGGCCACCTGGATGGCGCGGGCAGCCGGAACGCCAGTGATGCGGGCCTGCCAGGCCGGGGTGTAGGGCACGTCGGCGTCGGTGTAGGAGGCAGCGACGTTGCGGCCGCCCAGGCCACGGTCGACGCTGTAGTTGGCCATCTGCAGGTCATACACGGTGGCGACGCGCAAGGTCTGGCCGTCGGCGCCGGTGACTTCGCGGAAGGGTACGCGACGCACCAGCACCTCGTCGTTGTCCACGCCCTTGAAGTGCGGGTGTTCCTGGCCGGCGAAGTACGGGAAGCCGACGTCGCAGGCCTTTTCCGGGCCATCGATCAGGGTCAGGGCCAGGCGGGTTTCACGCTTGGCGCCGCCTTCGGTTTCCTCGATGTTCCACTTGCCCGACTCGCCCCAGCGGTAGCCGATGGCGCCGGTGGGCGAAACCAGCTCGCCGGAGATTTCGTCCAGGCCGATGGTCTTCCACTCGGGGTTGTTGTCCTGGCCGAGGTTGTTCGCCAGGTCAGCCGCGCGCAGGTAGCGGGTCGGCTTGAGTACGCCGTCGGTGTGCGGTTCGAGCAGCACCAGCATTGGCATGTCAGTGTACTGGCGGCAGTAATCGACGAAGTAGGCGCTGGGTTTCTCGAGGTGGAATTCCTTGAGGATCACGTGACCAAAGGCCATGCCCAGTGCGGCGTCGGTGCCCTGCTTGGGGTTGAGCCAGAGGTCGGTGAGCTTGGCCACTTCGGAGTAGTCCGGGGTGACGGCCACGGTCTTGGTGCCCTTGTAGCGGACTTCGGTGAAGAAGTGCGCGTCGGGAGTACGCGTCTGCGGGACGTTGGAGCCCCAGGCGATGATGTAGCTGGAGTTGTACCAGTCGGCCGATTCCGGCACGTCGGTCTGCTCGCCCCAGATCTGCGGGGAGGCCGGCGGCAGGTCGCAGTACCAGTCGTAGAAGGACAGGCACACGCCACCGATCAGCGACAGGTAACGGGCACCGGCGGCGTAGCTGACCATGGACATGGCCGGGATCGGCGAGAAGCCGACTACGCGGTCCGGGCCGTAGGCCTTGGCGGTGTAGACGTTGGCGGCGGCAATGATCTCGGTGACTTCGCTCCAGCTCGAACGGATGAAGCCGCCCAGGCCGCGTTCGCTCTTGTAGCTTTTCGCCTTGGCCTTGTCTTCGACGATGCTGGCCCAGGCGTCCACCGGGTCGTTGTGGGCAGCGCGGGCCTCACGCCAGAGCTTGAGCAGCGGCTTGCGCACCTTGGGGTACTTCAGGCGGTTGGCGCTGTACATGTACCAGGAGTAGCTGGCGCCACGGGGACAGCCGCGTGGCTCGTGGTTGGGCAGGTCCGGGCGGGTACGCGGGTAGTCGGTCTGCTGGGTTTCCCAGGTGATCAGGCCATTCTTCACGTAGATCTTCCAGGAGCACGAGCCAGTGCAGTTCACCCCGTGGGTAGAGCGAACGATCTTGTCGTGCTGCCAGCGCTGCCGGTAACTGTTTTCCCAGGCCCGGCTTTCGTTGGTGACCTCGCCATGACCATCGGCGAATTCACCCTGCTTCTTCTTGAAGAATTGCAGGCGGTCGAGTAGGTAACTCATCTGTATCTCCTCACCCGGTCTGCGCCGGGCGTTCAAACGCTAATCAAGCTCGCGGAACGGTTTGGCGGCGGGCGCAGGCGCGCCCGCCACGGCAATCAGCAGGGGCTTTCGGCGCCCTTGCGCGCGTACCACCACCAGGTGGCGACGATGCAGCTCAGGTAGTACGCGACGAAGACGTAGAGGGCGCCCTCGGCACTGCCGGTCATGTCCAGCGAAGTGCCGAAGGCCTTGGGAATGAAGAAGCCGCCGAAGGCGCCGATGGCAGCGGAGAAACCGATCACCGCAGCCGATTCCATGCTGGCGTTCCTGGTCGCCTGGGCTTCGCTGACGCCACCTTGCTTCAGGCGTGCGGCCCACTCGTTGCGGAAGATCACCGGGATCATCCGGAAGGTGCTGCCGTTGCCGATGCCGGCGAAGAAGAACAGGCCGATGAAGGAACCGAGGAAGCCGAAGAAGCTGCCGGCGTTGCCGGCGCTGGGCAGGAAGCTGATCACCGCGAACACGCCGGCGATCATTGCCGCGTAGTTCCACAGGGTGATGCGCGCGCCGCCGAACTTGTCCGCCAGCCAGCCACCCAGCGGGCGGCTCAGGGCGCCGACCAGCGGGCCGAGGAAGGCGTACTGCAGCGGGTTGATGTCCGGGAACTGGGTCTTGCTGAGCATGGCGAAGCCGGCGGAGAAGCCGATGAACGAGCCGAAGGTGGCCACGTACAGCCAGCACATCAGCCAGTTGTGCTTGCGCTTGAAGATCACCGACTGGTCGCGGAAGGAAGCCTTGGCATCAGCGATGTCGTTCATGCCGAACCAGGCGGCCACCGAGACCACGGCGATGAAGGGCACCCAGATCCAGCCGGCGTTCTGCAGGAACAGGCGACCACCGTCCGACAGCTGCTGCGGCTCGCCACCGAAGGCGCCGAACAGGCCACCGGCCACGGCCAGCGGCACAGCGAACTGCATCACCGAGACGCCCAGGTTACCCAGGCCGGCGTTCAGGCCCAGGGCGGTGCCCTGCTGGTTCTTGGGGTAGAAGAAGCTGATGTTGGACATGCTCGATGCGAAGTTGCCGCCGCCGAAGCCGCACAGCAGCGCGATGGTCGCGAACACCCAGTACGGGGTGCTCGGGTCCTGTACGGCGAAGCCCAGCCAGAGGCAGGGGATCAGCAGCGAGGCGGTAGACAGCGCGGTCCAGCGGCGGCCGCCGACCATCGGCACCATGAAGGAGTAGAACACCCGCAACGTGGCGCCGGAGATCGACGGCAGCGCGGCGAGCAGAAACAGCTGGTCGTTGCTGAAGCTGAAGCCGGCGGCGTTCAGGCGCACGGTGACGGTGCTCCAGATCATCCACACAGCGAAGGCGAGCAGCAGCGCGGGAATCGAGATCCACAGGTTGCGTGCGGCGATGCGCTTGCCGCTGCGCGCCCAGAACTCGGGATCCTCGGGGCGCCAGTCGATCAGCAGCGGACCGCTGGCGGCTTTGAGTTGGGAATTGATCATGCCCATGACGGCACTACCTCAGGATTGACGAGAAGGAATGGGGGTAGCGTCGACGTCGGCCGCCTGGGCCTGGCCATCGAGGCGTTGCTGCTGTTTGATCGCGTAGTGCATCCAGACCATGCAGATCACGGTCAGGCCGAACAGCAACATGAAGCAGGAGGAGCGCACGCCGATGTGGTCGGCGGCGTAGCCGAACAGGATCGGCAGGCAGAAGCCGCCGAGCCCGCCGATGACCCCGACCATGCCGCCAACGGTGCCCATGTTCTGCGGGTAGTAGTCGTGGATGATCCGGTACACGCTGGCCTTGCCGAAGCCCTGGGCGATTCCCACGACGAACACCAGAAAGGTGAAGAGCCAGACGTTCAGGCCGATGCCGAGGCTGACGTCGCCCCGGATGCCGTGGATGGTCATGGTGGTCGGCGGGTACGAGAGGAAGAACAGGCAGACCAGGCAGATCCAGAACACGCCCCAGTTCACCGCACGAGCGCCGTAGTTGTCGCTGAACCAGCCGCCCAGGGCGCGGATCAGGCCCGACGGCAGGGTGAACAGCATGGTGATGAAGGAGGCGGTGCGCAGGTCCAGGCCGTACTCGGCGATGTAGTACTTGGGCAGCCACAGGGCCAGGGCGACGAAGCCGCCGAAGACGAAGAAGTAGTACAGGCCGAAGCGCCACACGCGCAGCTCGCCCAGCGGTGCCAGTTGCTTGGCCAGTGTCGGGCACGGACGGCTCGGGTCGGCGTCGCCGCCCTTGGTATGGGCCGGGTCGGTCCAGGTGCAGAACCAGAACAGCAGCGCGGTCACCAGCATGGCCACCGAGTAGATCTGCGGGACCATGCGCCAGCCGAAGGCGACCACGATCATCGGCGCCACCAGGTTGGTGATCGCCGCACCGGCGTTGCCGGCGCCGAAGATGCCCATAGCGGTGCCCTGGCGTTCCTTCTCGAACCACGAGGAGGTGTAGGCGATGCCCACGGCGAAGGAGCCACCGGCCAGGCCGACGAACAGACCCAGTACCAGGTAGTGCCAGTAGAGGGTGGCGAAGGCCAGGCCGTAGATCGGGATGGCCACCAGCAGCATGTGGATGAAGAACACGATGCGCCCGCCGAAGCGGTCGGTGATCAAGCCCAGCGGCAGGCGAACCAGCGAACCGGTAAGAATCGGCAGCGCCACCATCAGGCCGAACTGCGCCTCGGACAGGCCCAGCTCTTCCTTGATGCGGATACCGATGATCGAAAACATCGTCCAGACCGCGAAGTTCACGGCGAACGCCAGTGTGCTCATGCCGAGCACGGAGTACTGTTTCTGACGGTGGGACAACATGGCTAAGCTCACTTCCAGACGGTCTTTGCCCGCACGTTAGGTAAGGACCAGCCGCCTTCTCTTGATCGCCATCAATGAGCCAAACCGCGATTCATGAGCAGATGCGCGCCGCTACCTCCTTGTGGGTATCACCGAAAAGAATGCTTAACACATTGTTTTAAAAGGCATTTATTATGAACACGGCACGCACTGCCGACCCTACCGGCAACGACCGACTCTTTGTGGGTAGTCCCCCTGCCGGGCGCCCCTCCCTGCGCAAATCCATCGTCGTGCGCTTTGGTTGCTACCTCACCCTGCTGGTATCACTGGCCCTGGCCGGGATGTTCAGCGCCCTGCTGTTCGCCGACTATTCGCATCAGGATGCCGCGGTGATCAACCAGGCTGGCTCGCTGCGGATGCTCACCTACCGCCTGGCGCTGGACCCGTCGCCGATCAACCGCCAGTCCCTGCAATCGACCCTCGCCGCGCGCCTGGACAACGACGAGATCACCCGCCTGCTGCGCCGCTCCGATGCCGACGCGCCGATCCGCCAGCAGCACGACCGGTTGCGCACGGAACTGCAGAACCTCGACCTCTCCGAAGCGCCGGCCCTGGCCACCCTGGACACCTTCGTCGGACACATCGACGACTTCGTCGGCACCCTGCAGCGCAACGCCGAGTACCGCTCGCAGATGCTCAGCACGGTGCAGGGCCTGTGCCTGTTCCTCAGCCTGCTGGTGGTGTTCATCAGCCTCTACGACCTGAGCTACCACGTCGTCGGCCCGCTGCGCGAACTGACCACCACCGCCCGCCGACTGGGCGAAGGCGACCTCGATGCCAGGGTCAGCAGCAGCGGCGAAGACGAGCTGAGCCAGCTTGGCGAGCGCTTCAACCAGATGGCCGCGGAACTGCAGACCAGCTACCGCGAGCTGGAAGCGCGGGTGGAAGACAAGACCCGCGATCTCTCCAACAGTCACCAGCGCCTGGAACTGCTCTACGACAGCGCCCGCCGCCTCGGCCAGGACCCGTACGACGAGCGCTCGCTGCAGCCGCTGCTGAATCAGCTGGAGCGCGTGCTGCAGGCTGGCAAGGTGACCCTGTGCCTGAACAAGGACGGCGTCGAGCGCGCCTACTCCTCGCTCACCACCGACGGCATCACCGGCAGTTTCTGCCTGCAGGGCAACTGCGGCGAATGCCGCGCCCAGGCCGACAACTGCAACAACCCGATCCGCGGCATCAACCCGCTGCTGATGCAGCCGCTTTCCATCGGCGAGCACCGCTTCGGCGAGCTATTCATCGAGACTCCCGACGGCCACCTGGAAGACTGGCAGCAGCAGTTCGTCGAGGGCTTCTGCGACAACATCGCGCGCACCTTCGCACTGTCCCTGCAACAGGAGCAGGAGAACCGCCTGGCGTTGTTCGCCGAGCGCAGCACCATCGCCCGCGAGCTGCACGATTCGCTGGCGCAGTCGCTGTCCTACCTGAAGATCCAGGTCAGCCGCCTGACTACCCTGCTCAAGCGCGACGTGCCGGCCCAGAAGATCGACGAGACCCTCGACGAACTACGCGAAGGGCTCAACAGCGCCTATCGCCAATTGCGCGAGCTGCTCACCACCTTCCGCCTGAGCCTTGAGCAATCCAGCCTGGAAGCGGCACTGGTGAAGACCGTGGCGGAGTTCGGCGAGCGCGGCGATCTGTCCATAGAACTGGACAACCGCCTGGCGCATATCCCACTCAACCCCAATGAAGAAATCCACGTCCTGCAGATCGTCCGCGAAGCGCTGTCCAACGTGGTGCGCCACGCCCAGGCGACGCAGGCGAAGGTCACCCTCTTCGAGGATGCCGAGGACCAGGTGTGCATCACCGTGGACGATGATGGAGTCGGCTTTGACGCAGCGCAGAGCCGCAATGGGCATTATGGGCTTAGCATCATGCGGGAGCGCAGTCAGACCCTGGAAGCCACCTTCACCATCGCCCCGCGCGAGTCGCAGGGCACCCGCGTCAGCGTGCGCTTTGCCCACAAACCCCTGTCGCAATACCCGGAGACCCACCCATGACGGCCACCCCCACCGATGACCGCGCGCGCATCCTGCTCGTCGACGACCACCCGATGATGCGCAAGGGCGTGGTCCAACTGCTGGAGTTCGAGGACGACCTGGAAGTGGTGGGCGAAGCCGGCAGTGGCGAGGAGGCGCTACGCATGGCCGCGGAGCTGGAACCGGACATGATCCTGCTCGACCTCAACATGAAGGGCATGACCGGCCTCGACACCCTGCGCGCCATGCGCGAGAACGGCGAAGACGCGCGCATCGTGGTGTTCACCGTTTCCGATGACCGCAACGACGTGATCAACGTGCTGCGCGCCGGCGCCGACGGCTACCTGCTCAAGGACATGGAACCCGAGCGCCTGCTGGAGCACATCCGCCAGGCCGCCACCGGCCAGCTCACCATCAGCCCGCAGCTGACCCAGGTATTGGCCCAGGCTCTGCGCGGCGACGACAGGCCCAAGGGCATCGAGGAACTCACCGACCGCGAGCGGCAGATCCTGCGCCAGCTCTCCCACGGCTATAGCAACAAGATGATCGCGCGCAAACTCGACATCACCGAAGGCACCGTGAAGGTCCACGTCAAGCGAGTGCTGCACAAGCTCGGCATGCGCTCGCGCGTCGAGGCCGCGGTGTGGGCGGTGGAGAACCACCTCGTCTGACCGCCACGGCTCTTCAGCGTACCACCGCGAATCAAAATGCGTCCTCTGTTGTAGCGGGCCATGCCCGCGATCGCGCGCATGGCGCGCTCCTACAGGCTGGCGCCACCACCGCGCGAAATGCGCGCTTCCCCACGAAACCTCTACTTCTCACATGATTGCGGTATCCTGCGGCGCAACCTGTCCCCTCCCAGGAGCCGTCATGCCGTCGTACCGCTCGTTGCTGCCCCTCACCCTGGCCCTGCTCGCCGGCTGCGCCGGGCAGACCAAGCCCGTGGTCACCCTGGAAGACGCCGCCGACTGCAAGCCGCTGAAACTGCACACCGGCCAGGAGCTGGTGCTGATCCTGCCGAGCAACCCAACCACCGGTTTCCGCTGGGAGATGCGCAACGCTGCCAACGGCCTGCTGCGCGCCCTCGGCCCGGAGGTCTACAGCAATCCGGAAGACGCAGGTCTGGTCGGCAGCGCCGGCGAATCCACCTGGCGCTTCCGCGTGACCGCTCCCGGCGAAGACACACTGGAATTGGCCTACCGCCGCCCCTGGGAAGCCGAAGTAGCCCCGGCGAAGACCTTCATCTGCCCGATCAGCGTCAAGTAAAGCGCGCGCTCAGCAGACCCTCAACCGGCGCCAAAAGCCGCCCGCGCTGACGCCTTCGGCCTGTGGGCCGGGCGCCGCGCTGGGGCACAGTGGGCGTTCATTTTCTTCGGGAGGGAACCCCATGCGCTGGGCACTCTTGGCACTCATCGGCGGTGCCGCCTACCTGTTCGCCGTCACCTTCGACTTGCCCACGCTGCGCATGCTGTGCAAGCCGCTACCGGCGCTGGCCATGCTGCTGTGGATTCTCGCCACGCCCGCCGACGGCTATCGCCGCTGGGTCGCCATCGGCCTGGTGCTGTCGATGCTTGGCGACATCCTGCTGGAGTGGCCGATCAACGCCTTCGTGCCCGGCCTCGCCGCCTTCCTGCTGGCACATCTTGCGTACCTGGTCGCCTACCTGGGCGACACCCGCCGTTTCGCCCCGCTCGGGCTGCTGGTTGCAGGCAGCATGGGTGGCGGCCTGTTCTCCCTGCTCTACAGCCGCGGTCTCGGCCCGCTGCTGCTGCCCATCGCGCTATACAGCCTGACCATCAGCGCCATGCTCTGGCGCGCCGTTGCCCGCCTTGGCGTGCCCACGATCACCAAGGCCAGCCAGGCGTTCGCTGCCCTGGGCGCGCTGCTGTTCGTCAGCTCCGATTCGATGATCGGCATCAGCCGCTTCGTCGCTGCTTTCGACGGCTCCTCCTACGCCATCATGCTCACCTACTGGCTCGGCCAGTTCGGTATTGCCGCGTCCGTCACATCCCGTCATATCGCTCTGCCATACTCGGAAAGACAAACCACTTCCCGGGCCTGACATGCTGCGAATCGCTTCACCGCTGCTGCTACTTTGTTCGGCGCTGGCCAGCGCCGAACCCCTGCGCCTGGCCGGCGATGACTGGTGCCCTTACCTCTGCCCGAACGACCCGGACAAGCCCGGCTACCTGCTCGAAGCGCTCGGCCGGGTGCTGCCACAACCACCCCGCTTCGAGCCCCTGCCCTGGCCTCGCGCCCTGCAGATGGCCCGCGAGGGGCTGGTGGATGGCGTGGTCGGCGCCTACAGCGAAGAGTCCGCGGAGCTGCTGATCGGCGAGGAGCCCATCGGCTGGGTGACCATGCGTTTCTACGTGCGCAACGACAATCCCTGGACCTGGAAAGGTCCGGCCTCGCTGAGCAGCCAGTCCATCGGGCTGGCCCAAGGCTATTCCTACGGCAAGGAGCTGGACGACTGGCGTGACGAGCACCTGGCCAACCATGAACAGGTGCAGGTGCTCAGCGGCGAGAAGGTGCTCGAACGCAACCTCCAGAAGCTGCTGCTCGGGCGCATCACAGTGCTGCTTGAGGACAGCCAGATCGTCGAGCACTACCTGCAGCGCCATGGCCTCTCGGAGCGCATTCAAGCGGCCGGCGAGCTCGCCGATAAACGTCCTATGTACGTCGCGCTAAACCCGCGCCTGGAAAGCGTGCAAGAGCGCCTGGCCGACCTCGACGAGGGCCTGCGCGAGCTGCGCCGCAACGACCAGTGGAAACCCCTGATGCAGGGTTACGGCATCGCCGTTGACTAGTCCTGCGAAGGCGTGAGAAAAGTCCGGCAGAGCCCTCTGTCATCGGCTATAGATCAATCAATAAGAGACTGGGAAAAGGGGAGCTCCATGCGTGCAGTAGTTCGCTCCATGTTGTTGCTGGGAGCCTGCCTGACACTCTCGGCCTGTGGCAGTCTGTTGCCCAGCGAACGCGCGGAAGTGCAGTCACCATTCCTGGATTACCAGGATGCACAGAGCCGCTACAACCAGGTCGACCCTGGCAAGACCACCAAGTCGCAGCTCTACGCACTGGGCTTCGACCCGCTGTCCCAGGGCAACGCCAAGATGCTTTCGTTCATCGACGTGCGCCTGCTCTTCGTGCAGCCCAACATCCCCATCGACTACTTGCCCGACGGCCTGGTGACCTGCCTGCAGGCCAAGGATCGCTGCGTCGGCTATGCCTTCGACTTCAACAAGACCGACAGCCAGCGCGTGGGCAGTTTCTGGGCCGACATCTTCAACTTCCGCAAGCGCCGCCAGGTGCAGGGCTGGTCGTTCCGCCCGGTGTTCGTGCTGATCGACGACGTGGTGGTGCACAAGACCAGCAACGGCGAGCCGAACATCCGCCGCATGGAAGACAAGAAGAACCCCCTCGGCCCACTGCAGGGCGCCGGCGAATACTTCTCCGACCAGCTCAAGTGACCCTCGTCCGCTAACGGTTGGGCGCACCTCGCGCCTCGGCTACAATGCGCGCCCCGGCAAACCGGGCGCGCCGCGCCTGGTTGCCTGTTCAGCGTAACGAGGCCCCATCCAGCGTGAGCGAATCCGACCGCATCTTCGCCCAGCCGCAAGCCCAGGTTCCCGACTTCACCTTCAACGAGGACGTGGTGCGCGTCTTCCCGGACATGATCAAGCGATCCG
This sequence comes from Pseudomonas sp. NPDC086581, assembly GCF_044746165.1. Classification (NCBI taxonomy): domain Bacteria; kingdom Pseudomonadati; phylum Pseudomonadota; class Gammaproteobacteria; order Pseudomonadales; family Pseudomonadaceae; genus Pseudomonas; species Pseudomonas sp. NPDC086581. Next base: position 219,274 of record NZ_JBIVBR010000005.1, on the reverse strand, counting down.
TGCCGGGCTACCCCACCATCGTCGAAAACATCGGCGTACTCGGCGCGCGCTTCGCCTCGCCGAACAGCGTGCTCTACGACCTCGGCTGCTCGCTGGGCGCCGTGACCCAGGCGCTGCGCCGCCACGTGAAGACCGAAGGCTGCCGCGTCATCGGCGTCGACAACTCCGCACCGATGATCGAGCGCTGCGGCGAATACCTGCGCGCCCAGGATGCCATGCACCAGGAACTACTGCCGGTCGAACTGATCGAGGCGGACATCCTGACGCTGGAGCTCAAGCCCTGCTCGCTGATCGCGCTGAACTTCACCCTGCAGTTCATCGCCCCCGAACAACGCCTGGAACTGCTCAGCCGCCTACGCAGCGCCCTGCTGCCCGGTGGCGCGCTGATCCTCTCGGAAAAACTGCGCTTCGCCGACGAGCAGGAGCACGAGTTGCTCACCGACCTGCACATCGACTTCAAGCGCGCCAATGGCTACAGCGAACTGGAAATCGCCCAGAAGCGCACCGCCATCGAGAACGTCATGCGCCCCGATACCTTGGATACCCACCGCGAGCGCCTGCTGGCCGCCGGTTTCTCCAAGGTCGTGCTCTGGTTCCAGTGCCTCAACTTCGCCTCCCTGATTGCCCTGCCATGATCGAACGCTTCGACCTCGACCGCCTGCGCCTTGAACTGGCCGGCACGCCACTGGAATCCTGGGCCGCCTCGCTGCCCGCGCAATTGGCCAGCAAGGTCGACGATGGCCACGGCGATCTCGAACGCTGGCTGGCCGCGGTGGACCGCCTGCCGCACCTGCAAGCCGCTGCCGTCGAGCTGCGCGAGCGCTTCAACCTCGAAGGCACCTGCGACGAGGACACCCGCGCGCAGCTCAAGCTCGCCCTGCAGGGGCTGATTCCGTGGCGCAAGGGGCCGTTCAACCTGTTCGGTATCCACATCGACACCGAATGGCGCTCGGACTGGAAGTGGGAGCGCGTCTCGCCGCACATCGACCTGGCGGGCAAGCGCATCCTCGATGTGGGCTGCGGCAATGGCTACTACCAGTGGCGCATGCTCGGTGCCGGCGCGCAGAGCGTGGTGGGCGTGGACCCGAACTGGCTGTTCTTCTGCCAGTTCCTCGCGATGAAGCGCTACCTGGCGGACCTGCCGGCCTGGCACCTGCCCTTCGCCCTGGAAGACCTGCCGGAGAAACTGGAAGGCTTCGACACGGTGTTCTCCATGGGCGTGCTCTACCACCGCCGCTCGCCCATCGACCACCTGCTGGCGCTCAAGGACTGCCTGCGCCGTGGCGGCGAACTGGTGCTGGAAACCCTGGTGGTGGAAGGCGATGTGAACACCGTGCTGGTGCCCGAGGACCGCTATGCGCAGATGCGCAACGTGTGGTTCCTGCCCGCGGTACCGGCGCTGGAGTTGTGGCTGCGCCGCGCAGGGTTCACCGACGTGCGCAGCGTCGACGTCAGCCGCACCTCCGTGGAAGAGCAGCGCGCCACCGACTGGATGCGCTACCAGTCGCTGCCGGACTTCCTCGATCCGGACGACCACAGCCGCACCCTCGAAGGCCTCCCGGCGCCCATGCGCGCCACGCTGGTGGCGCGCAAGCCCTGAAGCGCTGCCCAGGTCGAATTAGAACGTAGGGCGCATAACGACCGAGGCGTTATCCGCCGTGGTGGCGGATAACCCGTTCCGAGTTATGCACCCTACGGTTTCCAATCAGGTAGCGATCAGCGATTCGCCGCCGCCACGATCAGTGCCTTCATCTCGGCAACCGCTTGCTTGAAACCCACGAACAGCGCATGGGCGACGATGGCGTGGCCGATGTTCAGCTCGTTGATCCCGGCGATGGCCGCTACCGGCTCGGCATTGTGGTAATGCAGGCCGTGGCCGGCGTTGACGATCAGGCCATGGGACAGACCGAACTCCACGCCATCGCGGATGCGCGCCAGCTCATGGGCAGCTTCGGCCGGATTGTGCGCGTCGGCATAGCGACCGGTGTGCAACTCCACCGCCGGCGCACCAATGCGGGCAGAAGCCTCGATTTGACGTTGATCCGGATCGATGAACAGCGACACCTCGCAGCCAGCGGCCGCCAGGCGCTGCACCGCTTCGCGGATGCGTGCTTCCTGGCCGGCGACATCCAGGCCACCTTCGGTGGTCAGTTCCTGGCGAGTCTCCGGCACCAGGCAGACGTGGGCCGGACGGATGATCTCGGCGAACTTCATCATCTCCTCGGTCACGCCCATCTCGAAGTTCATGCGGGTCTGCAGCACTTCGGCGAGCACGCGCACATCGCGGTCCTGGATGTGCCGGCGATCCTCGCGCAGGTGCACGGTGATGCCGTCAGCCCCGGCTTCCTCGGCGTCCAGCGCGGCTTTCACCGGGTCGGGATAACGGGTACCGCGGGCCTGGCGCAGGGTGGCGACGTGGTCGATGTTCACGCCCAGCAGGATACGATTGGCTTCAGTCACGGGAGTTGTCCTTGCGATTCATGAAGAGCTCGCGGCTGACCAGCGGTCGGCCGCCAAGATGGGGAGCGAGCGCCTGGCGCATCAGGCGCTTGGCCGCCGCCAGGGCGCCCGGGGCGTTCCAGTCGGCTTCGGCCATGGCCAGCAGGTCGGCACCATGGAACAGCCCCGGCTGCAGGCCGCCGACCGGTTCGAGGCCCGCGTCGGGCAGCAGGCGGTAGAGTCCGTTGGGCGCTACCGCCTGACCGACGATATCGGTGTCCAGGGAAAAACCATAGCCCAGGTCGTCCAGCAACCGCCATTCGAACGAGCGCAGCAGCGGTTCCAGTGGACTGCCGGCGGCCAGCAGCGGCAGGGTCGCACGGTAGTGCTCGAACAGCACGGGATGCGGGTCTTCAACGGGCAGCAGGCGGACCATCAGCTCGTTCAGGTACAGGCCGCTGAACAGCGCTTCGCCACTGAGCAGGTTGGGGATGCCGTTGGGCTCCAGGCGCACGACATTCTTCAGGTCGCTGCGCCCGCGGAATTCGCCCTCCAGGGGCACGAACGGTCGCGCCAGTGCTCCAGCCCTGCCCCGCGCGCCACGCAGAACGGCGCGCAAGCGCCCCTGCGGGGTGAAGAAATCCACCAGCGCGCTGGTTTCCTTGTAGGGACGGCTGTGCAGGACGAAGGCGGCTTGGGCAGTAGAAGCGAGGCTCATGGCGCTGCGCCTGGAGTGGGAAGTCGGGAGGCGGGCGCGCTCAGGCACCCAAAGGGCACGCCCCGCGAATACTCGCGGGGCGCTGAAAGTCAGAGGTCGCCGTAGCCCAGCGAGCGCAGTGCACGCTCGTCGTCGGACCAGCCGCCTTTCACTTTCACCCAGAGGTTGAGCATGACTTTGGAGTCGAACAGCACTTCCATGTCCTTGCGGGCGTTCTGACCGATGCTTTTGATGCGATCGCCCTTGTCGCCGATGATGATCTTCTTCTGGCCGTCGCGTTCCACCAGGATCAGCGCATGGATGTGCAGGATCGGACCGTCCTGCTTGAACTCTTCGATCTCCACGGCGACCTGGTACGGCAGCTCGGCGCCCAGCTGGCGCATGATCTTCTCGCGCACCAGTTCGGCGGCGAGGAAGCGGCTACTGCGGTCGGTGATCTGGTCTTCCGGGAAGAAGTGGTCATTTTCCGGCAGGCGCTCGGCCACCAGACCTTCGAGCACGTCGAGGTTCTGCCCGTGCTGGGCGGAAATCGGCACGACTTCGGCGTTGGGCAGTTGCTCGGCCAGCCACTGCAGGTGCGGCAGCAGCTCGCCCTTGTCTTCCATGCGGTCGACCTTGTTCACCGCCAGCAGGACCGGGCAGCTCACGTACTTGACCTTGTCGTAGACCATCTGGTCTTCGTCGGTCCAGCGGTTGCGGTCGACGACGAAGATCACCACGTCGACGTCCTTCAGCGCGGCGCTGGCCGAACGGTTCATGTAGCGGTTCAGCGCCTTGTCGTTGTCCTTGTGCAGGCCGGGGGTGTCGACATACACCGCCTGCACGTCACCCTCGGTCTTGATGCCCAGCAGGGTGTGGCGAGTGGTCTGCGGCTTGCGCGAGGTGATCGCCAGCTTCTGCCCGAGGATGTGGTTGAGCAGAGTCGACTTGCCTACGTTGGGGCGGCCGACGATGGCAACGTAACCGCAACGAACGGTTCCTGCTTCATCGTGCTCGGATGGGTCGTGCTGGTCTTGCTCGTGCTCACTCATGGCCATTCTCCACACCCAGGGCTGCCAGCGCGGCGGCGGCTGCCACCTGCTCGGCGATGCGGCGGCTACCGCCGTGACCGTGGGTCTTATCGTTCAGCAGGGCCACCTCGCACTCTACGAAGAAAGTGCGGCAATGCGGTTCGCCCTGGATATCCACCACGTCGTAACGCGGCAGTTCGCACCCGCGGGACTGCAGGAATTCCTGCAGGCGGGTCTTGGGGTCCTTGTTGGTATCCACCGGGGTCAGCTCGCGCAGTTGCGGGCCAAGCCAGTCCATGATCCGCTCACGGGCGGAATCCATGCCGGTGTCCAGATAGATGGCGCCAATCAGCGCCTCCATGGCGTCAGCCAGGATCGACTCGCGACGATAACCGCCGCTCTTCAGCTCACCCGAGCCCAGTCGCAGGTAATCCCCGATCTCGAAACCGCGGGCCAGCAGGGCCAGGGTCTCGCCTTTCACCAGTCGCGCGCGCAGGCGCGACAGCTGGCCTTCGCGGGCCTGGGGAAAGTGGGTGAACAGGGCTTCGCCGATGACGAAGTTGAGGATGGCGTCACCGAGGAACTCCAGGCGCTCGTTGTTGCGCCCGGCGAAACTGCGATGGGTCAGCGCCAGGACCATCAGGTCCTGGTCGCGGAAGGTGTAGCCAAGCTTGCGCTCGAGTCGATCCAGACTGTTGTTACTCACGGCATTCGTACACGGAATTCTTTGTCAAATTTGACCACCAGGTCGATGTTCTGCACCAGCGGCTCGCGTTTTTCGTATTTCAGGTGGGCGCGGAACTCGTTGTTCTCGAGTTTCACGTCCAGCGCGTCATCCAGCTTGAGGTCGCGGATGTTGTTGAGCATCAGTGCCTTGTCCACATAGGAGTAGAACTCCGGAACGGTACGCACTTCGGCAGCCTTGTCGGTTTCCACCGAGGTGATGGCCTTCTCGATGGCGTAGTAGTCCAGGTAATGCGGAATGATCTTGAACGCGGCACTGGCGAGAAACGCCACGATGGCGAGCACGACCAGCCAACCCAGCAATGACATTCCCTTCTGCGAACGTGCGTACGTCATATCGACCTCATGTCGGTATCTTTCTTATTTGCCCGCCAACCACGACGGGTCCAAGTGAAGCGGGGCTGCCTCGCTCCCCGCGTGCAGCCCCGCCTTTTTCTAGCACCGTTCCAGCCTTGCCGGCCTGCAACGTCTCACAAGTTTAGTGAATCACGCCGACTCGCGAGAAATTCGGCAGATTGCGCATCTTCGGATCCGGCCAGCTCATCCACACCGCGAAGGCCTTGCCGACGATATTGCGGTCCGGAACCATGCCCAGCAGGTCCTTCGGAATCTTCGGATCGTTCCAGTAGCGGCTGTCGTTGGAGTTGTCGCGGTTGTCGCCCATCATGAAGTAATGGCCAGCCGGCACTTTCCACTGCTTGCCCGGCTCGATGCGGAAGCGGGTCATTTCCTTGCGGATCATGTGCTCCACCGCGCCCAGCTTCTCCTGGTACAGGGTCACGCTGCCCAGGGTGCCCGGCTCCTCGCCCACCAGCGACTCGGCCACGGCCTGGTCGTTGATGAAAAGGCGCTTGTCGCTGGTGTAGCGGATGGTGTCGCCCGGCACGCCGATGACACGCTTGATGTAGTTGATGTTCGGGTCACTGGGATAGCGGAACACCATGACATCGCCACGCTGTGGGTCACCCACCGGGATCACCTTGGTGTCGAGCACCGGCAGGCGGATGCCGTAGGCGAACTTGTTCACCAGGATGAAATCGCCCACTTCCAGGGTCGGCTTCATCGAACCCGACGGGATCTGGAAGGGCTCGACGAGGAACGAACGCAGCACCAGCACGATGAACAGCACCGGGAAGAACGACTTGCCGTACTCGACGAGCACCGGCTCCTTGTTCAGTTTCTCCAGCACTTCCGGGTCAGCTTCGCTGACCGATCCTTCATAGGCGGAAATGGCCGCCCGGCGACGCGGCGCGAACAGCACCAGGTCCACCAGGGCGAGAACGCCGCATACCGCAACGGCAATCACCAGCAACAGCGGGAAATTCAGGGTCATAGGGTTCAACTGTCCACTTTGAGCACAGCGAGGAAGGCTTCCTGCGGAATCTCCACGCTACCGACCTGCTTCATCCTTTTCTTACCGGCCTTCTGCTTCTCCAGCAGCTTGCGCTTACGGCTCACGTCACCACCGTAGCACTTGGCCAGCACGTTCTTCCTGAGCGCCTTGACCGTCGAGCGAGCGATGATCTGCCCGCCGATGGCCGCCTGAATCGCGACGTCGAACATCTGCCGCGGAATCAATTCCTTCATCTTCTCCACCAGCTGACGGCCCTTGTACGGGGCGTTGTCGCGGTGGACGATCAGGGCGAGGGCGTCAACCTTCTCGCCGTTGATCAGCACATCGAGACGAACCAGGTTGGCCGGCTCGAAGCGGTCGAAGCTGTAGTCCAGCGAAGCATAGCCACGGCTGGTGGACTTCAGGCGGTCGAAGAAGTCCAGCACCACTTCGTTCATCGGCAGATCGTAGATCACCTGGACCTGGCCGCTGAGGAAGTGCATGTCGCGCTGGACGCCGCGCTTCTCGATGCACAGGGTAATGACGTTGCCCAGGTGCTCCTGAGGCACAAGGATGGTCGCGCGGCAGATCGGCTCGCGCATCTCGTCGATGGACGAAAGGTCGGGCAGCTTCGACGGGTTGTCGACATAGAGGATCTCGCCGTTCTTCTGCACGATCTCGAAGATCACGGTCGGCGCGGTGGTGATCAGGTCCAGGTCGTATTCGCGCTCCAGGCGCTCCTGGATGATCTCCATGTGCAGCATGCCGAGGAAGCCGATGCGGAAGCCGAAGCCCAGGGCCTCGGAGCTTTCCGGCTCGTACTGCAGCGCGGCGTCGTTCAGGGTCAGCTTCTGCAGCGCTTCGCGGAAGTCCTCGAAGTCATCGGAGCTGACCGGGAACAGGCCGGCGTAGACCTGCGGCTTGATACGCTTGAAGCCCGGCAGCACGTCCACGTCGGGCGTGCTGTTCAAGGTAAGGGTGTCGCCTACCGGCGCGCCCAGGATGTCCTTGATGCCGGCGATGATGAAGCCTACTTCGCCGGCCTTGAGGTCCGGAGTCTCGGTGTGCTTCGGGGTGAAGACGCCGACGCTGTCCACCTGGTGGACCTTGCCGGTGGACTTCACCAGGATCTTGTCGCCTTTCTTGACGCGGCCGTGCTTCACGCGCACCAGCGAGACCACGCCCAGGTAATTGTCGAACCAGGAGTCGATGATCAGCGCCTGCAGAGGGGCGTCGATCTCGCCTTCCGGAGCGGGGATGGCGGTGACCAGGCGTTCCAGCACATCTTCCACGCCCATGCCGCTCTTGGCCGAGCAGGCCACAGCGTCGGTGGCGTCGATGCCGATGATGCTTTCGATCTCGTCCTTTACGCGGTCCGGATCGGCCTGCGGCAGGTCCATCTTGTTGAGGACCGGCATCACTTCCAGGCCCTGTTCGATGGCGGTGTAGCAGTTGGCGACCGACTGCGCTTCCACGCCCTGGCCGGCATCCACCACCAGCAGCGCGCCTTCGCACGCCGCCAGCGAACGGCTGACTTCGTAAGTGAAGTCGACGTGACCGGGGGTATCGATGAAGTTCAGCTGGTAGGTCTTGCCGTCCTTCGCCTTGTAGTGAAGGGTGACGCTGTGCGCCTTGATGGTGATGCCGCGCTCACGCTCCAGGTCCATGGAGTCCAGAACCTGGGCCTCCATCTCGCGGTCGGACAGGCCGCCGCACATCTGGATAAAGCGGTCTGCCAGCGTCGACTTGCCATGGTCGATGTGGGCGATGATGGAGAAATTGCGGATATGACTCAGGTCACTCACGGCGAACACACTCGGAAGGCTGAAGGCGGCGGTCCGCCGAAAAATAGCCGGGGAGTTTACCTGACTACAGCCTGACGCGTCACGCCGCGCCGGACGGTCAGGCATGAAAAAGGGCGACCGGAGTCGCCCTTTTCTGGTGCACCGACCTTATTCGGTCAGCTTGAACGTAATGAAGCTCGCACGTCCCTGACGCAGCACGCGCATGGAAATCGAACGATCCTTCGGCAGCGCCTTGGCGATCTCGCTGAAGGTTTTCGAAGAATCCACCGCGCGGTTGTTCAGGTGGGTGATGACATCGCCCGGACGCAGGCCGATCATGGCCGCCGGGCCGCCCTGCACTTCCTTGATGACCACGCCACCCTTGATATCCAGGGACTTGCGCTGCTCGGCAGTCAGCTCCGCCACAGTCACACCCATGCGGTTGCTGCTGCGCTCGGCACCCTTGCCCTCGACGGCAGCGACGGCATCGTCGTCGTCCGGCAGGCTGCCGATGGTCATGCTCAAGGTCTGACGCTTGTTGTCGCGAATGACTTCCAGAGCGGCCTTATCGCCCGGCTTCATGTTGCCCACCAGGTGCGGCAGGTCGGCGGATTCGTTGATGGTCTGGCCGTTCAGGCTCAGGATCACGTCACCTACCTGCAGGCCGCCCTTGGCTGCCGGGCCGTCTTCCACCAGTTGCGCGACCAGCGCGCCGGCCGGCTTGTCGAGACCGAAGGATTCGGCCAGGTCCTTGTTCACTTCCTGGATCACCACGCCCAGCCAGCCACGGTTGACCTTGCCGCCAGCCTTGAGCTGATCGGCGACGTTCAGCGCCACATCGATCGGGATCGCGAAGGAAAGCCCCATGAAGCCGCCGGAACGAGTGAAAATCTGCGAGTTGATACCGACTACTTCGCCCTGCAGGTTCAGCAGCGGGCCGCCAGAGTTGCCCGGGTTGATCGCCACGTCGGTCTGGATGAACGGCACATAGTTCTCGTTCGGAAGGCTGCGGCCCTTGGCGCTGACGATACCGGCAGTCACCGAGTGGTCGAAGCCGAACGGCGAACCAATGGCCAGCACCCACTCGCCAACTTTCAGCTTGTCGGAATCACCCAGCTTGAGCGTCGGCAGGCCCTTGGCATCGATCTTCAGCACGGCCACGTCGCTGCGCGGGTCGGCACCGACCAGCTTGGCTTTGTGCTCGCTGCGGTCGGACAGGCGCACGAGAATCTCATCGGCGTCTGCCACCACGTGGTTATTGGTGAGGATGTAGCCATCATCGGAAATGATGAAACCCGAGCCCAGGGACTGGGCCTCGCGCTGCTGGCCGCGGGGCGCCTGGCCCTGACCACCCTGACCGCGGGGAATGCTGCGTTCGAAGAATTCGCGCAGGCCCGGCGGCAGGCCGTCGAGGTCCGGAATGCCCATCTGCGCGTTGGAGCGGTCGGGAAGCTTCTGGGTGGTACTGATGTTGACCACCGCCGGCGAGGCTTTCTCGACCAGCGGCGTGAAGTCCGGTAGTTCAGCCCGCGCGGTGACCGACAGGCTCAGGGCCAGCAGGGCGACCAGCGCAGCCATGCTGCGTTTCAGGGTTTGCATTGACTACAGCTCCCGTGATGTTGATTGGGAAGATCACTAAACAGGGCCGGGCGGCCCACCGACCAGCGCACGCAGCACAACCGGTTGCATCGCCGGATCATCCGTATGGCGTCGCGCGTAGCGACGCACCGGCAGCCAGGACAGCAGGAACCCCGCCAGTCCGGCCACGATGATGAGAGGTTCCCCCAGATCGAGGCACGCCGCCAGTAGCGCCAGCGCGAAAAGCCCGATCAGCGGAAGGAGATAGAAAAGGAGAGCGCTTTTCAGCAGAAGGTCTTCATCCACGCCAAGCACGACTTCGTCGCCAGGTATCAGACGCAGTGAAGAAAGGGCGCGCGCTTGACCCCGCCCCCGGGCAATCCCCAGCCGCTCCAGGAGACCCTGGCCGCAACCGGCATTGACCGAACATCCCGAGCAGGCGGAGCGGCGCAGCGTTTCGATCTGGACAGTTCCAGACTCGACCGCAATCACCCTCCCCCACTCCTGGATCACTGTGGCTGGGCTCCCGTGGGCCGCATGGACAACGCCACGCGCTCGGCAGTGCCACTGGGTATCTCGCCGACCACAGTCACCATGGTGCCGCCGTCGTCACTGGCGAACCGCCTCGACACAACGGTGGTAGGGCCCAACTGGGTGCGGGCATCATCGACCTTGGCGCCGTGCAGCGGCTCGAGGAACACCGAGAAGCGCGCCAGCCCGTCGCCGTAGGCCAGGCATAGTACCTGGTCATTGGAGACCGGACTGCGTTCCTGCAGCGTGCTGTTCAGGGTAAAGCCCGGCGGCACCCATTCCGAATGCCAGTTGGTCTTCACTTCGGCAACCTTGGCTTCCTTCACTGGCTTGCAGGCAGCGCTCGCTTGCAACTCGCCGTCATCCGGCGCTGCCATGTCGATGCGGGTGAACTGCAGGCGCTCGATGATCTGGCCCTTGTCATTGAGCAGCAGGGACTTGAGCGGCAGGCCGGTTTCCTTGTCCACGTGCAGCTCGAAGCCATAGCGATGCTGATCGCGCGGGATCACCGCCAGCACAACCGCCGGCCGATCGGCAATACGCGACTCACCAGCGACGCGCACGTCATAGTAGCTAGATAGATCGGCAGGGTTTAGTTTGCGTGCCGGCCACATCTCGCCGGTCGACACCTGCCCCGACATACCTCCCCCTACGCACTGGGTAGCGCCATCGACGCGCACCACTTCCTGGCGCGGCCCATCGACCTGAACCAGATGTTCGCGCACCGAGCCGTCACTCTCCACACGATGCCAGACATCGTGGGTGGAGAAGGCTCCGCTGCGTTCGTAGATGAAGGTACCCTGGAAGTTCTGTTTCTGATCAGCCTCGGAGAGGCGCTTGATCCAGTCCAACGCATCGGCGGCCTGGACTGGCAATGCCAGCAGACCACCGAGGAAGAACAACAGTGCTGTCTTCGCGCGCATGTCGCTCCTTAAGGTCGCAAATCAGCGGCTTTCCAGGCTCGCGGCGCGTGCGTAAGGCAGGGCGCTGTCAGTGCCACTGACGGCGGACTGCTGAGCATGTTGACGCAGGTAACCCGGAAGACGCTGCTCGTGCCAGGTGGTCTGCCCACCCTGGGCATTGGTGATCACCTGCGGCGCCTCGTCCTGAGTGTAGCCTGCCAGTACCGCCGGACCTTGCACTTGCGGCAGGGCGATCTGCGGAGTGGCGCCTTGCTGGGCAAGGCCGTTGGCAACACTGTCATCCTGGTGGTACATGCGCACACCGGCCAGAACAGCCAGGGTCACCGAGGCGGCGACAGCCAGGCGGCCGACGTTGCGCCACGGATTGCGACTGCGCGGCGCCGGTACGGCTTCATCAGCCAGCGCGGCGGACACGGCGGCAGCAATGTCCAGCTTGGGCATGGCCGGCTCGCGGTGCATCACGGCACGGGCCAGTTGGTAACGGGACCAGGTGGCCCGCAATTCGGCGTCCTCGCCGCAGGCTGCAAGCACACGCCGCAGCTCAAGCTCATCCGCCTCGTTATCCATTACCGCGGACAGCGACTCCTGCAGGGCTTCACGACTCATAGCGGTACCTCTCTTGGCTTCTGCCGCTGTATCAGACTTCATCATGCAGCAACGGCTGCAAAGCTTTGTCGATCGCTTCCCGCGCACGGAAAATCCGTGAGCGGACGGTTCCCACCGGACACTGCATCACGGTGGCGATATCTTCGTAACTCAGGCCTTCAAACTCACGCAGGGTCAAAGCCGTGCGCAAGTCATCGGGCAACTGCTGGATGGTGCGATGGACGGTTTCCTCGATCTCATCCCGCAGCATGGCTCTTTCCGGCGACTCGATGTCCTTCAGGGCATGATCGCCGTCGAAGAACTCCGCGTCCTCTGCCGTGACATCGCTGTCCGGCGGCCGCCGACCGCGCGCAACCAGATGGTTCTTCGCGGTGTTGATGGCGATACGGTACAGCCAGGTATAAAAGGCACTGTCACCCCGGAAGTTGCCCAAGGCGCGATACGCCTTGATGAATGCTTCCTGTGCAACGTCCTGGGCTTCCTGGGCGTCGTGCACGAATCGCACGATGAGCCCCAGAATCTTGTGCTGGTATTTCAGCACCAGCAGGTCGAAAGCCCGTTTGTCTCCGCGCTGTACCCGTTCAACCAGTTGCTGATCCTGTTCCTGGGTTAGCATGAATGCTCCTCTGAAAACCTGGAGGAGCTTCGAGCACCCTGGTAAATCGTCCTGCCAAGATAGACTCGGGTCTTTTGCAAAAGTTCTCCCCTCCAAGCATGCGCCGCACAGTTTTTTCACATTTGCGGCAATCGGACCCCGACATGCGTCCGAAGCCCGTCAAATTCAACTGCACCGGGCGGAACACCCGCTCCCCTTCCGCGCAATGTCAATCTGCACGCAAAGTTGATTGGGTATTCCGAGTTCGAACCGGAACGTCTGAAAAAGTTCCGGGGATTTGCCGTGATCGTTCAATGACTTCGACTCCACCCCTGGCGCTTGCCGGACCGGCTTGAGCGGGGAAGAAAGCCTCCCGCCCTGCGACTGCCGTCCCGCGGCACGCGCCTTCGGTGTCATCGGTTCGCCAGTATTGTGCCGTGGCCCCCTTCTATATACTAGGGCGCCATTTTGTGGAGCCGGGTATGAGTCAGCATTTCCAGCACGATGTCCTAGTGATCGGCAGCGGGGCCGCCGGCCTGACGCTGGCATTGACGCTGCCTTCGCACCTGAAGATCGCCGTGCTGAGCAAGGGCGAACTGTCTCAGGGCTCCACTTTCTGGGCCCAGGGCGGCGTCGCCGCCGTGCTGGATGACACTGATACCGTGGAGTCCCACGTCGAGGACACTCTGATCGCCGGCGCCGGTCTGTGTCGCGAGGACGCAGTCAAATTCACCGTCGAGCATAGCCGCGAGGCCATCCAGTGGCTGATCGAACAGGGCGTGCCTTTCACCCGCGACCATGAACCGGGCCGCGAAGACGGCGGTTTCGAATTCCACCTGACCCGTGAAGGCGGCCACAGCCATCGCCGGATCATCCACGCCGCCGACGCCACCGGCGCCGCGATCTTCAACGCCCTGCTGGACCAGGCCCGGCAAAGGCCGAACATCGAACTGCTGTCGCAACGGGTCGCCGTCGACCTGATCACCGAGCAGAAACTGGGGATGGACGGTCAACGCTGCCTCGGTGCCTACGTGCTGGATCGCTCCACCGGCGAAGTGGACACCTTCAGCGCGCGTTTCACCGTGCTCGCCTCCGGCGGCGCCAGCAAGGTCTACCTCTATACCAGCAACCCCGACGGCAACTCCGGCGATGGCATTGCCATGGCCTGGCGCGCCGGCTGCCGGGTCGGCAACCTGGAGTTCAACCAGTTCCACCCGACCTGCCTGTACCACCCGCAGGCCAAGAGTTTCCTGATCACCGAAGCATTGCGCGGCGAAGGCGCCCTGCTCCGCCTGCCGAATGGCGAGCGCTTCATGCCGCGCTTCCACACCCTGGGCGAACTCGCCCCGCGCGATGTTGTGGCCCGTGCCATCGACCATGAGATGAAGCGCCTGGGCATCGACTACGTCTACCTGGATATCAGCCACAAGCCGGCCGAGTTCATCCGCGAGCACTTCCCCACGGTCTACGAGCGCTGCCTGGATTTCGGTATCGACATCACCCGCGAGCCCATCCCGGTGGTGCCAGCGGCGCACTACACCTGCGGCGGCGTGCTGGTGGATTCCCAAGGCCGTACCGATATACCGAATCTCTATGCCATCGGCGAAACCACCTTCACCGGCCTGCACGGCGCCAACCGCATGGCCAGCAACTCGCTGCTGGAGTGCTTTGTCTACGCCCGCTCCGCCGCCGCCGACATCCTCGCCGAACTGCCCAAGGCCCAGACGTTGGTCGCGCTGCCCTGTTGGGACGCCAGCCAGGTGACCGATTCGGACGAGGACGTGATCATCGCTCACAACTGGGACGAGCTGCGGCGCTTCATGTGGGACTACGTGGGCATCGTGCGCACCAACAAGCGCCTGGCGCGCGCCCAGCACCGGGTACGTCTGCTGCTGGACGAGATCGATGAGTTCTACTCGAACTACAAGGTCAGCCGCGACCTGATCGAGCTGCGCAACCTGGCCCAGGTAGCCGAGCTGATCATCCTCTCCGCCATGCAACGCCACGAGAGCCGCGGCTTGCACTACACGCTGGACTATCCGGACCTGCTGCCCGAGGCCCGTGACACTATCCTGGCGCCGTCCACCTATTGCGGCTGAAGCGCAGACGCACGCGCAGGCGCCGGTGCAACTCCGGCGCCAATGCATCGGCCGGCACGCAGACACTGCGCGCCAGCCAGTCGCCGGGACGGCGGAAACGCAGGACGATCAACGAGGGCAGCGCCAGGCTGTCCGGCAGCAACCGCACCGGTTGAAAGCCCGCCCGCTCGCTCCACAACTGCCAGCCCTCAGCGTTGTGGCGCAGCGCACGCACCGAATCAGGCGCGCGCAATAGAATCCGCCCAGGCACAACCAGAGCAGCGTGCAGCAGGCAGAGGCTCAGGCCGAGCGTTTTCCAGTGAAGGGGAATGTCCGCGAGCAATAGCGCCAGGACGGCGCAGCACTGCGCGGCGAGATAGGCCGCCAGCAAACCGATGGACGGTTGCCAGCGACACTCGAAGGGGTCACTTCGGCTGGACACGGTCCAGGATCATGCGAACGATGATACGCAGGTCGGCATCTTCCGGCTCGCCGCGCTGCATGAACCAGCCGAACATGTCCTGATCCTCGCACTCCAGCAGCTTGCGGAAGCGCGCCTGATCATCGGCCGGCAGGCCCGGATAGACTTCCTGGACAAAGGGCACCAGCAGTACGTCCAGTTCCAGCATGCCGCGGCGGCTGTGCCAGAAAAGGCGTTTGAGTTCGATTTCGTCGTTCATCTGCGGGGCACCTCGATTAACAGCGGGCGAATACGTCTTGATGCTCGCGAAGCCGACGGACGGCGCGAGCCGAGCGGCATTATACGCATGCTCGGCTCACCCGGCACCCGCTGACAAGGCTGGGCCTGGGCTCTATCATGAGGCCCCTAACTTTCTTCCAGCGAATCGTGATGACCGACTCCGCTTTCTACACCGAACTCAATCACGAAGGGATTCTCGCCGTCCGTGGCGCGGACGCCGGCAAATTCCTCCAGGGCCAGCTGACCTGCAACCTCAATTACCTGAACGCCGACTACTCCAGCCTCGGCGCCCGCTGCACGCCCAAGGGCCGCATGACGTCCAGCTTCCGCATCCTCGCCGAAGGCGAAGGCTTCCTGCTGGCCATGGCCAATGACCTGCTGGAGAGCCAACTGGCGGACCTGAAGAAGTACGCGGTGTTTTCCAAGGCCACCCTCGCCGATGACAGCAGCCAGTGGGCGCGCTTCGGCCTGAGCGGTGCGGACGCCGTCCTTGCCGAACTGGGCCTGAGCCTCTCCGGCGAAGCCGACCAGGTAGCGCGGGCCGACGGCCTGATCGCCATCGGCCTCGGCCAGGGCCGCGTCGAACTCTGGGCACCGGCCGAGCGCGCCGCCGCCATCGCCGACCTGTTGCAGGCCCGCCTGCCCCATGCCGAGCTCAACGACTGGCTGCTCGGCCAGGTTCGCGCCGGCGTCGGCCAGGTATTCGGCGCCACCCGCGAGCTGTTCATCCCACAGATGATCAACCTGCAGGCCGTGGGCGGCGTGAGCTTCAAGAAGGGCTGCTACACCGGCCAGGAAATCGTCGCGCGCATGCAGTACCTGGGCCGCCTCAAGCGCCGCCTGCAGCGCCTGAAACTCGATGGCGCCGAACTGCCGGAGCCGGGCCGCGAGCTGTTCTCGCCGGTGCACTCCACCAGCGTCGGCGAAGTGGTACTGGCCGCCCGCGCGGCCGATGGCGTAGAGCTGCTCGCCGTGCTGCAGGACGACGCCGCTGCCGACGGCAACGTGCGCCTGGGCGAGGACCAGCCCCTGCGCCTGCTGGACCTGCCTTACGTTCTGGACAGCGACCGCGAGATCCAGCGCTGAATATCGTGCCGGGCGGGGAGCCCGGCTTTCCCTGAAGGACACTTCATGAGCAAGCTTGCCGAAAAAGTACAACAGGAACTGCTGCGGGCCATCGACAACGATGAGCTGGTGCTGCCGACGCTGCCGGAAGTCGCCCTGCGCGTCCGTGAAGCGGCGGAAAACCCGGACATCAGCATCCAGGATCTGGCCAAGGTGATTGGCAACGATGCAGCTCTGACGGCGCGCATCATCAAGGTGGTGAACAGCCCGCTGCTGCGCACCAACAAGGAAATCACCGACCTGCAGATGGCGATCAGCCGCCTGGGGATCAACTACACCTGCAACCTGGCCACCGGTCTTGCCATGGAGCAGATGTTCCAGGCCACCTCCGACGTGGTTGACCGCAAGATGCGGGAGGTGTGGAACAAGAGCACCGAGATCGCCGGCATCTGCCACGCCCTGTGCCGCCACTACACCCGCCTGGCGCCGGATCAGGCGACCCTGGCCGGCCTGGTGCACCAGATCGGCGTGCTGCCGATCCTCACCTACGCCGAGGAGCACAGCGAACTGCTGGCCGACTCCATCAGCCTCAACCACGTGATCGAGCGCATCCACCCGATCATCGGCGACCGCATCCTCAAGGCCTGGGACTTCCCTGCGCCGATCGCCGCGGTGCCGGGGCAGCACTTGGACTTCAGCCGCGACTCGGCCAAGGTCGACTACGTGGACATCGTCCAGGTCGCCACCCTGCAGAGCTACCTCGGCAGCCAGCATCCCTACACCGAGCTGGACTGGGCGACCATCCCGGCCTTCGCCAAGCTGGGCCTGGACCCGACGGCGGACGTGAAGGAAGACGAAGACCTCTCCGCCGCCATGGAAGCGGCGATGAGCATGCTTCAGTAAGCGACGTCGAAGGCGAGCCGGTAGAGGTCAACCTGTAGGAGCGAGCTTGCTCGCGAAGGGGTTTCGCTGCCGAAAGGTTCGCGAGCAAGCTCGCTCCTACGAAAAAACCTCGCCACCTTCGAAACCCGCCCTCTCCGGCGGGTTTCGCGTTTCTGGCTCAGGCGTTTTCCGCCGGGAAGGTCACCCGTACCCGCAGCCCGCCCAGCTCGCCCTGGCCCAGTTCGATACGGGCGCGGTGCGCGCTGCAGATCTCGCCGACGATGGCCAAACCCAGGCCGGTGCCCTGCTGGCGGCGGCGGTAGAAGCGGCGGAATACCTTGTCGCGCTCCTCCGGCGGGATGCCGGGGCCGTCGTCCTCGACCTCCAGCTCCGCTGGCGAGCGCACGCGGATGATCACGTTGCCGTCCGCCGGGGCGTGGGCGATGGCGTTGTCCACCAGGTTGCTGAGCAGCTCGTTGAGCAGGGTCGGATCGCCCTTGACCCAAACCGGCTCGTCCGCCTCCAGCGCCAGCGCAACGCCGCGCGAGTAGGCCAGCGGCGCAAGGGCCAGACCCAGCTCCCGCGCCAGCTGACTGAGATCGACATCCTCTCCCGCGCCTTCGGCGATCGCGCGGGCGCCGCTTTCCACTCGCGCCAGGGACAGCAACTGGTTGGCCAGTCCGGTCACCCGGTCGGTGTTCTGCACCGCGTCGACCAGCGTCGCGCGCCATTTCTGCGGGTCCTGCTCGCGCAGGCCAAGCTCCAGCCGCGCCTTGAGCGCTGCCAGCGGGGTACGCAGCTCATGGGACGCCTCGGCAATGAACTGCGACTGGCGGTCGAACAAGCCGCGCAGGCGCACAGTGAAGTGGTTGAGCGCTGCCACTAGAGGGCGCAGTTCCTTCTGCACACGGACTTCCGGCAACGGTCGCAAGTCGTCCGGCTGACGCTCCTCCACCGCTCCGCGCAGGCGGTCGAGCGGGCGCAGGCCGGCGCTCACCGCGTACCAGACCATCATCAGCGCGGCGATGGCCGACAACGCGAGGTTGAGCAGGGTATCGGCGAGCAGGTTGCGCGCCAGCCGCTCGCGGGCGCCCATGGTTTCGGCAACACGGATTTCCGCCATGCCGTTTACCGTCGGCTGGCTCACCGGCTGCAGCAGGCTGACCACCCGCACACCCTGCCCTTCGTAGGTGGCGTCGTAGAACTTGGCCAAGGCCGGATAATCGTCGGTGCGTGGCGCGGTCGGCAGCGGCGCCGGGAGATTCTCGTAGCCGGAGATCATGTTCCCCTGCGGATCGATCACCTGGTAGAAGATGCGCCCGGCGCTGTCGTACTCGAAGCTGTCCAGCGCCACGTAGGGCACATTGGCGCGCAGGGTGCCGTCGCTGGCGTAGAGGCCGTCGGCGATGTCCCGTGCTGACGCCAGCAGGGTGCGGTCATAGGCGATGTCGGCGGCGTGCCGGGCGCGCCAGTAGGTGGCCGCGCTACCGATCAGCAGCAGCACCAGCAGCAGGCCACCGAGGCGCCAGAGCAGGCGCCCGCGCAGACTGCCCGTACCGGGAAGCAACCAGCGCCGTTCAGCCATCCTGGGCCTCGAGCAGATAGCCCAGGCCGCGGAAGGTGACGATGCGCACCGAGCTGCCTTCGAGCTTCTTGCGCAGGCGGTGCACGTAGATCTCGATGGCATCGGCGCTGGCGTCCTGGTCGAGGCCGAACACCTGGGCCGCCAGTTGCTCCTTGCTCATCACCCGCCCCGGCCGGGCAATCAGCGCTTCCAGCACGGCCTGCTCGCGGGAGGTCAGGTTCATCGCCTGCTCGGCCAGCGTGAAGCGCCGCGCGCCAAGGTCGTAGACCAGCTCGCCACAGCGCTGCTGCTGTTCACCGCCCAGCACACTGCGGCGCAGCAGGGCCTTCACCCGCGCTTCCAGCTCGGTGAGTTCGAAGGGTTTGGCCAGGTAATCGTCGGCGCCCAGGTTCAAGCCGTGCACGCGGTCGCGCACTTCGCCTCGGGCGGTGAGCATCAGCACGGGCAGGGTCTTGCCGCGCTCGCGCAGGCGCGCCAGCACCTGGAAGCCGTCCAGTCGCGGCAGGCCGACATCGAGGATCGCCAGCGCGTAGTCCTCGCTGGCCAGGGCCAGGTCGGCGGCCACGCCGTCCTGTAGCAGGTCCACGGTCCAGCCGGCGCCCTTGAGCGCCTGGGCGACGCTTTCACCGAGTTGCGGATGGTCTTCAACCAGGAGGATTCGCACGGATTTCTACCCCTCGGACTACAGGTTCGGGCCGGCAGTTTACCCATCCGCGCGCCCCTGTGAATGGGGGAAATTCGCTGAAATCACTGCGAAAGGAGACTGAAAGCCTGGCGAAAGCTTAGCCCGTTAGCATCGCCAACGAGCCGCCTCCCAACCCCGAATACTTCAGCGCCGACTGCCCAGGCGCAACGGCGGGAGCAGCGGACTCGACGACGGCAAAGACCGTCAACAGAGCGGAAGGCGGCGTGGTGCCCTTTCGCGACAACAACAAGAACGGAGACCACAGATGCCCACCGCCCGGCCTTTGGCTGCACCGGCTTTTTCCAAGCCCAGTTCCCGCTGTCTGCCCCCCGCCCTGCTGGCTTTCGCCGGGGTCGCCCCGCTGTGCGAAGCCGCCGGCTTCCTCGAAGACAGCAGCGCCGCGCTCAGTACCCAGAACATCTACTTCAACCGTGATTTCCGCGACGGCGCCGGCCAGTCCAAGCGCGAGGAATGGGCGCAGGGCTTCATCCTCGATTTCCAGTCCGGCTACACCCCCGGCACCATCGGCGTCGGCCTGGATGCCATGGGCATGCTCGGCCTGAAGCTCGACTCCTCCCCGGACCGCACCGGCACCGGCCTGCTGCCGACCCACGACGACGGCCGCGCCGCCGACGAGTACAGCAAGCTCGGCCTGACCGCCAAGTTCAAGGCCTCCGAAACCGAGTTGAAGGTCGGCAGCCTGATCCCCGACCTGCCGACTCTGCAGCCCAACGACAGCCGCCTGTTCCCGCAGACCTTCGAGGGCGGCCTGCTCAACTCCACCGACCTGCCCGGCCTGAACTTCACCGGCGGGCGTCTGGAGAAGGTCAAGGACCGCGACTCCACCGACTACACCGACCTGGCGCTGAACAACAAGAACCGCCGCTTCTCCGGCGGCAGCGCCGAAGGCAAGCACTACGACCTGGCTGGCGGCGACTACAAGTTCACCGACCACCTCACCGGCCGCTACCACTACGCGCAGCTGGACGAGGTCTACCGCCAGCACTTCGTCGGCCTGCTCGCCAGCTACCCGCTGGGCCCCGGAAAATTCAGCGCCGATGTGCGCCTGGCCATCAGCGATGACCAGGGCGAGGCGCGCGGCGGCGAGATCGACAACCGAGCCTTCAACGGCATGCTTGGCTACGCCATCGGCGCCAACAAGTTCAGCCTCGGCTGGCAGCAGATGAGCGGCGACAGCGCCTTCCCCTACATCGACGGCAGCAACCCCTACCTCGTCAACTTCGTCCAGGTCGGCGACTTCGCCGAGACCGACGAGCGCTCCTGGCAGGTCCGCCACGACTACGACTTCGCCAAGCTCGGCATCCCCGGCCTGACCCTGATGAATCGCTACATCAGCGGTGACAATGCCAAAATCAACGGCATGGACGGTCACGGCAAGGAATGGGAGCGCAACACCGACATCAAGTACGTGATCCAGAGCGGCCCGCTCAAGGACGTCGCGGTGCGCGTGCGTAACGCCACCTACCGTTCCAGCTTCGCGCGGGACGCCGACGAGACGCGTATCTACCTCAGCTACTCCCTGGCGATCTGGTAAACCGACAACAACAAGAGAGGCATCGCACCATGACCACCGTCCTGCGCAACCTGACCCTCGCCGGCGCCACCCTGCTCGCCGCCAGCCAACTAATGGCCGAGCCCAAGCGCCCGGAATGCATCGCCCCCGCCTCCCCGGGCGGCGGCTTCGACCTCACCTGCAAGCTGGCGCAAAGCGCCCTGGTGGACGAGAAGCTACTGACCAAGCCGATGCGCGTCACCTACATGCCCGGCGGCGTTGGCGCCGTGGCCTACAACGCGGTGGTCGCCCAGCGTCCGGCCGATGGCAACACCATCACCGCCTTCTCCAGCGGCTCGCTGCTGAACCTCGCCCAGGGCAAGTTCGGCCGCTTCGACGAGAACGCCGTAAAGTGGCTCGCCGCCGTGGGCACCAGCTACGGCGCCATCGCGGTGCCCAGCGACTCACCGTACAAGAACCTCGGCGACCTGGTGGCCGCGCTCAAGACCGACCCGGGCAAAGTGGTGATCGGTTCCGGCGGCACCGTCGGCAGTCAGGACTGGATGCAGACCGCGCTGATCGCCAAGGCCGCCGGCATCGATCCGAAGCAGCTGCGCTACGTCGCCCTGGAAGGCGGCGGCGAAATCGCCACGGCGCTGCTGGGCGGGCACATCCAGGTGGGCAGCACGGACATCTCCGACTCCATGCCACACATCCGCGCGGGCAAGATGCGCATCCTCGCGGTGTTCTCCGAGGAGCGCCTGAAGGATGAAGGCATGGCCGACATCCCGACCGCCAAGGAGCAGGGCTTCGACATCGTCTGGCCAGTGGTGCGCGGCTTCTACGTCGGGCCGAAGGTGAGCGAAGAGGACTACCAGTTCTGGAAGGCCTCCTTCGACAAGCTGCTGGCCTCGGAAGACTTCGCCAGGCTGCGCGACCAGCGCGAGCTGTTCCCCTTCGCCATGACCGGCCCGGAACTGGACGCCTATGTGAAGCAGCAGGTCGCCCAGTACAAGCAGCTGGCCCGCGAGTTCGGCCTCATCCAGTAACGCCCCGAGCGGCGCCGCCTTCCACGAAGGCGGCGCCAGGAGACTCCCCATGTCCCGTACCAGCCTCTTCCAGCGGCTGTTCGCCGGCGCCTGGCTGTTCGCCTGCGTCGCCTTCGCCCTGATCGCCTGGCAGCTCCAGGCGCCCTTCTCCTACGAACCGGTCGGCCCGCGCGCCTACCCACTGCTCTGCCTGGGCCTGATGGCTGTGGGCCTGGCCTGGCTGATCGCCCGTCCCACGCCGATCAAGCGCGAGGACGACGAGCCGGCGCTGGAAGGCGCGCTGCTGGGCAAGGTGGTGCTCTGCGTCGTGCTGCTGGCGGTGTATGCCGGCCTGTTCGAGCCGCTGGGCTTCATCCCCGCCAGCGCCCTGGTCGGCACCTTCATCGCGCTGATCTACGGCGGCCGCCCGGCGGCCAGCGTGATCACCGCAACGCTGCTCGCCATCGGCCTCTACGTGCTGTTCGACCGCACTTTGGACGTCCCGCTGCCGCTGGGCATCCTCGACCCCCTGCTCTGAGGAACTCGTCATGGAAACTTTGAGCTATCTCGGACAGGGCTTTGGTGTCGCCCTGAGCCCGTACAACCTCATCACCGCGCTGATCGGCACCCTGATCGGCACCGTCGTCGGCCTGCTGCCGGGCCTGGGCCCGATCAACGGCGTGGCGCTGCTGATCCCGGTCGCCTTCGCCCTCGGCCTGCCGCCGGAGTCGGCGCTGATCCTGCTGGCCGCCGTGTACCTGGGCTGCGAATACGGCGGGCGAATTTCCTCGATCCTGCTGAATATTCCCGGCGAAGCCTCCACCGTTATGACCACCCTCGACGGCTACCCCATGGCCCGCAACGGCCTGGCCGGCGTGGCCCTGTCGCTGTCGGCCTGGAGCTCGTTCATCGGCGCCTTCATTGCCACCTGCGGCATGGTGCTGTTCGCCCCGCTGCTGGCGAAATGGGCCATCGCGTTCGGCCCCGCGGAATACTTCGTGCTGATGGTCTTCGCCATCGTCGCCCTCGGCGGACTGGCCGGCGACCGGCCGCTGAAGACGCTGCTGGCGGCGCTGCTCGGGCTGTTCCTCTCCAGCGTCGGGATCGACGCCAACAGCGGCGTGTACCGATTCACCTTCGACAACATCCATGTCTCCGACGGCATCCAGTTTGTCGTGCTGGTGCTGGGTCTGTTCTCGGTGAGCGAAATCCTCCTGCTGCTGGAGAAGACCCACCACGGCCACAAGATGGTCGAGGCCAGCGGGCGCATGCTGTTCAACATGAAGGAAGCGGCCTCGGTGGCCGTGGTCAACGTACGTTGCGGCCTGCTCGGCTTCATCATGGGCGTGCTGCCCGGCGCCGGTGCGACCCTGGCCAGCGCCGTGGCCTACATGACCGAGAAGAAGCTGGCCGGTGAAACCGGCAAATTCGGCAAGGGCGACCTGCGCGGCCTGGCTGCCCCGGAAACCGCCATCGGCGCCTCCGCCTGCGGCGCCCTGGTGCCGATGCTGACCCTCGGCGTCCCCGGCTCGGGCACCACCGCGGTCATGATCGGCGCGCTCAGCCTGTACAACATCACCCCCGGCCCGCTGCTGTTCCAGGAACAACCGAACATCGTCTGGGGCCTGATCGCCTCGCTGTTCATCGCCAACGTCATGCTGATCATCCTCAACGTGCCGATGGTGCGGGTGTTCACCCGCATCCTCTCGGTGCCGAACTGGGCGCTGGTGCCGGGCATCGCGATCATCACCGCCATCGGTGTGTATGCCGTGCACGCCACCACCTTCGACCTGTTCCTGATGGTCGCCATTGGCATCCTCGGCTACATCCTGCGCAAGCTGGACTTCCCGCTGTCGCCGCTGCTGCTGGGCTTCATCCTCGGCGGGCTAATGGAGCAGAACCTGCGCCGCGCACTGTCCATCTCCAACGGCGAACTGGGCATCCTCTGGTCCAGCCCCATCGCCATCGGCACCTGGGCGCTGGTCGCGCTGATGCTCGGCCTGCCGCTGTACCGCGCTTGGCGCAAGCGCGCCCGTCGTTCCCGCGAGGCGGTAGCTGACGCCGCTTAAAGCAACCACGCTCGCCGCGTCGAGACACGCGGCGATTTTCAAGGCCCGCCTTTGTGCGGGCCTCTTTTTTTGTGGGGGATCAAGACTTGTGGGAAACGCGCAGCGAAACCGTCCAGTTTTTGCCGCTGACTGGCTTGGCACAGACGACTTCGACGACCTTGCGCCTGAGCTCGCGCCCGTCCGGTGCGAACAGGCGAATCTCACCCCAGCGGGTGTCCAGCGGCACGGAGCAGCGGGCGACGATTGTCTTGAGATTGGGCTCGGCGACGGTCCAACCAGCGTTGCTGCGGGCGTTCTCGGCGGCCACGAAAGCGCGGGCCGCCTGATCGATCTCGTAAAGGCCGTGAATGGCGTCGTTGGAACGCCACTCATCGAGAGAAGAACCGGCCGCGAGGCAGCTAGCACCGAGCATCAAGCCCGGCAGGTTCGCCAGCCACGCACGCCGGATCATCGGCATTACACCGGCGGCAGCGACCAATCGATAGGCGTCAAGCCGTGCTGTTCGAGGAACTTGTTGGTGCGGCTGAAGTGGCCGTTGCCGAGGAAGCCGCGATAGGCCGACAGCGGCGACGGGTGCGCGGACTTGAGCACCAGGTGCTTCTGCGCGTCGATCAGCTTCTGCTTACTCTGTGCGTGGGAACCCCAGAGCAGGAACACCAGGTTCTCGCGGCGCTGGCTGACCACTTCGATCACCTTGTCGGTGAACGGGCCCCAGCCCGCCTGGGCGTGGGAGCCGGCGCGGGCCTGTTCGACGGTGAGCGAGGTGTTGAGCAGGAGCACGCCCTGCTCGGCCCAGTGCTGCAGGTAGCCATGATTGGGGATCGGCAGGTTGAGGTCGCGTTGCAGCTCTTTATAGATGTTCTGCAGCGACGGCGGCGTCGGCACGCCCGGCTGCACCGAGAAGCACAGACCATGGGCCTGGCCGGGGCCGTGGTACGGGTCCTGGCCGATGATTACGACCTTGATGCGCTCCAGCGGCGTGGTGTTCAGCGCGTTGAAGATCAGCGGACCGGGCGGGAAGATCACCTTGCCGGCGGCCTTCTCCGCGCGCAGGAACTCGCCCAGCTGCTTCATGTAGGGTTTTTCGAACTCCTCATGGAGGGCTTCTTTCCAGCTGGGTTCCAGCTTGATCCGGTCGTCGTTGGTCATGGTGCGTCTGCCTGGTGAAACGAACCGGCACGCTAAGCAAGCGACCCGGCCAAGTCAAGGCGACTTGTGCCGCACCGCCCAGGAGCCCGGCAGACGCGGCGCGCCGCTGCCCAGGCCGGCAAGAATCCATACCGCGACGGCAACTGTCAGGCCCAGGTGAAACAGTTCGCGGCGCGGTACGCCAGCCAGTTCGCCACGGGTGCCGATCAGCAGGCCGCTGCCGATGAACAGCAGCGCGCCAAGCAGCGCTACCCCATAGCGCCGCGAGCGACCAGGCCAGGCGATGACCAGCAAGGCAATCAGGTTGCTCACCAATGAAAGCTGCGCCAGAAGCACCAGCAGCACGCCGATCACCAGCACCACTACTTGCCGGCCGGGGCCGCCGGACAGACGCCCGAGCGCGATCAACGGCAGGCCTACGGCGCCGGACACCACGCTCGCCAAATGATGCGCCTCAGTCAATGCACCGACGCCGCCATACTCCAGCGCCCCCAGCAGCGCCGCGATGCCCATGGACAGGAACCCCAGCGCGCGCCAGCCCATCTGCTCACGCAGGACGAGCCAGGCGGCGACAGCGCAGGCCAGGGTCAGCAGCAGTTCAGCGATCACGGGCAGCATCGGGCGGGTCCTTCTCCGGGTAGTCGGCAAAGACTAGCGAGCCACGTCATGGCGCGCACGGTAGGGGACGCCAGCACAGGCGACGCCGCGCGCCACTCTCAGGTGCCGGACAGGTGCTCGTCTTCGACCCGGTACTTCACCCGCACGCGATTGCGATAAAGGCATTCGCTCTTCAGCAACGTCCCTTGCTGGCCTTTTTCCCGAATATCACGCCAGATTTCATTTTCCCGGACGACGCCCTCGCCGGCTTTCACGAAACGATGGTTGCGCTGGTAGACGTGATAGCGGAAGGGACGCTCGGCGCTGCACAGCAGCACGCCTTCGAGTTGATGTTCCGCCACCCGCAAGTCGAGCTGGAAGGTCTGCTGCGTCGGGTTGTACAGCACCAGATCGATGAAGTTGTAGAAAATCGCCGCCCCCGAACCGAACGGCAAAATCCTGCCGTCATCGGGGAAGGGATCGAAGCTGTGATTGGCGCGTTCCACGACCTTCAATGGCGAGTGCAAAGCCATCCAGTGGATCAGGTTGCTCAGCTGGCAGATGCCGCCGCCAATCCCCTGTCTCGCCTCGCCGAAGGACAACTCCATGCCTTCCACGAAACCTCGGCTGGCACTGGGGCGACCCAGCAGGCGGCAGAAGGAAAAGTACTCGCCAGGGCCGATCTGCACACCACTCATGCAGTCGACGGCCAAGCGCAGGTTGATCACCTTGTTGTGCTGCAACGCCAGATCACTGGAGCCCAGTTTCCGGATCAGCCTGGAGGTATGTTTGATGTAGCGAAACGGCAAGCGTGCTTCGCACTGCCGACTCGCATAGGGGGTTTTCGACAGATACCAGCGGCAGGTGCGGAACACGCGGCGCTGCCAGACTCTCAGGGCGTATAGCCAGGGATGGTAGAGAGAAAGGGGTTTGCGCATTGCCGTTGTGCTCCCTGCAGATCAATGCAAATGCCGATTCTATCCCTGATGCAGCGCCCGGTAGTGACTGGGCGCCATGCCCACCACGCTCTTGAACAACCGCGAGAAGTAGTACGGATCGGCATAGCCCAGTTGCTCGGCAACCTGGCGCACTTCCAGGTTGCCCTGGTCGAGCAGCCGGCAGGCGTGGGTCATCTTCAGCCGGATGAAATCCTGGATCGGCGCCTGGCCGGTCAGCGCGCGGTAGGTCTTGGCGAAGTGGAAGCGTGACAGGCGGAACTGCGCCGCCAGCTCGTCCAGGTTCAGCGCATCGTGCAGGTGTTCGCGCATCATCGCCTGCACCGCCTCCACGTCCAGCACCCGCCCGGACTTCAGCCGCGCGCGGGCCGGGCGCAGGGCCAGCGAGGTTAGTAGGCTTTGCAGCAGATGGGCGGCATGAATGAAGTGCGGCAGGCTCAGGCCCTGTCGGCGCAACGCCAACAGCGCGTCGAACTCGCCGAGGATTCTCGGCTGCACGCCCACGCGCAGGCGCGGCGATTTGCCCAGCGGACGCAGGAAGTCTTCGGCCAACCGGCCTTCCAGGTGCACCCAGAAGATTGACCAGGGTTGCTGAAGGTCGGCCCCGTAGGCATGGGCGCGGCCCTTGGGCAGCACCAGCAGATCACCACCGGCGACCTCGAATCGTCCATCCGCCGTTTCCAGCCAGCCGAGCCCTGCGCTGCAGTAGATCAGCAGGTGATCGTCCGGGTCTTCCCGCTCCATGCGGTGCCCGACCGCGGCCGGGTAATAGCCCAGGGCCAAGGGATAGCAGGCCTGGCCAAGCGGGTGGCGGTCCAGCGCGCGACGCAGGCGCGGCGGCGTGATGAAGCGCACGCCCTGCTGCGGCAGCGGCCAGGTGGAGATCAGTGGGCGGGACATGGGCGGTAATCCGGCATCGGCAATACCAAGATCGTCCATCCCCAGCACAAGATCGTCAATCCACAGTCGAGGGCGCAACGCGCTATAACCGGAGGACTGTTTACTCGGGAGGCTCTTCAACCAGGAGCTTCTTTGCCGACGAGCGCGCGCCACGAGCGCCAAGCTGTAGCCAACAAGAACAAACAGAGGTAGCTGCATGCATTTCGATCTGTCCGAAGAACAAGGCCTGCTGGTGGATAGCGCCCGCGCCTTCGCCAGCCGCGAACTGGCGCCCCATGCCGCCGACTGGGACCGCCAGCACCACTTCCCGGTGGAGGTAATCCGCCGTGCCGCCGAGCAGGGCTACCTGGGCCTGTACATCGCCGAGGAAGACGGCGGCCTGGGTCTGTCGCGCCTTTCCGCCTCGCTGATCTTCGAGCAGTTGGCCGCCGGCTGCGTCGCCACCACCGCCTACATGACCATCCACAACATGGCCAGCTGGATGCTTGCCAGCTTTGGTGACGCCGCGCTCAAGGAGCAGTGGCTGCCGGGGCTGATCGGCGGTGAACTGCTGGCCTCCTACTGCCTGACCGAGCCGGACGCCGGCTCCGACGCCGCGCGCCTGCGCACCCGCGCCAAACGCGACGGCGATGACTACGTACTCGACGGCGCCAAGACCTTCATTTCCGGCGCCGGCTCCACCGACGTGCTGATCGTCATGGCGCGCACCGGCGAGGAAGGCGCCAAGGGCATTTCGTGCTTCCTGGTGCCGGCCAACGCCGAGGGCATCCGCTACGGCCGCAACGAAGACAAGATGGGCTGGAAGGCGCAGCCGACCCGCACCATCACCTTCGAAGGCGTGCGCATCCCCGCCGGCAACCGCATCGGCCCGGAGGGCCAGGGCTTCGTCTACGCCATGAAGGGCCTGGACGGTGGCCGCCTGAACATCGCCAGTTGCTCCCTCGGCGCGGCCCAGGCGGCGCTGGAGCAGTCGCTGCGCTACGTCGAGGAGCGCAAGCAGTTCGGCAAGGCGCTGGCCGAGTTCCAGGCCCTGCAGTTCAAGCTCGCCGACATGCTCACCGACCTCACCGCCAGCCGGCAGATGGTGCGCCTGGCCGCGCACAAGCTGGACCACAAGGACGGCGAGGCGACCCTGTATTGCGCCATGGCCAAGCGTTTCGCCACCGACCGCTGCTTCGCCCTGTGCAACGAGGCGCTGCAGCTGCACGGCGGCTACGGCTACCTCAACGACTACCCGCTGGAGCGCTGGGTGCGCGACAGCCGCGTGCACCAGATCCTCGAGGGCACCAACGAGATCATGCGGGTGATCGTCGCCCGGCGCCTGCTGGAACAGGGCGGAATGCTGGACCGCCTGCTCTGACCCGGCCGCAACGAATCACTGGAAAAACCGCCCGCCCGCACAGGCGCAATCGAACAGATCGGACATGGACTCGCCCTGCCGCGCATGCCTAGAGTTCATGCCCATACGCCCGCCGCCGGCGGCACCGACAAGGAGATGCCCATGAGCAACGCCCTCGAGCCCTACAAGCCCGGAGTCTTCGATCTGACCCACAAGCTGACCGTGGAAAAACACGGCCACACCGCGCTGATCACCATCAACCATCCGCCGGCCAACACCTGGGACCGCGACTCGCTGATCGGCCTGCGCCAGGTGGTCGAGCACCTGAACCGCGACGACGACATCTACGCCCTGGTGGTGACCGGCCAGGGTCCGAAATTCTTCTCCGCCGGAGCCGACCTGAATATGTTTGCCGACGGCGACAAGGCCCGCGCCCGCGAGATGGCCCGCCGCTTCGGCGAAGCCTTCGAGACGCTGCGCGACTTCCGTGGCGTGTCCATCGCCGCGATCAACGGCTACGCCATGGGCGGCGGCCTGGAATGCGCCCTGGCCTGCGACATACGCATCGCCGAGCGCCAGGCGCAGATGGCCCTGCCCGAAGCCACCGTGGGCCTGCTGCCCTGCGCCGGCGGCACCCAGGCGCTGCCGTGGCTGGTCGGCGAAGGCTGGGCCAAGCGCATGATCCTCTGCGGCGAGCGCATCGATGCCGACACCGCGCTGCGCATCGGTCTCATCGAGCAGGTCGTCGATACCGGCGAAGCCCGCGGCACCGCCCTGCTGCTGGCGGCCAAGGTCGCGCGGCAGAGCCCGGTGGCAGTGCGCACCATCAAGCCGCTGATCCAGGGCGCCCGCGAGCGCGGCCCGACCACCTGGCTGCCGGAGGAGCGCGAGCGCTTCGTCGACCTGTTCGACGCCGACGACACCCGCGAAGGCGTCAATGCCTTCCTCGAGAAACGCGATCCGCACTGGCGCAACCAATAAGGGCCCGACGATGAATGTGATGTTCGAAGAACGCCCCGGCCTGCACGGCTTTCGCATCGGCGTGGTGACGCTGGACGCGGAGAAGAGCCTGAATGCCCTGAGCCTGCCGATGATCGAGGCGATGAACCACCAGCTGCGTGTCTGGCAGGACGACGCGCAGATCGCCTGTGTGGTGCTGCGCGGCAACGGCGGCAAGGCCTTCTGCGCCGGCGGCGACGTGCGCAAGCTGGTCGACGCCTGCCGCGAGAAACCCGGCGAGGTGCCGGAGCTGGCGCGCCGCTTCTTCGCCGACGAGTACCGCCTGGACTACCTTATCCACACCTATTCCAAACCGCTGATCTGCTGGGCCCACGGCTACGTCATGGGCGGCGGCATGGGCCTGATGCAGGGCGCCGGCGTGCGCATCGTCACCCCGAGCAGCCGCCTGGCCATGCCGGAAGTGAACATCGGCCTGTACCCGGATGTCGGCGCCAGCTGGTTCCTCGCCCGCCTGCCCGGCCGCCTTGGCCTGTTCCTCGGGCTGACCGCGACGCAGATGAACGCCCGCGATGCGCTGGACCTGGACCTCGCCGACCGCTTCCTGCTCGACACCCAGCAGGACGACCTGATCGAAGGCCTGGTGCAACTGAACTGGCGCGAACAGGCTGACGTGCAGCTGCACAGCCTGCTCCAGGCACTGGAGCACGAAGCCCGTGGCGAGATGCCCGACGCCCAGCTGCTGCCGCGCCGCGCACGCCTGGATGCGGTGCTCGACAGCGCCAATATCGCCGAAGCCTGGAACGCGCTGACCGCGCTGGTCAACGACGAGGACGCACTGATCGCTCGCGGGGCCAAGACCCTCGCCTCCGGCTGCCCGCTGACCGCTCGTCTGGTCTGGGAACAGATTCGCCGCGCGCGCCATCTGTCGACCGCCGAGGTGTTCCGCATGGAGTACGCGATGAGCCTGAACTGCTGCCGCCACCCGGAATTCCCGGAGGGCGTGCGGGCCCGGCTGATCGACAAGGACAACACCCCGCACTGGCACTGGCCGGATATCGCTGCCATACCTGATGCTGTGGTGAATGCGCACTTCGACGCGACCTGGGAGGGCGAGCATCCGCTGGCGGATCTGTAGGGTGCCCTCCCTGTAGGAGCGAGCTCGCTCCTACGAAGAGCCAAAGCGCTGGAGTGCCTGTCGTCGTTGAACAGGAGGAAACCAGCATGCAAACCATCGCCTTCATCGGCCTCGGCCACATGGGCGCCCCCATGGC
This sequence comes from Pseudomonas sp. NPDC086581, assembly GCF_044746165.1. Lineage (NCBI taxonomy): Bacteria > Pseudomonadati > Pseudomonadota > Gammaproteobacteria > Pseudomonadales > Pseudomonadaceae > Pseudomonas > Pseudomonas sp. NPDC086581. Next base: position 188,236 of record NZ_JBIVBR010000005.1, on the reverse strand, counting down.
CGCCAACCTGATCAAGGCCGGCTACCTGCTGCGCGTGTTCGACCTGGTGCAGAGCGCCATCGACGGGCTGATCGTCCAGGGCGCCAGTGCCGCGCGCAGCGCTCATGACGCAGTGGACGGCGCCGACGTGGTAGTCACCATGCTGCCGGCGAGCCAGCACGTCGAGGGGCTCTACCTCGGCAACGAAGGCCTGCTCGCGCACATCGCCCCCGGCACCCTGGTGCTGGAGTGTTCCACCATCGCCCCAGCCTCGGCGCGCAAGGTTCACCAGGCCGCCGCCGAACGCAAGATTCCCATGCTCGACGCCCCAGTCTCCGGCGGCACCGGCGGCGCCATCGCCGGCACCCTGACCTTCATGGTCGGCGGTGACGCCGAGGTGCTCGAACGCGCGCGCCCGGTGTTCTCAGCCATGGGCCGTAATATCTTCCACGCTGGCGGCGACGGCGCCGGGCAGGTCGCCAAGGTATGCAACAACCAACTGCTCGCCGTGCTGATGATCGGCACCGCCGAATCCCTCGCCCTGGGCGCTGCCAATGGCCTGGACCCGGTAGTGCTGTCGGAGATCATGCGGCGCAGTTCCGGCGGCAACTGGGCGCTGGAGGTGTACAACCCGTGGCCCGGCGTGATGGAAAACGCTCCCGCCTCGCGCGGCTACACCGGCGGTTTCATGGCCGCGCTGATGACCAAGGACCTGGGTCTGGCGCAGGAGACCGCACAGGTCAGTGGCAACAGCACGCCCATGGGCAGCCTGGCGCTGGCGATGTACCGGTTGCTGGTGAAACAGGGCCATGGTGAGCAGGACTTCTCGGTGGTACAGAAACTCTTCGATAACTGAGCCCATTGTGAAGCCACGCTTATGAGTGCATGGCGTTGGCGTGGCTTTATCCTCAGGAGTCCTGGACCGAAGATGAATCACCTGCCACCCGTGCCCACTGGCGCGGCACTCCCTCCCACGAAAAGGTGATTCCATGAAACTTGCCCTGATCGGCGCCACCGGCCACGTCGGCCATTACTTCCTCGAAGAAGCACTGCGTCGCGGCCACCAGGTGACCGCGCTGGTACGCGACCCGGCGAAACTGCCAGCGCGGGATAACCTCAAGGTGGTCCAGGCCGACGTCTATGATCCGGCCCAGGTCGCCCGTGCCGTGGCAGGCCAGGAGGTCGTGATCAGCGCGTTCAACGCCGGCTGGGGCAACCCGGATATCCGCGAGGCCCACGCCAGCGGCAGCCGCGCCATCCTCGACGGCGTGAAGGCTTCCGGCGTGAAGCGCCTGCTGGTGCTCGGCGGCGCCGGCAGCCTGGAGATCGCCCCCGGCCAACGCCTGGTGGATAGCCCGGAATTCCCCGAACAGTGGAAGCAGGGCGCACTAGGCGCCGCCGATGCACTGGACCAGCTGCGCGCCGAGAAGGAACTGGACTGGGCCTTCCTCAGCCCGGCGATGCTGCTCGACGGCGAGACCCGCACCGGCAGCTTCCGCATTGGCGGCGACCAGGTACTGTTCGACGGCAATGGCGAGAGCCGCATTTCCCTGCCGGACCTGGCGGTGGCGATGGTCGACGAGGCCGAGCAAGCCAACCATCACCAGCAGCGGTTTACCGTGGCTTATTGATCGTCACAGCCGACCTGCACAAACGAAACGGGCCACCCAAGGGTGGCCCGTTTCACTGGGTACCGCGCGGCAATCAACGCTCGCGCAGCGCCTCCGCCTTGGCCCGCAGGATGGGCTTGAGCAGGTAGCTGAGGATGCTCTTCTTGCCGGTCATGATGTCCACGGTGGCGATCATGCCGGGGATGATCAGCAAGGGCTTGTCGTCGGTGCCCAGATGGCTTTTGCGGGTGCGCAGCTTGATCAGGTAGAAGCTGTTGCCGTCATCGTCGGTGACGGTGTCGGCGCCGATCTGCTCCAGGTCCGCCTGCAGGCCGCCGTAGATGGTGTAGTCGTAGGCAGTGAACTTGACCATGGCGTGCTGACCGGGACGCAGGAAGGCAATGTCCTGCGGACGGATGCGCGCTTCCACCAGCAGGGTGTCGTCCAGCGGGACGATCTCGATCAGGTCGCTGCCCGGCTGGATCACGCCACCGATGGTGTTCACCAGCAACTGCTTGACGATGCCGCGCACCGGCGAGGTGACCAGGGTGCGGCTGACGCGGTCTTCCAGCGCCTTGCCGGTGGCCGTGGCCTTGCTCAGTTCAGTGCGGGCTTCGTTGAGTTCCTTCAGCGCGTCGCTGCGGAAGCGCGACTGGGTCTCGGCGACCTTGCGCTCGACTTCCTTCACGGCCGCTTCGGCACGCGGGATCGCGAGTGTCGTGGCATCGAGCTGGCCACGGTTCTCCACTTCACCGCGCTTCAGGCGCAGCAGCTCCACCTGGGACATCGCGCCCTGGGCCACCAGCGGCGCGGACATGGCGATTTCCTCGCGCAGCAGGTTCAGGCTGTTGCGGTACTGCGCCTGCTTGGAGATGAACTCGCGCAATTCCTGTTGCTTCTGCACCAGCTGCTGTTGCAGGCCGTCGGTTTCATCCTTGAGCTGCTGCTGGCGGCTGTGGAACAGCGCTTCTTCGCTACTGGCCTGGCCTGGCGCCTTGGCACGCACGTCATCGGGGATGTTCAGCGGGCGGTCTTCTACCTCGGCGGAGAGGCGCTCCACCCGCAGGAACATCGCCAGGCGGTCGGCCTCGGTCTCGCCGACGTTGGACTGGAAGCGCGTCGGGTCCAGGCGCATCAGTTGCTCGCCGGCCTGCACTACCTGCCCTTCGTGGACGAAAATCTGCGAGACGATGCCGCCTTCCAGGTTCTGGATCTTCTGCACCTTGGACGAGGGGATCGCCTTGCCTTCGCCACGGGTGACCTCGTCGATCTGCGCGAAGTGCGCCCACAGCAGCAGGAAGGCCACGAAGCCGATGAGAATCCAGATGGTCAGGCGCACCACGCGCGGCGCGTCTTCGATCAGCGCCTTGCTGACCTCGGGAAGCGGTTGGCCGGAGAGGTTGTCGCCGCCCTTGAAATAGCCACGGACAGAGTGGCGGATATTGCCCAGAGGATTAAGCGACACTGATCTGCCCCTTCTTCAGCGCATCCATCACCACGTCCTTCGGACCGTCGGCGATGATGCGGCCCTTGTCGATGATCACCAGGCGGTCCACCAGGCTGAGCATGGAGGCGCGGTGGGTGACCAGCAGCAGCGTCTTTTCGCCCATGATCGCCTGCAGGCGCTGTTTCAGGCGTTCTTCGCCGGCGTTGTCCATGGCGCTGGTGGGTTCGTCCAGCAGCAGGATCGGCGGGTCGAGCAGCAGCGCGCGGGCCAGGGCGACGTTCTGCCGCTGGCCGCCGGAAAGATTGTGCCCGCGCTCACCGACCTGCAGTTCGTAGCCCTGCGGGTGCAGGCGGACGAATTCGTTCACGCCGGTCAGCTCGGCCACTTCCAGCACGCGTTCGTCATCGATGTAGCGCGCGCCGCTGACCAGGTTGTCGCGCAGGGTGCCGCTGAACAGGCTGATGTCCTGCGGCACGTAGCCGATGTTGTGGCGCAGTTCGCTGATGTCCAGCTGGCGCACGTCGGCGCCGTCCACCAGCAGGTTGCCGTTCTCGGGCTGGTGCAGGCCGACGATCAGCTTGGCCAGCGAACTCTTGCCCGAGCCGCTGCGGCCGATGATGCCGATCTTCTCGCCGGCGCGGATCTGCAGATTGATGCCATGCAGCGCCGCCACCTGCTGGTTCGGGTAGGCGAAGTCGAGGCCGCGCATCTCGATGCCGCCGCGCAGTTGCGAGCGGGTCAGCGGACGTTCGTCAGCGTTGCGCTCCTGCGGCAGCTCCATCATCTGGTTGGTGGTGGCCATGGACAGGCGCGCCTGCTGGTAGCGCTGGATCAGCCCGGAGAGCTGGGTCAGCGGGCCAAGGGCGCGGCCGTTGAGCATGTAGCAGGCGATCAGGCCGCCCATGGACAGATCGCCGGCGATGATCAGGTAGACGCCGCCGATGATCATGACGACCCCGGCCAGCGCCTGGATCAGCACGGTGATGTTCATCGCCAGGGTCGACAGCAGCTTGACCCGCAGCTCCAGGCGGCTGAGGGTGCCGATGGTCTGCTCCCAGAGGTACTGGCGCTCGCTTTCGGCGTTGTTGACCTTCACCGCGTCAAGGCTGGCGAGGGTCTCGATCAGGCTCGACTGGCGCTCGGCGGCCAGCGCCATGGTGCGATTCATGGTCTCCACCAGCGGCTTCTGCAGCAGCCAGCCAAGACCTGCGGCCAGCGGGAAGGCGATCAGCGGGACGAACACCAGCGGCCCGCCGATGATGCCGATCACCAGCAGGATCAGCAGGGTGAACGGCATGTCGATCAGGGTGGTGAGCGTGAGCGAGTTGAGGAAGTCGCGCAGCGTCTGGAATTCGTGGATGTTCTGGGCGAACGAGCCGACCCGTGCCGGGCGGTACTTCATGCTCATGCCGACGATGCGCTCGAACAGCGTCGCCGAGATGATCAGGTCGGTCTTCTTGCCGGCCAGGTCCAGGCACAGGCCGCGCATGGTTTTCAGCAGCAGGTCGAACAGGTAGGCGCCGCTGATGCCGATGGCCAGCACCCAGAGGGTGGCGGCGGCCTGGTTGGGCACTACGCGGTCGTAGACGTTCATCACGAACAGCGGCGCGGCCAGGGCGATCAGGTTGATCAGCAGGCTCGCGGCCACGGCATCGACATAGAGCCAGCGCGAGCGCTTGAGGGTGTCACGGAACCAGCTCTTGGCGCGCGGAATCAGCTCGCCGTGCTGCAGGTCGAACTTGTGCTGCGGCTGGGCGAAGAAGGCCTGGCCGGCGTAGTCCTCGCTGAGCAGCTCGCGGGTGACGCGCACTTCACCGCCGTCGCTCTCGGACAGCAGCAGGCGCGCATCGCCATTGCTCTCCCACCCCAGCAGCACCGCGCAGCGCCCTTCGCGCAGCAACAGCATGGCGGGCATCGCCAGCGCGGGAATCTGCTCCAGCTTGCGCTGCAGCAGGCGCCCCTGCAGGCCGGCGCGAGCCGCCGCACGGGGCAGCAGCTCGGCGGAGAGACGCTGGCCGGGCAGCGGCAGGCCGCTGGTGAGCATGGCGCGGCTGGCCGGCTTCTGGTGCAGCTGACAGAGCGTCAGCAGGCTGTCCAACAGCGGGTCATCCAGCAGACCGCGCGGATCGTGGCTTAAGGGTACGGCGCTGACTTCTTGATCCACGCGGATGCTCTCTCGGGCAGGTTAGTTGAGGCCGGGCAGCTGGACTTTCGGCTTGATGTCTTCGGACGCCACCGCGGCCATCGGCGCGACCACGCCCTGGCTCTTGAGCAGTTCGCCCAGGGTGGCCTTGATGCGGTACTGGGTGAACAGCTCGGTGTACTTCAGGTCGACCAGGCGGCGCGAAGCGTTGAACAGCTCGTTCTCGCTGTCCAGCAGGTCGAGCAGGGTACGCTCGCCGATGGTGAACTGCTTCTGGTAGGCCTCGCGCACGCGGGTGCTGTAGTCCACGTACTGGCGGGCGATCGGCAGCTGGTCACGGGCGTTGTTCAGGGCGTTCCAGGACAATCCGAGTTCCTCGTTCAACTGGCGCAAAGCGTTGTTGCGGATATCCAGGGCCTGGTTCGCTTCATAGGACTTGGCTTCCAGCTCCGCCTTGTTGCTGCCACCGGCGAACAGGTTGTAGCGCATGCGCAGCATGGCCTGCCATTCGTTGTTGTGGCCTTCCTCGCCATCGAGGTTGTTATCGGCACCCTTGGAAAGTTCTGCATCGAATCTCGGATAGAAGGTCGATTTCGCAGCGTCGTACTGCTTCTCGGCGGCGGCGACGTCGGATTCCGCGGAGCGCAGGATCGGGCTGTTCTCGACCAGTTGGCGACGGGCAGCCTGCAGGTCTTCCGGCAGTTGGCCGACAAGACCGGTGGGCTCACTCAGTTCCACCGGGTCGCTACCCACCACGCTGTAGTAGTTGGTGCGGGCGTCGGCCAGGTTGGTCTTCTCGGTCATCAGGTTGTTCTGCGCCTGGGCCAGGCGGGCTTCGGCCTGGTCCTGGTCGGCGAGACGGCCAACACCACGGGAGCTGCGCAGGCTGATCTGGTCGTAGACGCGCTGGTGATTCTTCAGGTTGTCCTCGGCCAGACGAACCATCTCCTGGCGACGCAGCACGTCGGTGTAGACCTGGGCAACGTCCAGCGCGGTGCGCTCGGAGGTACCCAGCAGTGCGTAGGCGCGGGAGTTGACGTTGGCCTGCTGACGGCCGACTTCGCTGGAAGTGGCGAAGCCGTCGAACACCATCTGGCGCAGGGCGAGGTTGGACTCGCCGCGGTTCAGGGTCTTCCAGTGATCGCCTTCGCCACGGGTGGTGGTGTTGTCGGAGCCTTCGCGGCCGTAGCCAGCGGTCAGGTCGACGGACGGCAGGTAGCCCCCCTTGGCGGCGCGCAGTTGCTTGTCCGCAGCGAGACGCGAGTTCACTCCGGCCTGGATTTCCGGGTGGTACTCCAGGGCCTTCTGCATGGCCTGGTTGAGGGTGTCGGCCTGCACCGGCAGAGCAACGGGAATGACGAAAGCCAGGGCGAAGGGCACGGCTTGAGCGAATCGCATGCGCATGAGGAAAACATCCTTATCAGTGAGATAGCCGCAGCGATTCGATTGCCGCTAAAGAGCGTCAAAAGACCGGCGAATGGCTGCAAGGAAAGCTTCAAAAGCGTGATGAATTTCACGCTAAATTTTTTTGGGCGGACCACCGATATCAAAGTGACATCGATTTGCCAATTGTTTAGGATGGCAAACGAATGGTCAATACATTGGCATATACGTAATTTCCAACCGCTATAAGCCAATGTATTGACGCCAAACTTTTTGCTCTTAAAGACAAAGGAATGCCCCTGAGCCGACGTCACCTGTGGCCGGTCGGCAACCAGGCAAGCCTCACCAGGAGAAGTGCATGAGCAGCGTCGTCGCCGTCGTAAAAAGCATCATCGGCCAAGTGATTGCGGTTACCCCCGAAGGCGCCCAGCGCGTTCTGGTCGAAGGTGACCGCATCTACCAGGGCGAGCAGTTGCTCACCGGCGCTGCCGGCGCGGTGACGCTCGACGTCGGCAAGGGCAAGCTGGTCGACCTGGGCCGCGACAGCCAGTGGAGCAGCGCCGACCTGCCGCAGGCCGAGACGCACCACGCCGCCGCGCAGCCGGCCAACGCACCGAGCACCGAAGACCTGCAGAAAGCCATCGCCGCCGGCCTCGACCCGACCCAGGCGCTGGCGCCCACCGCTGCGGGCCCGACTGCTGCGCCTTCGGCCGCTGGCAGCAATGGTGGCGTTGGCGGCGGCCACAGTTTCGTGGTGCTGGATGCTACCGCCGGCCGCGTCGATCCCCACATTGGCTACTCCACTTCCGGTCTGGACAACAGCGGCGCAGCCGGTGACGAGCGCCAGAGCGAACTGCCGGCCAACCTCGCGCCCCAGTTCATCGATGGCAACAACGGCGTGCTGGAACTGACCACCGCCGAAGACACCCTGCTCACCGGCGCCTTCTCCGCCCGCGACGCGAATGGCGACCTGATCTCCTATAGCGTCGGCCAGGCGCCGGCCAACGGCCTGCTGGTGCTCAACCCCAACGGCACCTGGCAGTACAACCCCAACGGTGACTACAACGGCGCCGACAGCTTCACCGTGATCGTCACCGACAGCCGTGGCGCGTCCAGCACCCTGGTCGTGAACGTTGGCATCACGCCGGTAAACGACGCTCCAGTGGCCACGGGCACCTATACCAGTGCCATCACTGACACCGCCGCCAACGACAGCTTCGCCGACATCAAGGGCCAACTGAGCGCCAGCGACGTCGACGACACCAACCTGACCTGGAGCGGCAGCGCCAAGGGCGCCTACGGCGAGCTGACCGTCAACGCCGATGGCAGCTACACCTACGTGGTCGATGCCAATGCAGTGAACGCGCTGCCACAGGGTCAGAACCCGAGCGAGAACTTCACCGTCACCGTCACCGATCCGTCCGGTGCCACCGACACCCGCGTCATCACCATCAACGTCCAGGGCGCCAACGACACCCCGGTCGCCCAGGATGGCCAGGCCAGCGGCAATGAAGACAGCGTAATCGGCGGCCAACTGGTAGCCACCGACCGCGACACCGGCAGCACCCTCACCTTCACCACCAACGGCAATCCGCCGGCGGGCTTCACCCTGAAGCCGGACGGCAGCTGGACCTTCGATGGCAAGGACCCGGCCTACCAGCACCTGGCCGAGGGCGAGACCCAGGTCGTGCAGGTGCCCTACACCGTCACCGATGAGCACGGCGCGACCAGCACCGCCACCCTCACCGTGACCCTGACCGGCACCAATGACGCGCCGGTCGCCCTGCCGGGCGCAGCCACCACCGAAGAAAACAGTGTGCTCAACAGCCAGGTCCCGGCCGCCTCCGACGTGGACGGCAACGTCGCCGGCTACCAGCTGACCACCGGTGTCGGCAACGGCAATGGCAACCTGACCTTCAACCCGGACGGCAGCTACAGCTTCAACCCCGGCAAGGATTTCGACAGCTTGGCCCAGGGCGAGACCCGTGACGTGACCTTCACCTACCAGGCGAAGGACAACAACGGCGCGCTGAGCGATCCGCAGACCATCACCATCACCGTCACCGGCACCAACGATGCGCCGGTAGCCCTGCCTGGCGCGGCCACCACCGAGGAGAACACCGTTCTCAACGGACAGGTCCCGACCGCCACCGACGTCGACGGTAGCGTTGCCGGCTACCAGCTGACCACCGGTGTCGGCCAGGGCAACGGCAGCCTCACCTTCAATCCGGACGGCAGCTACAGCTTCAACCCCGGCAAGGACTTCGACAGCCTGGCTCAGGGCGAGACCCGCGACGTGACGTTCACCTACCAGGCGAAGGACGACAACGGCGCGCTGAGCGATCCGCAGACCATCACCATCACCGTCACCGGCACCAACGACGCGGCGGTCATTACCGGCCAGACCAGCGGCAGCGCCGATGAAACCAACGCCCCGGTCACCATCGGCGGCAAGCTGAACATCAGCGACGTCGACAGCCCGGCCAGCTTCCAGGTCCAGACCGGCACTGCCGGCGACTATGGCAAGTTCAGCGTTGCCGCTGACGGCAGCTGGACCTACGTCACCAACGAGGCCTTCAACGAGCTGAAGGACGGCGAGCACCAGACCGAGTCCTTCAACGTCCTGGCCGCCGATGGCACCAGCACCACCGTCACCGTGACCCTCATCGGCACCAACGACGCGCCGGTAGCCGTTGCCAGCTCCGCCACCACCGAAGAGAACGCCGTTCTCAACGGCCAGGTTCCGGCAGCCTCCGACGTGGACGGCACCATCGTCGGCTACCAGCTGACCACCGACGTCGGCCAGGGCAACGGCACCCTGACCTTCAACGCCAACGGCAGCTACAGCTTCGATCCGGGCACCGCCTTCGACCATCTGGCCGCCGGCGCCGAGGAGACCGTGACCTTCACCTACCAGGCGAAGGACAACAACGGCGCGCTGAGCGATCCGCAGACCGTCACCATCACCGTCACCGGCACCAACGACGCGCCGGTCGCCTATGCCGACAACGCCACCACCGAAGAGAACACCGTCTTCAACGGCCAGGTTCCGACAGCTTCCGACGTGGACGGCAGCATCGCCGGCTACCAGTTGGCCACCGGCGTGGGCGCCAACAACGGCACCCTGACCTTCAATGCCGACGGCAGCTACAGCTTCAACCCCGGCAAGGACTTCGACGGCCTGGCCGAAGGCGAATCCCGTGACATCACCTTCACCTACCAGGCGAAGGACGACAACGGCGCGCTGAGCGATCCGCAGACCATCACCATCACCGTCACCGGCAGCAATGACGCGCCGGTCGCCAGCGCCACCACCGGCGCGGTGAAGGAAGATGCACAGATCAGCGGCCAGCTCGCCGCCACCGACGCCGACAACGGCGCCCAGCTCAGCTACGCCCTGGACAAGGCCGCCCCGGCCGGCTTCAGCATCGACGCCGACGGCAAGTGGAGCTTCGATGCCAGCCGCAGCGAGTACCAGCACCTGAAGGCCGGCGCCACGCAGACCCTCAGCATCCCGTTCACCGTCACCGACGAGCACGGCGCCATCAGCTCCAGCAGCCTGACCATCACCATCACCGGCACCAACGATGCGCCGGTCGCCAACGCGGCGTCCGCCAAGGCCAGCGAAGACAAACTCAGCTTCGGCAAACTGACCGCCAGCGACGTCGACGACGGCGCCAAGCTCAGTTTCAGCCTGAATGACAAGGCACCGGCCGGCTTCACCCTGTTCAAGGACGGCACCTGGGCCTTCAGCGGCCTCGACCCGGCCTACCAGAGCCTCGCCGCCGGCGAGACCAAGGTGCTGTCGATCGACTACACCGTCACCGACGAACACGGCGCCACCAGCAGCAACACCCTGACGCTGACCGTCACCGGCACCAACGACACGCCCATCGCCCTGCCCTCGCTGCTCAATGGCGTCAAGGAAGATGCGCAGATCAGCGGCGAGCTGAAGGCCATCGACGTCGACAACGGCGCGCAGCTCACCTATAGCCTGAACAAGGCCGCTCCGGCGGGCCTGACCCTGAACAGCGACGGCAAGTGGAGCTTCGACGCAAGCGATGCCGCCTACCAGCACCTGAAGGCCGGCGCGACCCAGCTCATCAGCGTGGGTTACACCGTCACCGACGAACACGGCGCCAGCACCCAGAGCGTGCTGGTGATCACCGTCACCGGCACCAACGATGCGCCCAAGGCCGACGCTGCGACGGCAGCCGCCCAGGAAGACGCCGTCAGCAAGGGCCAGCTCACCGCCACCGACGTGGACGATGGCGCCAAGCTGAGCTTCAGCGTTTCCGGCAACCCGCCGGCCGGCTTCACCCTGAAGACCGACGGCAGCTGGAGCTTCGACGGCAAGAACCCGGCCTACCAGTCCCTCGCCGAAGGCGAGACCAAGGACATCCAGGTCAAGTACATCGTCACCGACGAACACGGCGCCACCGACACCCAGAGCCTGACCATCACCGTCACCGGCAGCAACGACCCGGCCGTGATCGGCGGCGTGGCCAGCGTGAATGTCAACGAGACCAACGCGCCGGTCACCACTGGCGGCCTGCTGACCGTCAGCGATGTCGACGGCCCGGCCAGCTTCCAGGCGCAGAGCAATGTCGCCGGCAAGTACGGCACCTTCAGCCTGGGCACCGATGGCACCTGGACCTACACCGCCAACGATGCCTACAACGAGCTCAAGCAGGACGAGAAGCTGACCGACAGCTTCACCGTCAAGGCGACCGATGGCACCAGCGCCACGGTCACCGTGAACATCATCGGCACCAATGATGTGCCGGTGGCATTCGGCGACAGCAAGACCACCGGCGAGAATGCGGCCTTCACCAGCCAGGTTCCGCTGGCGACCGATATCGACGGCAGCGTCGTCGGCTACGAACTGGCCACCGACGTCGGCCAGGGCCATGGCAGCCTGACCTTCAACGCCGACGGCAGCTACACCTTCGAGCCGGGCCCCGACTTCGACCACCTGGCCGCTGGCGAAAGCCAGGACGTCACCTTCACCTACCAGGCGAAAGACGACAACGGCGCGCTGAGCGACCCGCAGACCATCACCATCACCGTCACCGGCAGCAACGATGCCGCGGTCATCAGCGGCCAGACCTCGGTCAGCGTCTACGAGACCAATGCACCGATCAGCACCAGCGGCCAGCTGGCCATCAGTGACGTCGACAGCCCGGAAACCTTCCAGGCGCAGAGCAACGTCACCGGCAAGTACGGCACCTTCAACCTGGGCGCCGACGGCCAGTGGACCTACACCGCCAAGTCCGCCTACAACGAGCTGAAGGTCGGTGAAACCTTGGTCGACACCTTCGCCGTGAAAGCCGCCGATGGCACCGCCTACAGCGTCACCGTGAACATCGTCGGCACCAACGACGCGCCGGTCGCCTACCCGGCCACCGCCAGCGCGGTCGAAGGCGGCATCAAGGACCCCGGCGTCGTGGCCGGCGCCACTGACGGCTCGTCCGTGACCCTGACCATCACCACCACCCAGCCGGGCGAGGCGGTCAGCTTCAACTGGAAGTTCAGCACCAACGACGAATCGCCCTTCAACGATTTCGCCTACGTGCAGGTCAACGGCCAGAAGGTGCAGCTGCTTTCCAGCGTGGCTCTGGTCGGCGACGGCGGCAGCTCGGGGCTGCAGACCTTCCAGCAGGTGTTCGACAAGCCGGGCACCTACACCATCGTCCTGGGCGTTTCCGATGCCGTCGACAAAGACGTCAACTCGACCCTGGTGCTGAGCAACCTGCCTTCGCAGGTGAGCGTCGGCAATGTGGTCGGCCAGGTCACCCACACCGGCAGCAACTGGACCCTGACCACCAACGGCGCCAACAACGCCACCCTGGCCAACCAGCTCAAGCCGGTCAGCGAGATCACCGGCAAGCTGCAGGCCACCGACGTCGACCATGACGCCCAACTGACCTTCAGCACCGCGCAGAACACCGCCGGCTTCACCCTGAAGTCCGACGGCAGCTGGCTGTTCGATGCCAAGGACCCGGCCTACGACCACCTCGCCCAGGGCGAGACGCAGACCCTGGCGATCAACTACACCGTCACCGACGAACACGGCGCCACCGGCACCAGCACCCTGACGCTCACCATCACCGGCACCAACGACGCACCGGTCGCCGGGGTGATGAAGGAAACCGTCTACGAAGACAGCAAGATCGGTGGCCAACTGGCCGGCAGCGATGTCGACCACAACGCCGTGCTGACCTTCGCCACCACCGGCAGCCTGCCGGCGGGCTTCAGCAGCGACAGCAGCGGCAAGTGGAGCTTCGACGCCGGCAATGCGGCGTACCAGCACCTGGCCGTGGGCGCGACCCAGGAATTCACCGTCAACTACAGCGTCACCGACCAGTACGGTGCGAAGAGCACCAGCACTCTGACCATCACCGTCATCGGCACCAACGATGCGCCGCAGGCCAAGGCCGCCAGCGCATCGGTGAATGAAGACAAGATCAGCGGCGGCACGCTCACCGCCACCGACATCGACGACGGCCACGCGTTGTACTTCAGCCTGAAGGATGCGGCGCCCAGCGGCTTCACCCTGAACGCCAACGGCACCTGGAGCTTCGACGGCAACCACGCCGACTACCAGAAGCTCGGCGCCGGTGAGTCCCTCGAGCTGCAGATCAAGTTCATCGTCACCGACGACAAGGGCGCCACCGACGAGAACGTCCTGACCCTGACCGTGACCGGCAGCAACGATGCCGCGATCATCAGCGGGGCGAAGATCGTCAACGTCTACGAGACCGACGCGCCGATCACCACCACCGGCAAGCTGGACGTCAGCGACGTCGACGGCCCGGACACCTTCCAGGCCCAGACCAACGTCGCCGGCAAGTACGGCACCTTCAACCTGAGCACCGACGGCACCTGGACCTATATCGCCAAGGACGCCTACAACGAGCTGAAACCGGGCGAGATACTGGCCGACACCTTCACCGTGAAGGCCGCCGATGGCACCAGCTCCAGCGTCACCGTGAACATCCTCGGCACCAACGACGCGCCCACCGCCTACGATGACAGTGTCACCATCGACGAGAACGGCCGCGTCAACGGCAAGGTACCGGCCGCTACCGATCCGGACGGCAAGGTCTCCAGCTACCAACTGGTCACCGACGTCGGCCAGGGCAACGGCTCGCTGAACTTCAACTCCAGCGGCACCTACCACTTCGAGCCAGGCAGTGACTTCGACCACCTGGCCGCCGGCGAGAGCCAGGTCGTCACCTTCACCTACCAGGCGAAGGACAACAACGGCACGCTGAGCGAACCCAAGACCATCACCATCACCGTCACCGGCAGCAATGACGCCGCCGTCATCACTGGCGTGACGACCAGCAGCGTCAACGAGACCGACGCGCCGGTCAGCACCAGCGGCAAGCTCAACGTCAGCGACGTCGATAGCCCGGAAACCTTCCAGGCGCAGAGCAACGTAGCCGGCAAGTACGGCACCTTCAACCTGGGCACCGACGGCAACTGGACCTACGTAGCGAGCAGCGCCTACAACGAACTGAAGGTCGGCCAAACCTACACCGACACCTTCATCGTGAAGACCGCGGACGGCACCAGCGCCACCGTGACCGTGAACATCGTCGGCACCAACGACGCGCCGGTGGCCTTCGACGGCGTTGCGACCACCGAGGAAAACACCGTCTTCAACGGCCAGGTTCCGACCGCCACCGATGTCGACGGCACCATCGCCAGCTACCAACTCGCCACCAACATCGCCGCCGGCAAGGGCACCCTGACCTTCGACGCCAACGGTAGCTACAGCTTCAACCCGGGTAACGCCTTCGATCACCTGGCTGCCGGCCAGAGCGAAACCGTGTCCTTCACCTACCAGGCCAAGGACAACAACGGCGCGCTGAGCGATCCGCAGACCATCACCATCACCGTCAACGGCACCAACGACGCGCCGGTTGCCTACGCCGACAGCAAGACCACCGAAGAGAACAGCGTTCTCAACGGCCAGGTTCCGACCGCCACCGACGTCGACGGCACCGTTGCCAGCTACCAGCTCACCACCAACGTGGCCGCTGGCAAAGGCACCCTGACCTTCAACACCGACGGCAGCTACAGCTTCAATCCGGGCAGCGCCTTCGACCACCTGGCCGCCGGCCAGAGCGAAACCGTGACCTTCACCTACCAGGCGAAGGACAACAACGGCGCACTGAGCGATCCGCAGACCATCACCATCACCGTCAACGGCAGCAACGACGCAGCCGTCATCGGCGGCCTGTCCACGGCCAACGTGTACGAGACCGACGCCCCGGTCACCACCAATGGCCAGCTGAGCATCAGTGACGTCGACAGCCCGGAAAGCTTCCAGGCACAGAGCAGCACCGGCAAGTACGGCACCTTCAACCTCGGCAGCGACGGCGCCTGGGTCTACACCGCCAAAGAGGCCTACAACGAGTTGAAGGACGGCCAGACCCTGACCGACACCTTCACCGTGAAAGCCTTCGACGGCACCAGCAGCACCGTCACCGTGAACATCGTCGGCACCAACGACAAGCCGGTGGCGTTTGCCGACACCGTCAGTACCGACGAAAACGCCGTGTTCAACGGGCAAGTCCCGGTCGCCACCGACATCGACGGCACCGTTGCCAGCTACCAGCTCACCACCAACGTGGCGGCTGGCAAAGGCACCCTGACCTTCAACAGCGACGGCAGCTACAGCTTCAACCCGGGCGCCGCCTTCGACCACCTGGCCGCCGGCCAGAGCGAAGCCGTGACCTTCACCTACCAGGCGAAGGACAACAACGGCGCGCTGAGCACCCCGCAGACAGTCACCATCACCGTCACCGGCAGCAACGACGCGGCGGTGATCACCGGCCAGAACAGCGGCAGCACTGATGAAACCGACGCCCCGGTCACCATTGGCGGCAAGCTGAATGTCACCGATGTCGACGGCCCGGCCAGCTTCCAGGCGCAGACCGACACCGCCGGCACCAACGGCACGTTCAGCATCGCCACCGATGGCACCTGGACCTACGTCGCCAACTCCGCCTTCAACGAACTGAAGGCCGGCGAACACCTCGTCGAGACCTTCGTCGTGAAAGCGGCCGACGGCACCAGCACCAACGTGACCGTCACCATCAACGGCACCAACGATGCGCCGGTGGCCTACGCCGACACCCAGACCACCGGCGAGAACGCCGTGTTCCAGGGTCAGGTTCCGGTCGCCACCGACGTCGACGGCACCATCGCCAGCTACCAGCTGGCCACCGGTATCGGCGGCGGCAAGGGCACGCTGACCTTCAACAGCGACGGCAGCTACACCTTCAACCCGGGTACCGCCTTCGACTACCTGGCGGCGGGCCAGACCCAGGACGTCACCTTCACCTACCAGGCGAAGGACAACAACGGCGCCCTGAGCGATCCGAAGACCGTCACCATCACTGTCACCGGCACCAACGACGCGGCGGTGATCACCGGCCAGAACAGCGGCAGCGCCGACGAAACCAACGCCCCAGTCACCATCGGCGGGAAGCTGATCGTCAACGATGTCGACAGCCCGGCGGTCTTCCAGACCCAGACCAACACCGTCGGCACCAACGGCAAGTTCAGCATCGCCGCTGACGGCACCTGGACCTACGTGGCCAACTCCGCCTTCAACGAACTGAAGGTCGGCGAACACCTCGTCGAGACCTTCGTCGTGAAAGCCGCCGACGGCACCAGCACCAACGTGACCGTCACCATCAACGGCACCAACGATGCGCCGGTCGCCTACGCCGACACCCAGAGCACCGGCGAGAACACCGTGCTCCAGGGCCAGATTCCGGTGGCCACCGACGTCGACGGCACCATCGCCAGCTACCAGCTCGTCACCAACGTGGCGGCCGGCAAAGGCACCCTGACGTTCAACGCCAACGGCAGCTACACCTTCAATCCAGGCACGGCCTTCGATCACCTGGCCGCCGGCGCTCACGAACTGGTGACCTTCACCTACCAGGCGAAGGACAACAACGGCGCCCTGAGCGATCCGAAAACCATCACCATCGACGTCACCGGCACCAATGACCGACCAGTTGCCGTCGACGGCACCGCGTCCACCGGAGAGAACACCGTTCTCCAGGGCCAGGTCCCGACCGCCACCGATGTGGACGGCACCGTGGTTGGCTACCAGCTGGCCACCGATGTCGCCCAGGGCAAGGGCAGCCTGGTCTTCAACACCAACGGCAGCTACACCTTCACGCCGGGTACCGCCTTCGACCACCTGGCCACCGGCCAGAGCGAAACCGTCACCTTTACCTACCAGGCGAAGGACGACGCTGGCGCGCTCAGCGATCCGAAGACCATCACCATCACCGTCAACGGCAGCAACGACGCTCCCAACGGCACCGACAACACCATCACCCTGAACGAAGACAGCAGCCGCAGCTTCACCGCCGCCGACTTCGGCTTCAGCGACGTGGACGCCGGCGATACCTTGAGCGGCGTGCGTATCGACAGCCTGCCCACCAACGGCACGCTGAAGTTCAACGGCAGCGCCGTGACCGCAGGCCAGGTGATCGACGCCGCCGACCTCGGCAAGCTGGTGTTCACCCCGGCCGCCAACGCCAACGGCAACAACTACGCCAACTTCACCTTCTCGGTGAAGGACAGCAGCAACACCTACGACACCACGCCGAACAAGATCACCTTCAACGTGACGCCGGAGAACGACGCACCGGTGGCAGTGAACGACAACTTCACCGTCAGCGGCCTGAAGGGCAACTACTGGGGCTACAACGAAGGCCCCGACGGCAGCAACCTGACCAGCCTGAGCCAGGTGACCAGCTTCATGGCCGGGCACAACCCGAGCGCCACCTTCACCTCCACCACGCTGAACTACAACCTCAGCAACGGCGACCTGGGCGGCGACGGCAACCTGCAGAAGTTCCTCGGCAACGATGCGAAGAGCCTCAACACCGATCCGGCGAACACCTCCGACGCGATCATCCAGCTGACCGGCGCGATCAACCTCAACGCCGGCAGCTACCAGCTGCGGGTCAACGCAGACGATGGTTTCAGCATCAAGATCGACGGCGTGGAAGTCTTCAAGTTCGACGCCAACCAGAGCCCGACCGGACGCGAATCGACTGTTTTCACCATCGCCCAGAGCGGCAGCCACAGCATCGAGATCGTCTACTGGGATCAGGGCGGCCAGGCCCAGCTGCAGGTGGAAATGCGCCCGCAAAACGGCACCTACACCACCGTCGGCGGCACCGCGCTGACCCACACCGTGGGCGAGTTGGTGACCAACGAGGACACCGCGCTGACCATCGCTCCGCAGACCCTGCTGGGCAATGACAGCGACGTGGACGGCGACAGCCTGACCATCGTCAGCGTGCAGAACGCCGTGAACGGCAGCGTGAAGCTGGAAAACGGCAACGTCGTGTTCACCCCGGCCAAGGACTTCAACGGCAGCGGCAGCTTCACCTACACCATCAGCGACGGCCACGGCGGCACCAGCACCGCCACCGTCACCGTGGGCGTCAACGCGGTGAACGATGCGCCGGAAGCCAAGAACGACCTGCAGACCACCGGCGAGAACAACACGCTCAACGGCCAGGTCCCGGCGGCCACCGACATCGACAGCGCGGTCAACCCCAACGGCTACGCCCTGGTGCAGAACGTCGGCGTCGGCGCCGGCAACGGCACCCTCACCTTCAACGCCAACGGCAGCTACGTGTTCAACCCGGGCACCGACTTCGACTCGCTCAACGTCGGCGAATCGCGACAGGTGACCTTCACCTACACCGCCAAGGACGCCCAGGGCGCAGTCAGCGCACCGGCCACCGTGACCATCACCGTGACCGGCAGCAACGACCTGCCCACCGCCACCGACAGCACCGTGACCCTGAACGAGGACGGCAAGCGCAGCTTCAGCGCCAGCGACTTCGGCTTCAGCGACAAGGACGCCGGCGACGCGCTAAAGGCGATCCGCATCGACAACCTGCCCACCGCCGGCAGCCTGACCCTCAATGGCCAGTCGGTGACCGCCGGCCAGATCATCGCCGTCAGCCTGCTCGCCAGCCTGGTCTACACCCCGGTGGCCAACGCCGCGGGCAATGCCTATGCGACCTTGAAGTTCTCGGTCCAGGACAGCCATGACGGCTTCTCCAGCTCCTCCAGCACCCTGACCTTCAACGTCACCCCGGTGAACGATGCGCCGCTGTCGTCGGACGGTTCGGCCAGCATCTATGCCGACAAGACCTACACCTTCGGCACCAAGGACTTCTCCTTCAGCGACACCGCCGACTCCGCCAACGGCCAGAACCACAGCCTGCAGAACATCCTGATCAAGGCCCTGCCGGACTCCGGCACCCTGCTGCTCAACGGCACCGCCGTGAAGGCTGGCCAGGCCATCAGCGCCAGCGACGTGGCTGGCGGCAAGCTGACCTTCGTACCGGACGGTTCTGGTTCCAACGCGCACTTCAGCTTCGCTGTGCAGGACAGCGGTGGCGTGACCAACGGCGGCGTCGACACTTCGCCGACCTACGGCTTCGACATCCACGTCGGCCAGGTGCAGATCCCCGGCACCACGCCCAACGGCGACAACACCCTCACCGGCGGCTCGGGGGACGACGTGATCCTCGGCGACGTAGGCGGCATGCTCACCACCACACAGCCGGGTACCAACTACAACATCGCCCTGGTGGTCGATACCTCCGGCAGCATGGCCTACAACCTGGCCGGCAACAGCGGTGCGGCCTACGCCGACTCGCGAATGAAACTGATCAAGGATGCACTGATCAACCTGGCCAACGAGCTCAAGGGCCACGATGGCGTGATCAACATCAGCCTGATCGGTTTCTCCGCCACCGCCAGCATCAAGATCAGCATCGCCGACCTGAACAGCGGCAACGTCGACCAGCTGATCAACGCCATCGGCAAGACCCAGAATACCGGCCTGCAGGCCGATGGTGGCACCAACTACCAGTCGGCTTTCGAGCAGGCAGTCACCTGGTTCAACGGCCAGAAGAACGGCTATGAAAACCTCACACTGTTCCTCACCGACGGCGATCCGACCTACTCGAAGAACTACGGCAACGGTAACAGCACCAGCGATAACATCGTCGCCGAGTCCGCACAGTCCTTTGCGGGCCTGAGCGGTATCAGCGATGTGCGGGCAATCGGTATCGGCACCGGCGTCAACGCCGACATCCTCAAGTACTTCGATAACACCAAGGTCACCGGGACCGGCACCATCAACCTGGGCAATACCACCACTGTTCTCGCCAACTTCGACAACAACAGCGGCAGTGGCATCGCCAAAGTCGACAACTGGAGCAAGACCGGCACCGGCTCGATTTCCCGCAGCAACAGCGAGCTGAAGATCACCGATGCCTACGGTGGCGCCGCCACCAAGGCCAGCAGTCCCGAGTTCAACGTTAACGGAAACAACCTGGGCAAGCTGAGCTTCGACTATCGCACCGGCGAATTCGGCAGCGGCGACAGCTTCGCCTGGAGCCTGATGAAGAAAGTGGTCGCGGCCAACGGCGCGGTCAGCTGGGAACTCGTCGACAGCGGCTCCCGCACCAGCTCGGACAGCGCCACCATCACCAGCAAGGCCCTGGTCGACGGCACCTACAAACTGGAGTTCTCGGCCAATGACAACAGTACCCACTGGCTCTGGGGCAGCTCCGATGTCGACGTCCGCATCGACAACATCACGGTCGTGAGCCCCAACGTGGTGACCGCCCCGACCGGCCAGGTGGACATCGTCAAGCAGGCCAGCGACCTTTCCGCCGCCCTGCACGGCGGCTCCAGCAGCTCCGAGCTGGCGCCCTCGGGCCACGACACCATCAACGGCGGCGCGGGTGACGACATCATCTTCGGTGACACCATCAACACCGATAACCTGCCCTGGGGCGTCAACGGCAACCCGGCCAAACCGGCCGACATGCCGGCGGGCTCGGGCGTCAGCGCGCTGTCGGCGTTCCTCGAACTGAAGAACGGCCATGCGGCGACCAGCGAAGAGATGTACAGCTACATCAAGGCCAATCACGCGACCTTCAACGTCGAGGGCGATACCCGTGGCGGCAACGACCACCTGTATGGCGGCGATGGCAACGACATCCTCTACGGCCAGGGCGGCAACGATTTCCTGTTCGGCGAGAATGGCAACGACATCCTCTTCGGCGGCACCGGTGACGACCAGCTCACCGGCGGCAAGGGCGACGATATCCTCACTGGCGGCGCGGGTGCCGACACCTTCATCTGGAGGGCCGGTGATATCGGCAACGACACCATCACCGACTTCAAGGCCGGTGAAGGCGACCGCATCGACATCAGCGACCTGCTGCCGGAGACCGCGCACAACGACATCCTCAGCTACCTGAAGGTGGACACCACGACCTCGACCCTGCAGGTGAGCACCACCGGGCAGATCAACAACGGCGGGGCCGCGGACGTCACCATCAAGCTGAGCGGGGTCGACCTCTCCGCCTACGGCTCGACCTCCACCGAGATCGTCAACAAGCTGGTGGCGGGTTCGGACCCGGTGGTCAAGACTGAGCATCACTGATCCGCGATTGCCGCCAGGCTTCCAAACGGTCAGGCTCTGACACGACGACAGCGGGGCTACCCTTCAGGGGAGTTCCGCTGTCGTTCCTTCACATCACATGAATTGGGGACGGGTCGATGCTGTATATCCAGCGCAACGCCGAGGGGAGAATCTCGCGCGTCGAGGACGCCGAGTTCGACGGGATGACCGGCACCCTGCCGGCGGACCACCCGGACATCCAGGCCTGGGCGGCCGAGAGCAGTCTGCTGCAGCTCAAGCAGAGCGACCTGGACATGATCCGGGTACTGGAAGACCTGATCTCGGTGCTGATCACCAAGGGGGTGATCCGCATCACCGACCTGCCGCCGGCGGCGCGTTCCAAGCTGCTCAACCGGACGCAGGCGCGAGAGGCGCTGGGCGGGTTGACCCGGCTGATCAACGACGACGAGGAAACGGGGCTGATCTGAGCCCCGTTTTTCTTTTCCGACCTGTAGGAGAGGCGGGGGCGCCCAGCCCACGCCCGCGATCGCGCTCATGGAGCGCTCCTGCAGGTTTATTCTGGAACTTCCGTGATGCCGTGAAATCACCCAAAACGTCGGCCCTGCCGACGGATCGCGGGCATGGCCAGCTCCTACAACGTTACAGGCGCATCACCACGGCGCCGGCCCACCGAACAACTGCCCCTGCACCCCCTGGATACCCATCTCCTTCAGCACCCGGAACTCCCCGGCCGTCTCCACGCGCTCGGCGATCAGCGGCAGGTCGATGCTGTGCGCCGCGCGCTGCATCGCCTCGATGAACAGACGCTTGTCGTTCTCCTGGTCGATATGACGGATATGGCTGCCATCGACCTTGAGGTACGCCAGACCGAGGCGGGCGAGGTTGCCGATCATGCTGAAGCGTCCGCCGAAGTGCTGCAGGCTCAGGCGATAGCCCAGCTCGCCGAGACGGCGGGTCAACGCTTCCAGCACCGGTTGCGCCGGCAGTTGGTCTTCTTCCAGCTCCAGGGTCAGGCGCCCGGCGAATTGCGGGTGCTGGCGCAGCAGGTCGAACACGCGGGTAGTCGCCCACTCATCCCGCAGCAGCGCGGCGGACAGGTTCAGCGCCAGTGGGCGGTTGTGTTTGGCCATGTCGGCCAGCACGCTTTCGAGCATCAGCAGGTCCAGCCGCGCGGTCCAGCCAAAGCGGTCCAGCCAGGGCAGGAAGCGCCCGGCGGCGATGCTGCCGCCCTGCCCGTCCGGCAGGCGCGAGAGCACCTTGTAATGCAGCACCACCTGCGGGTCGGCGCAGGAAACCACCGCCTGGAAATGCAGCTGGAAGCGCTTGTGCACCAGCGCCTCGTCCAGCAGTTGATGCCAGCTATGGCGCTCCTCGGCGACCGGCTTCGCGCCGCCCTGGAGGAAAGCCCAGCAGCTGTCGTTCTGTCGCTCGGCCTGCACCAGCGCCTCGTCCGCACGCTGCAACAGCGTCTGCGCCGACTCGCCGGAAACGAAGGGCACCAGCCCCAGGCAAGCCACCGGGCTCACATCGCTGGCGCCGGTGGTGGCCAGCGCGGCGAGCATGCCTTCCAGACGCATCGCCAGGGCCGGCGCGTCCTCGGGCATCAGCCCCGGCGCCAGCATCACGAACTCGCCGCCACGGCTACGCGCCAGGGTCAGGCCGGAGCCCAGGCCCTGCCCGGCCAGGCGCAGCTGGTCGGCAACCGCCTTGAGCAACTGGTCGACGCGCTGGCCGCCCAGGCGCTGGTTCAACCCGGCGAGGTCGTTGACCCGCAGCACCAACAGCACACCGCTGCTGACCTGGTCCTCGGCACTCAGCCGATTGTTCAGCTGCATGTCGAAGAAGCGCCGGTTGCCCAGCCCGGTCAGGCTGTCCTGGTAGGCCTCGTCGCGCAGGCGTTCGCTACGCTGGGCCTGCTCTTGGAATAGCGCCTTGAGCTTCTCCACCATCTGGTTCATCGCCTGCACCACGCGGCGCAGCTCGGGGGTGCGCGGCAGTTCCGGCAGGCTTAGGAATTCGCGGCGGGCAATGGCGTGGGACTGCTCCACCATGTAGTCCAGCGGCTTGAGCTGGCGGCGCAGCAGAATGGCGCCGAGCACGGCGCTGGCAATACCGCAGAGCACCAGCCAGAGCAGGCTGCCCAGGGTGCTCTGCCAGAGCTTGGCGATGGCGAACATCGGGTGGCTGAGCACCTCGACCCGCGCGGCCTGGGTCCAGCCGCGGCTGACGATCGCATCGCCGCCAGCCGAATGCAGGTCGATCAGCGCGATGAACCACTGCGGCACCTTGGCGGCCACCGCGTCGGGCACCCCGGTGCGCTCCACCATCACTTTGCCGGTGGCCAGGTCGATCACCCGGATGCTCTCGTAGTAGCCGCTGTCGAAGATCGAGCTGACCATCAGCTCGACCATCGCCGGGTCGTCGATATTCGGCGTCAACGACAGGCCCAGCGCGGTGGCGGCGTCCTGGGCGTGGGAGCGCAGCTGGTTGCCGTACTGCTCGCGCGAGCTTTCCAGGCCGACCATGAAGCTGCCGCTGAAGGCGACCACCAGGAACAGGCAGATGGCGATCAACAACTGTTTGAACAGGGACATCGTGTCTCCAGGCTCCCCCCGCGGGAGCTATTCGTGTCGGTGCAGCAATTCGTTCCGCGGCTATTCATCCGAAGGCTATTCATCCAAGGGGAAGCCTTCGGCCTTCATCTTCTTCAGCAGGTGCTGCCAGCGCGACAGCCGCTTGCTGTCGCCGACCTGCTTGCCGCTGCCCGCGCCATTGCCGGCGAGCCACAGGCCCTCGCCGTTGAACGCGTAGACCGGCTGCAGGTCGCTGCGCTGGCTGGCCAGCAGGATGCTGCCGATCAGGTTGTCCAGCACCAGCGGCACGGCGTCGGGCCGCGGGTAATACGTGAGCACCATATGCGCCTGGTTCAGGCGCAGCGCCTTGACGTAGGTAATGCGCAGCTTCTGTGCCGGCACGCCCAGATGTCGCAGGCTGATGTATTTGGCGATGGCGAAATCCTCGCAGTCGCCGGCGCCCTTGAGCAAGGCCTCTACCGGCGTGGCCCAGTAGTCCACTTCATGCCAGAGGCTCAGGTCATCGGTGAAACGCAGTTGGTCGTTGAAGAAGCGATTGACCGCCTGCAACTGGTCGCGCTCGCTCGCCGTGGCCTGCTGCGCGAGCAGCTTCTGCCAAGCGTCGATGCGCACCTGGCCTTGACCCAGCGGCCCATAGAGGCGCGTGGATTGCTGGCTGATCAGCTGGAAGTCCCATTCGGCCTGCTGCGCCCCCGCCAGAACGCCGAGCGAAGTCGCCAGCACCAGGGCCAACGGCCCCGGCCAGCAACGACGCAGCATCCTGGTACAACGGCTGAGCATGATCGCGACGACTCGACTGCGAGCGCCGGCAACCAGCTGCGGGCGCAGGGAAGGCATGGTGCAGACTGGCGGCGGAAAAAACAATGGCACAATGCAATCACCTGCATCGTGCCATTCAAGGATCACGCGGCCTGGAGGGAAACGGCCGCGCGTGATGGGAAGCGAATCAGCTCTTCTGCGGCGGCGTGACGATGTCGAACCAGAAGTTAAAGTCTTCCAGCATGCCGAACAGCTTGGCCAGCAGCAGCGGGTTGCCCGAGCTCTTAAGCTTGCCCTCGAACACCAGGCGCACCGGCGACACCTGCTTGAGCATCAGGCGGTTGAGGTCGGCACGGTCGATGGTCACGGTCTGCCCGGCGTTCTCGCTCTGCACGCCCTTGATGTTGTTCAGATGCGAATTCTTCAGCTCCAGCAGGTACTGCTCGTTCTTGTCCGGCAGCACCAGGTTGATGGCGAAAGCCTCACCCTCGGCCTTCTCCGCGTTCAGGCGCACGCCCAGGTAGTCGAACAGCAGGCCGGTATCCATCGCCGCCAGCGCGTCGGGGCTGCCCGACTTCATCGACGGCAGGTCACTCGGCACGCCGTTGCGCAGCTCCTGCGCGGCGGTCAGGTAGCTGTTGCGCCAGCCGGCATTCTCCGCCTGGTAGCCGAGTTGCTCCAGGGCATCGGCCTGCAGGTTGCGCGCTGCCTGATTGGTCGGGTCGGCGAAGACCAGCTTGTTGACCACCTCCACCACCCAGCGGTACTCGCCCTTGTCGAAGGACTCCCTGGCCATCTGCAGCAGGTGATCGGCACCGCCCATGAACTCGACATACTTCACCGCCGAATCCTCCGGCGCCAGCGGGTTCAGCGTCGCCGGGTTGCTGTCGTAGTAGCCCAGGTACTTGTTCACCACCGCGCGCACGTTATGGCTGACGCTGCCGTGGTAGCCACGGTTGAACCACTCGTTGGCCAGCTCCGGCGGCACCTTCAGGCGCTCGTGGATCTGGTTGATGGTCACCCCGTTGTTGGCCAGGTGCAGGGTCTGGTCGTTCAGGTAGCCGTACATGTCACGCTGCTTCTCCAGGGTGCGGACGATGTCCTCGTGCCCCCAGCGCGGCCAGTTGTGCACCGCGAACATCACCTCGGCCTTGTCGCCGAAATGGTGCAGCGCCTCGTTGATGTACTTGCTCCACCCCAGCGGGTCGCGGGTCTCGGCGCCGCGCAGGGTGTAGAGGTTGTGCAGGGTGGCGGTGACGTTCTCGGCCATCAGCAGCGCCTTCTGCTGCGGCAACCAGACGTTCATCTCCGCCGGCGATTCGGTGCCGGGGGTGTTCTGGAAGGTAACGGGGACGCCATCGATCTCCATCTCCACCAGCGAGCCGTCAACGATCTTGGTCGGCGCGATGATGCTCATCGGGCCGTGGGCGACCGCCTTGCCGATGGCCATGTCGACGTGGCCTTCCGGCCCCGGCGGCAGCATGGTGCCGTACTGGTAGGTGGCACGGCGCAGCATGGCGTTGCCGGCCAGCACGTTCTCCTTGATCGCCGCCTCCATGAAGCCCTTGGGCGCGATGATCTGCACCTCGCCCTTGTCCACCTGCTCCTGGCTGACCAGGCCCTTCACGCCGCCGAAGTGGTCGATGTGCGCATGGCTGTAGATGATTGCGCGGATCGGCTTCTGCCCCAACTCCTGGCTCACCAGGGCGTAGGCGGCCTTGGCAGTCGCCGGGGTGGTCAGGGTGTCGATGACGATCCAGCCGGACTTGCCTTCGATAAAGGTGGTGTTGGCGAGGTCGAAACCGCGCACCTGGTAGATGCCGTCGGTGACCTTGAACAGGCCGTAGCTGAGGTTCAGCTGGGCCTGGCGCATCAGGCTCGGGTTGACGCTGGCGACGTCCTTCGCGGCCTTGAGGAAGTCGTAGCCACCCAGCTGCCAGGCGACCGTGCCGTCCTCGTTCTTGATCACGAGGTTCTCGGGGCGCTTGATCAGGCCCTTCTCCACCCGCTCGAAGTCGGCGCGGTCACTGAACGGCAGCGACTGACGCACCTGCTCCTGCGCAGCCTGGGTGAAGGAAGTCGGGGGCTTGGGCTGTTCGGCGGCGACCAGCAGGCCGGGGCAGAGGCTGGCGAGCAGCACGGCAGCGGAAAGACGGGACATCGGAGGGCTCCGGTATTTGTTGTTGTGCTCGCACTATGCCGGCCGTCGCGCTAATAATTCCAATGCATTCCAATTTAACAATCAATGCAGGAAGCGCATGAGCGATCTCCGCCAGCTACGCCACTTCGTCGCCCTCGCCGAACACGGTCACTTCGCCCGCGCCGCCGATGCGGTGAATCTTAGTCAACCCGCCCTGTCGCGGAGCATCCAGGCGCTGGAGGGCCAGCTGAGCTGCCAACTGGTGGACCGCAATCCGCGTGGCGTCACCCTCACCGCCCATGGCCGGCTGGTGCTGGAACACGCGCGCCGCCTGCTGGCCGGCGACCGCGCGCTGAAGAATGCGGTGCTGCAACTGGCGGACCTGGAGACCGGCGAACTACGCCTGGGCGCCGGGCCCTTCCCCGGCGCGCGGCTGATGCCGCAGGTGCTCGCACGCTACAGCAGCGCGCACCCGAAGGTATCGGTGCTGCTCTCCATCGAGAACTGGAGCGAGCTGCACCAGCGTCTGCTGGACGACGAACTGGAGCTGTTCATCGCCGACTACCGCGAACTCGAAGGCGACAACCGCCTCGACATCCTGCCGCTGCGGGTTCACCGGGGCGTGCTGTTCTGCCGGCCGGGGCATCCGCTGATCGGCAGCGCACCCTCGGTGAAGCGCGTGCTGGACTATCCGCTGGCCGGCCCGCGCCTGCCGCGCGACGCCCACGAAGGATTGGCGCGCACCCTCGGCCGCGAGCAGCCGCTGAGCGTGCAGTGCGATGACGTGCTGATGCTCAAGGAACTGGTGAAAGGCAGCGACGTGCTCTGCCTGGCGACCTGGGATGTAGTGGCCGCGGATGTCCAGGCCGGCAGCCTGGCGGTACTGCCATGGCCGGGCAGCAGCGCGGTTGCCGGGCGCGGCTCAGCCTATGCGCTGGTACGCCATGCCAGCCGCAGCCTGTCGCCTGCGGCCAGCCAGTTCGTCGAGTTGTTGCTGGAGGAAGACGCGGCGTTCAACGCCGCGTCGTGAGGCTCAACGGCGCCAGCCCTGGTAGGGGCCACCGTAATAGGCCGGCGGCGGTGCCGGACGATAGTAGTGCGGCCGGTCATGCCAGCCACCACGGTCATGGTCATGCTCGTAGACCACGCAGCCGGTCAACGGAAGGATCATCAGTACAGCAGCGAAGAAACGACGCATGGCGCCTCCATCAGGCGAGCCGGCCGCCCCGCCGGGGTGCGGGGCGTACATTCTTCCGGTCTCACAAGATCAGACATGTCTGTCAGAAGGCGGTGCCGCGTCGAAAGGTAAAGCTTGGGTAAATCAGCCGTTTACAGTTTCCAGGCGGCGCAGCTTGCGGCTCTGCAGGTGCAGCACACCGAACAGCAGCACCTGCACCTGCTCCAGCCAGGAACGCCGGCGCGCCAGCAACAGCACCTCGCCCACGTGGGCCACCAGCAGGATCACGGAGAGCCACAGCAGCGGGCGATGCAGCTCGCCGAACGGGTAGATCAGGTTGAGCACGGCGGCGACCCAGAACATGGTCAGCGCGCCCTTGGCGAAGCTCAGCAATTCGGACATGGCGATGGATTCCTCAAGGTGACGGTGACTGCAGTCTGCCGCCCGGCACGCCCCGCCCGCTCCTGCCTTTCGACTGGCCCACACGCACCAGGATGCGGCGCCGCGCTTCATTTGAGGGCGGGCAAACGCCCCGGCTTGCAGCGAAACATCCGCCCCGCTCCAGCGCAGCCCTTCTGTACCGGTACTTTCGCCAACTTGGCACGCCGCTCGCTTGGTATCGAGAGTGCAGGAACGATCCGAAGCATTCGGACAGCGGCACCACAATCTGACAATGGATGACTAGGGTTCCGGCTCGCGCAGCGAGTGACTGGTCCGAGAGTCATCGACCTCCAGCGAGGTTACACGGCGGGACAAAAGCCCGGGAGACGAGAGCGACAAGTGCCGCCCGACTCCTGCCTGCCCGACAATCGACTGGAGATGCTCCATGCGCAAGCCCCTTCTGACCGCCCTGTTCGCCGCCGGCCTCGCCGCCTTCAGCCTCTCCGCTTCTGCCGCCGCGAAGAACAACTTCAACCTCTGCTGGACCATCTACGCCGGCTGGATGCCCTGGGAGTACGCGGCCAGCCACGGCATCGTCGACAAGTGGGCAAAGAAATACGGCATCGAGATCAAGGTCACCCAGCTCAACGACTACATCGAGTCGATCAACCAGTACACCGCGGGCCAGTTCGACGGCTGCACCATGACCAACATGGACGCCCTGACCATCCCCGCCGCCGGCGGCGTCGACTCCACCGCGCTGATCGTCAGCGACTTCTCCAACGGCAACGACGGCATCGTCATCAAGGGTGAAGGCAAAACCCTGGCCGACCTCAAGGGCATGAATGTCAACCTGGTGGAGCTGTCCGTCTCCCACTACCTGCTCGCCCGCGCCCTGGAGAACGCCCGCCTCAGCGAGAAGGACGTGAAGACGGTGAACACCTCCGACGCCGACATCGCCGCCGCCTTCAACACCGACGACGTGCAGGCCGTGACCACCTGGAACCCGATGCTCGCTGAGGCCCGCGCCAAGCCGGGCACCACCGAGGTGTTCAACTCCAGCCAGGTCCCCGGCGAGATCATGGACATGATGGTGGTCAACAGCGCGGTCCTGAAGGACAACCCCGCCCTGGGCAAGGCGTTGACCGGCGCCTGGTTCGAAACCGTGGCGCTGATGCAGGGCGAAAGCGCCGAGACTCGCGCCGCGCTGGAGCACATGGCCAAGGCCTCGGGCACTGACCTCGCCGGCTACCAGAGCCAGCTCGCCACCACCAAACTGTTTGCCACGCCCAAGGAAGCCCTGGCCTTCGCCACCAGCCCAAAACTGCCGGCGACCATGGACAAGGTCGCGGCCTTCTCCTTCGCCCACGGCCTGCTCGGCGAGGGCGCGAAAAGCGCCGAAGCGGTCGGCATGAGCTTCGCCGGCGGCCTCACCACCGGTGACGCGCAGAACCTCAAGCTGCGCTTCGACCCGACCTACGTGCAGATGGCGGCGGACGGGAAGCTCTGAACTCCGCACCGTTCCCACTCGTAGGGCGAATAACCGCTTGCGGTTATCCGCCGTCCGGACGACACGGCGGATGACGCGTTCCGCGTTATGCGCCCTACGAACCGATAGGTACGCCCCATGCGCCTGATCAACCGAACCCCCGACCGCAGCGGCCGCCTGTTTCTGGTGCTGCTGCCCTTCGCCCTGCTGCTGTTCGCCTACTTCGCAGGCTCGACGGCGCGGCTGGCGGAGAACCCCAACGACAAGTTGCTGCCCAGCGCCGCGCAGATGGCCGACGCGGTAAACCGCCTGGCCTTCAGTGAAGACAAGCGCACCGGCGACGTGCTGTTCTGGCAGGACACCGGCGCCAGCCTGCAACGCCTTGGGATGGGCCTTTCCATTGCCGCCCTGCTCGGCCTGGTGCTGGGCATCGCCGCCGGCAGCGTGCCGCTGTTCGGTGCGCCGCTCTCGCCGCTGCTCACCGTACTGTCGATGATTCCGCCGCTGGCGATCCTGCCGGTGCTGTTCATCGTCTTCGGCCTCGGCGAGCTGTCCAAGGTGGTGCTGATCGTCATCGGCGTCGCCCCGTGCATTGCCCGTGACATCGAACAGCGCGCCCGGGAAATCCCCCGCGAACTGCTGATCAAGGCGCAGACCCTGGGCGCCAGCACCTGGACGCTGATCCTGCGCGTAGTGCTGCCACAACTGATGCCGCGCCTGCTGATCTCCCTGCGCCTGATGCTCGGCTCGGCCTGGCTGTTCCTCATCGCCGCCGAGGCCATCGCCTCCACCGATGGCCTGGGCTACCGCATCTTCCTGGTGCGCCGCTACCTGGCCATGGACGTGATCCTGCCCTATGTGGTGTGGATCACCGCGCTGGCCTGGCTGATGGACTGGGCGCTGCGCGCGCTCACCCGACGCGCCTTCCCCTGGTACGAAGGAGCCAAGGCATGAGCTTCATCCAGGTGAAGAACGTCTGGCAGGAATACGCCGGCAACGTGGTACTCGAACGCCTGAATCTCGAGGTGAAAGAAGGCGAGTTCTGCACCCTGGTCGGCGCCTCCGGCTGCGGCAAGTCCACCTTCCTGCGCCTGCTGCTCGGCCAGGAGCGGCCCAGCCGCGGCGAGCTGCTGCTCGAAGGCCAGCCGCTGGCCGCAGAACCCGACCCGAGCCGTGGCGTGGTGTTCCAGCGCTACTCGGTGCTCCCACATCTTTCCGTACTCGACAACGTCGCCCTTGGCCTGGAGCTGCCGCGCTCGCCGCTGCTCGGCCGGCTGTTCGGCGCAGCCAAGCGCGAGGCCCGCGAGCAGGCCGCCGAACTGCTCAAGCGCGTCGGCCTCGGCCACGCGCTGCAGCAGTACCCGAGTGCCCTGTCCGGCGGCATGCAGCAACGCCTGGCGATTGCCCAGGCGCTGGTGATGAAGCCGCGCGTACTGCTTCTCGACGAACCCTTCGGCGCGCTGGACCCGGGCATCCGCAAGGACATGCACGCCCTGCTGCTGGAGCTGTGGCAGGAAACCCGGCTCACCGTGTTCATGGTCACCCACGACCTCGCCGAGGGCTTCAGCCTGGGCACCCGCCTGCTGGTCTTCGACAAGGTCCGCCACGACCCGCAGGCGCCCAGCGCCTACGGCGCCCGCATCACCTACGACATCCCGCTCAACGCCGACCGCCGGGCCGCCCGCGCCGCCCTGCCGGCCACGCTCGCGGCGCGCCTGCAACCCGCCGCCGAGCCCGCGATCACGCCGGCCTACCAAGGAGCCCGCCATGAACGAACTGCGCACCACCCTCTATGAAGAAACCGTCCCCGGCGGCGGCCACACCTCCTTCGTCCTCAAGCGCGGCCAGTTGCTGCGCCTGACCGACCTGGAAGGCGGTGGCAACGCCAGCGTTCTGCTGTTCAACGCCGCCGAGAAAAGCGAGCGGCTGAACCTGCCCGACAGCCTCAAGTGCCAGCACACCGCGCGGCTCACCGCCGGCCACTGCCTGTACTCGGACATGGGCCGCGTGCTGGCCGCCATCACCGCCGACAGCTGCGGCTGGCACGACAGCTTCGGCGGCGTGCTGAACGCCGCCGAGGTGCAGGAGAAATACGGCGCGGGCCGCTACCAGGAACTGCGCAACGGCTTCCACCGCAACGGCGTGGACAACCTGCTGGTGGAAATGGGCAAGTGGGACATGCGCCTGCAGGACCTGCTGATGTGCCTGAACCTGTTCAGCCGCGTGGACGTCGACGCCGACGGCTGCTTCCGCTTCGCCCAGGGCAACTCAAAAGCCGGCGACTACGTCGAGCTCTACGCGCCGATGGACACCCTTGTCGCGCTCACCGCCCTGCAGCACCCGCTGGACCCGAACCCGCAGTACGCGCCCAAGCCCATCGGCCTGACCTGGCAGCAGGTCGCGTCCGACGGCATCAGCGTGCTCTGCCGCACTTCCCGCGCGGAGAACGGCCGCGGCTTCCACAACACCGAACGCCAGTACCTGTAAGGAGCGCGAGCATGCCCATCGTCCCCAGCGACAAACACCCCGAAGCCTGCGTCTCCCGCACCCTGATCCCGGCCGGCGAACCCAGCCTCACCGAACTCAAGGCCGGGCAGACCCTGCGCATCCTCGACCTGGAAGGCAACCAGGCGGTGGACACGCTGTTCTTCAGCGCCGCCAACCCGCGCGAGCGCTACGACGTGCAGCGCACCCTGCGCAAGCAGGGGCAGGTCTACCTCAGCGCCGGCAGCGTGCTCTGGTCCAACCTCGGCAACCCGATGCTGACCATCAGCGCCGACACCTGCGGCCGCCACGACACCCTCGGCGGCGCCTGCGCCCAGGAGAGCAACACCGTGCGCTACGCCCTGGACAAGCGCTACATGCACAGCTGCCGCGACAACTTCCTGCGCGCCAGCCTGCACGATGGCCGCCTGACCAAGGCCGACATCAGCCACAACATCAACTTCTTCATGAACGTGCCGGTCACCGCCGAAGGCGGCCTGACCTTCGAAGACGGCATCTCCGGTGCCGGCAAGTACGTCGAGCTGCTCGCGCACATGGATGTCATCGTCCTGATCTCCAACTGCCCGCAGCTCAACAACCCCTGCAACGGCTGGAACCCGACCCCGGCGGAGTTGCTGGTATGGGACTGACCGCGCGCCTGCGCCAGTGGCTGCTCGCGCTCTGCCAGAGCCGCAGCGCCCAATGCAGCCCGACGCTGAGAACCTGCAGGAGCGAGGGGGACGCCATCGTTATTGCTCGCGAACAGACCTCGCCCGAGCGCCGGAGCTAGGCGGGGCTCGCGAGCAAGCTCGCTCCTACGAAGAGCACTTCAGCGCCACGGACGACCATGGCGCGCACCGAATGACGGCGGGACGGCCCGCCACCCCATGGGGACGCCCTCATGTTCGACAAGCTCCTGATCGCCAACCGCGGCGCCATCGCCTGCCGCATCCTGCGCACCCTTCGTGAGCTGCAAGTAGAGGGCGTGGCCGTCTACTCCGAAGCCGACGCCGCCAGCCTGCACATCCAGCAGGCCGACCAGGCCATCAGCCTCGGCGAAGGCCCCGCGTCGAGCACCTACCTGGTGGTCGAGAAGATTCTCCAGGCTGCCCGCGACAGCGGCGCGACAGCGATCCACCCCGGCTACGGATTCCTCTCCGAGAACGCCGCCTTCGCCGAAGCCTGCGAGGCCGCCGACATCGCCTTCGTCGGCCCGACGCCGGAACAGCTGCGCCTGTTCGGCCTCAAGCACACCGCCCGCGCGCTGGCTCGTGAACAGGGCGTGCCGATGCTCGAAGGCACCGACCTGCTGGAAAACCTCGACGCCGCCCTGCTTGCCGGCGAGCAAGTCGGCTACCCGGTGATGCTCAAGAGCACCGCCGGCGGCGGCGGCATCGGCATGCGCGTGTGCCGCTCGGCGGACGAGCTGCGCGACGCCTTCGATGCGGTGAAGCGCCTGGGGCAGAACAACTTCAGCGACTCCGGCGTGTTCATCGAGAAGTACATCCAGCGCGCCCGCCACCTGGAAGTGCAGGTGTTCGGCGATGGCCAGGGCGAAGTGATTGCCCTCGGCGTGCGCGACTGCTCGGTGCAGCGGCGCAACCAGAAGGTGCTGGAAGAAACCCCGGCGCCCAACCTGCCCGCCGGCATGGCCGAAGCCCTGTGCGCGGCGGCGATCCAGCTGGCGAAAGCCGTCAGCTACCGCAGCGCCGGCACCGTGGAATTCGTCTACGACAGCGAGGCGCAGCGCTTCTACTTCCTCGAAGTGAACACCCGCCTGCAGGTGGAGCATGGCGTCACCGAACAGGTCTGGGGCGTCGACCTGGTTCGCTGGATGATCGAGCTGGCCGCCGGCGACCTGCCGCCCCTGGCCGAACTCGCGGCCACGCTGAAACCCAGCGGCCACGCCATCCAGGCGCGCCTCTACGCCGAAGACCCCGGCCGCGACTTCCAGCCCTGCCCCGGCCTGCTCACCGCCGTGCACTTCCCGCCGGCCGACGGCAAGGCGCTGCGCATCGACACCTGGGTCGAAGCCGGCTGCGAGATTCCGCCCTACTTCGACCCGATGATCGCCAAGCTCATCGCTTGGGCGCCGAGCCGCGAGCAGGCCAGCGCAGGCCTCGATCGCGCCCTCGGCGACAGCCAGCTGCACGGCGTGGAATGCAACCGCGACTACCTGCGGCAGATTCTGGCGGACGCTCCCTTCGCCGGCGGCTCGCCCTGGACCCGCTGCCTGGAAGGCCTGCGCTACCGCGCGCAGACCTTCGAAGTGCTCAGCGCCGGCACCCAGACCAGCGTGCAGGACTACCCCGGCCGCCTTGGCTACTGGGCCGTGGGCGTGCCACCGTCCGGGCCGATGGACGACCGCGCGCTGCGCCTGGGCAACGCCCTGCTGGGCAACTCCGAAGGCGCCGCCGCGCTGGAAATCACCATGAGCGGCCCGACCCTGCGCTTCAACACCGACGCAGTGGTAGCCATCACCGGCGCGGCACTGCCGATCAGCCTGGATGGCGTCGAGCAGCCGATGAACACTTCGCTGTTCATCGCCGCCGGTTCCACCCTCAGCCTCGGCACCGTTGGCGGCGCTGGCGCGCGCAGTTACCTGTGCCTGCGCGGCGGCCTGCAGGTGCCGGACTACCTGGGCAGCAAGAGCACCTTCACCCTCGGCCAGTTCGGCGGCCACGGCGGCCGCGCCCTGCGCGCCGGCGATGTGCTGCACTTGGCGGAACTGGCAGACAACAGCCACGGAGCCAGCCTGGCGCCCGAGCTGCGCACCGAGCTGCCCGCCGTGCGGCAGATTCGTGTGATCTATGGGCCCCACGGTGCGCCGGAATATTTCACTCCGGCCTACATCGACACCTTCTTCGCCACCGACTGGGAAGTGCATTTCAACTCCAGCCGCACCGGCGTGCGCCTGATCGGCCCGAAGCCGGAGTGGGTGCGCGAGAGCGGCGGCGAGGCAGGCCTGCACCCGTCGAACATCCACGACAATCCCTACGCCATCGGCGCGGTGGACTTCACCGGCGACATGCCGGTGATCCTCGGCCCGGATGGCCCGAGCCTGGGCGGCTTCGTCTGCCCGGTGACGGTGATCGAAGCCGACCTCTGGCAACTCGGCCAGCTCAAGGCCGGGGACAAGGTGCGGTTCCTTCCGGTGGATATCGCCACGGCTCGCGACTTGGCGGCTCTTCGTAGGATCGAGGGGGGCGCCTCAGCCCTTGCTCGCGAACAGAGTTCCGCCTGGCACTCCAGTGACATGCGGTTCGCGAGCAAGCTCGCTCCTACAGAGCAGCCCAACTCCGCTGCCGCCGGTTCCCCCTCACCCCAACCCTCTCCCAAAGGGAGAGGGGGCAGTACGGAGCTGCCGGCGATTGCCGTGCTATCCGGCCACACGGACAGCCCCCTCTCCCGCTTGCGGGAGAGGGCGGGGGGTGAGGGCGGCCCGAGCGCCAGTCTCACCTCCCCCATCGTTCTCGACCTCGGCCAGGACGACAGCCGCCTGGTCGCCCGCCTCTCCGGCGACACCCACCTGCTGCTGGAAATCGGCCAGCCGGAGCTGGACCTGGTCCTGCGCTTCCGCGCCCACGCACTGATGCAGGCGCTGGAAGCGAAAGCCCTGGCCGGCGTAATCGACCTTACCCCCGGCATCCGCTCGCTGCAGGTCCACTACCAGCCGGAGACCCTGACGCTGCAGAGCCTGCTGGAAACCGTCGCCGGCCTGTGGGACGCCGTCTGCGCCGCGCAGGACCTCAAGGTGCCTTCGCGCATCGTGCACCTGCCGCTGTCCTGGGACGACCCGGCCTGCCAGCTGGCCATCGAGAAGTACATGACCACCGTGCGCAAGGACGCGCCCTGGTGCCCGAGCAACCTGGAATTCATCCGCCGCATCAACGAGCTGCCGGATCTGGAGGCGGTCTACCGCACTGTCTTCGAAGCCAGCTACCTGGTGATGGGCCTGGGCGACGTCTACCTCGGAGCACCGGTGGCCACGCCGCTGGACCCGCGCCACCGCCTGGTGACCACCAAGTACAACCCGGCACGCACCTGGACTGCGGAAAACTCCGTGGGCATCGGTGGCGCGTACATGTGCGTCTACGGCATGGAGGGCCCCGGCGGCTACCAGTTCGTCGGCCGCACCCTGCAGATGTGGAACCGCTACCGCGAAGTCGCGGCGTTCGATGGCAAGCCCTGGCTGCTGCGCTTCTTCGACCAGGTACGGTTCTACCCGGTGTCCGCCGAGGAGCTGCTGCGCATCCGCCGCGACTTCCCGCTCGGCCGCTACCCGCTGCGCATCGAGCACAGCGAACTGTGCCTGGCTGACTATCAGCAGTTCCTCGCCGAGGACGCCGACAGCATCGCCGCCTTCCGCAACCACCAGCGCGCCGCCTTCGATGCCGAGCGCGAGCGCTGGATCGCCTCCGGCCAGGCGCACTTCGAGAGCGAGGAAGCTGCCGTCGACACAGGCGAGGACGCCCCGCTCGGCGCCGGCCAGCACGCCGTCGAAAGCCACATCGCCGGCAACCTCTGGCAGGTGCAGGTGGAAGCTGGCGCCAGCGTGAAGGCCGGCGACATCCTGGTGATCCTCGAATCCATGAAGATGGAAATCCCCCTCACCGCCCCGCGCGACGGCGTGGTGCGCGAGGTCCGCGTGCAGCCCGGCTCGCCGGTGCGCGCCGGGCAGCGGGTGGTGGTGATGGAGGAGGCTTGAGCTGAAGTGAGCCTACGTTGCGAAGAGCCCCTCACCCTAACCCTCTCCCAGGGGGAGAGGGGACAGTTCGGAGTGAGGCTCAGCACGGGATCAACCTGAATCCACCGCTCTCTCCGCCGAGCGAGTCGTGGTTCGAACCCAACACCACGCCGGACTGCTCCTCCCCCTCGCCCTCCGGGAGAGGGCCGGGGTGAGGGCAATCCGAGCGAAGAACTGACAGGCCCAAAGGAACACCGACCATGCCCACCACCTTCGACCTCCGCCTCGCCACCCTGCGCGCCGCCTACCGCGAATGCCGCGCCTCGCCGCGCCAGCTGATCGCCGGGCTGCGCAACAAGGCCGCCGCGCTGAACCCGGACTACCACCTGTTCATCCACCTGCTGAGCCTGGAGGAGCTGGAGCCCTACCTCGCTGCGCTGGACGAGAAGTCCCCCGAAGCGCTGCCGCTCTACGGCATCCCCTTCGCCATCAAGGACAACATCGACCTCGCCGGCATCCCCACCACCGCCGCCTGCCCGGCCTTCGCCTACACGCCGAAGACCTCGGCGACGCTGGTGCAGCAACTGATCGACCTGGGCGCCATCCCGCTGGGCAAGACCAACCTCGACCAGTTCGCCACCGGCCTCAACGGCACCCGCTCGCCCTACGGCGAATGCCGCAACAGCGTGCTTCCGGAGTACCCCTCGGGCGGCTCCAGCGCCGGTTCCTCGCTGGCCGTGGCGCTGGGCGTGGCGAGCTTCGCCCTGGGCACCGACACCGCCGGCTCCGGCCGTGTGCCGGCGGCACTCAACGGCCTGCTGGGGCTCAAGCCGAGCAAGGGCCTGCTGCCCAATACCGGACTGGTCCCGGCCTGCCGCACCCTGGACTGCATCACCTACTTCACCGCCAGCGCCGCCGAGGCCAGCGAGCTGCTGGGCCTCACCGCCCGGCTCGATCCGCTGGATGGCTACAGCCGCGCCAATCCCGCCTGGAACGACGCCAGCGCCTTCGGTGCGCCCAAGCCCTTCCGTTTCGGCGTGCCGCGCGCCGACCAGCTGGAATTCTTCGGCTGCCATGAAGGCCCGGTGCTGTTCACCGACGCCCTCGACCAGCTCAAGGCGCTGGGCGGCGAGGCACGGGAAATCGACTTCGCGCCCTTCCTCGAAGCCGCACGCCTGCTCTACGAAGGTCCGTGGGTGGCCGAGCGCTACAGCGTGGCGGGCGAGCTGATCGAGCGCGACCCACAAGCCGTGCTGCCGGTGATCCGCGACGTGCTGGCAAAAGCCCCCGGCGCCACCGCCGTGCAGGCCTTCTGCGCACAATACCGCCTGCAGGAGCTCAAGGCACAGTGCGACGCGATCCTCGCCGATCTCGACTGCGTGCTGACGCCCACCATCGGCCGTCCGGTGACACTGGACGAGCTGCATGCCGAACCGGTGAAGCGCAATTCCGACCTGGGCTACTACACCAACTTCATGAACCTGCTGGACTACGCCGCCGTCGCCGTGCCCAGCGCGATCATGAGCAACGGCCTGCCCTGGGGCGTGACGCTGTTCGGCCGCGCCTTCACCGACCAGTACCTGCTCGGCGTGGCAGACGCCCTGCAGCGCCGACACAACCTGCCGCTCACCGGCGGCAACGCCATCCCGCCCTCATCCTCCGCCAACGCTGCGCGCAACGACCGCGCGCGCCTGGTGGTATGCGGCGCGCATCTCGATGGCCTGGCGCTGAACTGGCAGCTGCGCCAGCGCGGCGCGCGCCTGCTGCGCGCCACTCATAGCGCCCCGGCTTACAAGCTCTACGCTCTGGCCGGCGGCCCGCCGCTGCGCCCCGGCATGCTGCGCGTGGCCGATGGCGGCGTGGCCATCGAAGTGGAAGTCTGGGAACTGCCCAGCGCCGAGTTGGGCTCCTTCCTCACCGGCATCCCCGCGCCGCTGGGGCTGGGCAAGGTGCAGTTGGAGGATGGCAGCTGGGAGACCGGTTTCATCTGCGACGCCTGGGGCCTGGACGGCGCCGAGGACATCAGCCGCTTCGGCGGTTGGCGTGCGTGGCTGCAGAGCCGTAGCTGATCGCAGTGGGATGCCGTAAGGCGCATCACGCGCCAGCTTTATCCGCCGCGCAAGGTCGGCGGATAACCTGTTCCAGGTTATTCGCCCTACGCTCCTGCAGATACTGACGCATCATCGGTGTGTGAGCGGAAAGCGAGTCGCGACCGACACGCGTACCGCGCCGAGGCCATTCGCCCATGGAACCGCGC
This sequence comes from Pseudomonas sp. NPDC086581, assembly GCF_044746165.1. Taxonomy (NCBI): domain Bacteria; kingdom Pseudomonadati; phylum Pseudomonadota; class Gammaproteobacteria; order Pseudomonadales; family Pseudomonadaceae; genus Pseudomonas; species Pseudomonas sp. NPDC086581. The sequence continues at coordinate 149,200 of NZ_JBIVBR010000005.1, read as the reverse complement.
CCCGCCGACAGCTAGAGTTCCAGCATCACCCGCCGCAAGGACCGGTCATGCCCGACCTCAGCCACCAGCAGGCGCAGCACCGCGTCGACGATATCCTGGCCTTCGACCGCGAGCTGCGCCGCCTGCACGACGAAGGTGCCCTCGTCCTCGACACCACCCAGCGCGACCGCCTGCACGACCACCAGCAACGCCTGCTCGCCGACTACCGTGCGCGCTTCGACATCGACCGCGACAGCCAGGACCACCGTCTCTCCCTGGGCATGCGCATCGCCTCCTTCCTCGGCGCGCTGGCACTGGCCGCCAGCCTGTTCTTCCTGTTCTACCAGTTCTGGGGCCTGTTCGCGGAAACCGCCCAGGTGCTCACCCTCATCGCCGCATCGCTGATCAGCCTGCTGCTGACCCTGTTCCTGCAACGCCGCGACGCCTCCGGCTACTTCGCCAAGCTCGGCGCCATGCTGGCTTTCGCCTGCCTGGTGCTGAACGTCGTGATGATCGGGCAGATCTTCAACATCACGCCCTCGGACAAGGCCCTGCTGCCCTGGGCCGCCTATGCCCTGCTGCTGGCCTACACCTGCAATACCCGCCTGCTGCTGGCCGCCGCACTGATCTGCGTGATGGGCTACGTCGCCGCGCGGGTCGGCACCTGGAGCGGCGTCTACTGGCTGGATGTGGGCGAACGCCCGGAGAACTTCTTCCCCGCCGCACTGCTGATCTTCTTCGTCCCCTCGTTCATCACACAGAACCGCTTCGACGGCTTCGCCGCGATCTACCGGATATTTGGCCTGCTCGGGCTGTTCCTGCCGATGCTGGTGCTGGCCAACTGGGGCGGCGGCAGCTACCTGCCGCTGGGTTTCGCCACGGTGGAAAATCTCTACCAGGTGCTTGGCTTCATTGCCTCGGCCCTGGTCATCTGGCTGGGCGCGCGCCGCGAATGGCCGGAAGTGGTGAACACCGGGCTGACCTTCTTCGTGATCTTCCTCTACACCAAGTTCTTCGACTGGTGGTGGGAGGTGATGCCCAAGTACCTGTTCTTCCTGGTGCTGGGCCTATGCGCCGTGCTGATCCTGCTGGTGTTGCGCCGCCTGCGCCGTGCCCATGGCCTGCTGGGAGGGACTTCGTCATGAACTGGACACGCACCCATGCCCTGGTCGGCGGCGTCGGACTGATCCTGCTGGTCAACGCCGTGGCCCTGGGCGGCGTCGCCTGGAACCACTCCGGCGAGCCCGACAGCGTATTGCCCCTGAGCCAGCGCGAGCTGCTGCGAAACAGCTCCTGGCACAACGAAAACAGCGGACTGAGCCTGCGCTTGCACTGGCGCATCCCGACGCGGGACGACAGCACACGGCACAACCGTGGCTGGCTACCGGCCATCGATGCCCAGAAGATGGAGAAGCTCGGCTTCGCCATGCCCGCGCAGGTGGACGACGACAGCGCGCCGCGCTTCGGCCGCCAGCAATCGCGCGATGCCCTGCTGGTGCTGGAGCTTGACGGCCCGCTGTACCAGCGCGAGGTGCAACTGACGCGCAAGCGTCTCGACGAAGCCCGCCTCGCCGCAGACGCCGCGCCACAGAATGCGCGCCTGGCGGACGAACGCGACTTCATCCGCCGCGAACTGGACAGCGAAGAGAAGACCGATACGCGCCTGCTGCTCAAGGACGTCGGCCTGGACCTGCAAACACTGCGCGCCCAGTACCCCGACCGCCAACGCTACCTGATCGTCCAGGGTCGCGTGAGGCCGATCTCCAACTACTACCAGCACGTCTGGACGCTCGGCGGCACCGCCAGCTCCATCGGCACCGACAACATCAATGTTCCACACCTGTGGAGGGAGCGCCTCGACCGTGTCCTCTTGCGGCCCGCCCGGGCCGATGGAACCGCGCAGCCGTATGTGGCCGAGGTCGCCTTCGGTCGCCGCCTCGAACCCTGGATCGAAGGCATCAGGATTCCCTGACCGCCCCCGCGCCGATCCGAATGCGCTTGCGCGATGCGGGTCGGCGCTGCACCCTGTGCGCCCACCTCACCGCCAACGCCCGCCCTGACCGGCCATGAACGACGCATCTCCCGATCCCAGCCGCTGCCCGCTCTGCGGCCAGTCCAACCGCTGCACCCAGGCCGATCCGGTACTGCAGGACCAGAGCTGCTGGTGCTTCAGCACGCCCATCGACCGCGAGGCGCTGGCGCGTATTCCGCCCGAGCTGGTCGACCGCGCCTGCCTCTGCCCGCGCTGCGCAGCAGGGCTGAAGGACGCCGGGAACGCCTGATGCGTCTGGATCGATTTATCGCCAACCTGCCTCACCTGAACCGCCAGCAGGCCCGCCAGCTGCTTGCTGAAGGCCGCCTTCGCGTGGATGACCAGGTGGTGCGCGATGGTTGCCACGAAGTGCGCGAATTTTCCCGCGTTGAGCTGGACGATGACGTGCTGCAGGCTGGCAAGCCGGCGCGCTATTTCATGCTGCACAAGCCCGCCGGCTGCGTCAGCGCCACCCGAGACGCCGAGCACCGCACCGTGCTCGACCTGCTGGACGAGCCGGACAAGCACGAGCTGCACATCGGCGGCCGCCTGGACTACAACACCACCGGCCTGCTGCTGATCACCAACGACGGGCAATGGTCGCGGCGTATGACACTTCCGGGGCGCAAGCTGCCCAAGGTCTACTACGTCGAGACTGAAGACCCGATCGAGGAGCGCTACATCGCGACCTTCGAGCAGGGCCTGTATTTCGCCTTCGAAGACCTCACCACCCTGCCCGCCCAGCTGGAAATTCTCGGCCCCCGCGCTGCGCACCTGACCCTGCACGAAGGCCGCTACCATCAGGTCAAGCGCATGTTCGGGCACTTCCAGAACAAGGTGACCCGCCTGCACCGCGAGAGCATGGGCAGCCTGCAGCTTGACCCGGCCCTGCAACCGGGCGAGTACCGTGCGCTGACCACGCAGGAAATCGCGGCGCTGGGCTGAAACATCGCCAGCCCAACACACATCACGAGCAGACTCACATCCTGGAAATTCCCACGCAGACCGTTCAGCCCGGCAGTTTGCAGGCGGAGCTACCGCTTGGCTAAGCTCCCAGGCATGTCCGCGTCCCAAGGAAAGGTGATGAAGAAACTGTCGGTTGCCCTGCTGATCGCCCTGAGCGCCAGCGTCGCCTTTGCCAATCCGGGCAAGCCCTCGCCGCTCTCGGATCTGCAGGCTGCGCTGAAGACACTCAAGCCCGGCCAGTTCCTCTGGTACCCGGAAATCTCCCCGGCGGGCCCGGTTACCCTGGTGGTCAGCCTCACCGAGCAGCGCGCCTACGTGTACCGCAATGGCATCGCCATCGGCGTGGCCACCGTCAGCACCGGCAAGAAAGGCAAGGAAACGCCCACCGGCGTGTTCTCCATCCTGCAGAAGAAGGTCGAGTACCACTCCGACCTCTACAACAGCGCGCCCATGCCCTACATGCAGCGCCTGACCTGGGACGGCATCGCCCTGCATGCCGGCAACCTGCCCGGCTACCCGGCCTCACACGGCTGCATCCGCCTGCCCATGGCCTTCGCCAAGAAGCTCTACGAAGTCACCGGTTTCACCTCCACCACCGTGATCATTTCCGACGCCAAGAGCTCGCCGGTGGAGGTCTACCACCCCGGCCTGCTCGCGCCTATCGTCAGCGACGGCCGCGCCGCCGGCCCGCATGACGACAGCGGCATGGTGGTGCCGTTCTGGAGCGATCCGGGGGCGGAGAAGGGCCCGGTCTCCGTGCTGGTCAGCCGTGCCGACCGCCGCCTCTATGTCTACCGCGGCGGCCTGCAGATCGGCACCGCGCCAGTGGCCTTCGAACACCCGGAAGAAAGAACCGGCGTCGCCGCCTTCTCGCTCATGGAGAAACCCTCACAGGCCGAGATCGACAGCGAGAACCCGAACCTGCGCTGGACCAGCGTGCAGGTCAGCGACCCGCAGCGCGGCCTGTCGCCGGCCGAGCAACTAGGCAAGTTCAGCCTCGACCGCGAATTCCTGCGCAACCTGCTCGCCAGCATGGACGTGGGCAGCACGCTGGTGATCACCGACTTGCCATCCACTCGCGATATGCGCAGCAACCCGGACTTCACCGTGATCACCACCAACGACCGCAAGGCCGAGCAGAAGCCGGTCAAGAACCAGAGCGTGCAGTAACCCGATGGACCGGAGCGACGCCTGGGTGCTACAGATTTCCCCTACAGGGCCTTCATCCTTCTACTGCACCGCCTCTGGCTCGCCCCCCGCAAACTGCCTGCACTCACCACCGGACAGACGGCGTCAAGCCAGCCGTGCAAGCAGCCGAAGAATCTCGAAACACAAAGAGTCAAGGCGCCTGTCCGGGGTGAGACTCCTGCGCCTGAGCGCAGGGAAATTCACCGCCTCGCGGCGATTTATCACGCTGGAAAGTTCGTAGTTGCCGACGGGCGGAACCATACTTGTTTAAAAAACAACCACATCACTGGTCAAAAATCGCGCACAATGCGGCGTTTCCCAGAAAAAACCATATCGATTCAACGGGAATGTTGTATTCATGCTGACTTTTTTGAAGTTACGGGGGTTCTTCCGGATTTCGCTCGCCAGTACCGCGCTTTTCGCGCTCGGTAGCTGGCAGGCTGCGTCCGCTGCCGCCCTTCCCTCCGCCGAGGAACTGCACCGCCTCGCGCCGGCAACCAATACCGAAACCCTGCGCTTGGCGCTCAGCGCACTGCAGTGCGCCAGCACCCAGTTGGGCGGCCAGAACAATCTGCTGACGGTGATCGATTACTCCAAGCCGTCCCGCGACAAGCGCCTCTGGGTCTTCGACCTGAAGCAGCGCAAGCTGCTCTTCGAGGAGTGGGTCGCCCATGGCAAGAAGAGTGGCGACGACATGGCCACCTCCTTCTCCAACCGCCCGGAGAGCAACCAGTCCTCCATCGGCCTCTACCAGACCGGCCAGACCTACAGCGGCAAGCACGGCCGCTCCCTGCGCCTGCTGGGCCTGGAGCCGGGCTTCAACGACAACAGCGAAGAGCGCGCCATCGTCATGCACGCCGCCGCCTACGCCGACCCCAAGGTCGTCTCCGGCCTCGGTCGCCTCGGCCGTAGCCTGGGTTGCCCGGCCGTACGCCCGCAGGTGGCACAGAAGCTGATCGACACGGTGAAGAACGGCAGCTACGTATTCGCCTACTACCCGCAGCAGCAGTACCTGAAGACCTCGCAGTTCCTCGCCGGACAAAGCTGCACTGTGGCCAAGAACCCACAGATCAACCGCTACGCCACCAACCTCGCCAAGCGCTGATCTGAATCCGCAAATGCAAACCGCCGGCATCAAGCCGGCGGTTTGCATTTCAGGGGATCGCGGGGGCGCCTAGGCCTTCACTCCGTCGAGGATTTCGAGGATCGCGCGCACGTCCACCGCGTCCATCTGCTCGGGATTGAGGAAACGATCACCGTACTCCTTGTACACGCCCTGGCTGATGAACAGGCGGAAGAGGTCAGAGTCGATGTGCTGGTCGCGCGCCATGAAGGCGAGGATCTTCAGCGACTCGGAGAGTGTCTTCGGGGCCTTGTACGGGCGGTCGGCGGCGGTCAGCGCCTCGAAGATGTCGGCGATTGCCATCACCCGTTCCGGGATGCTCATCTGCTCGCGGGAGAGTTTGCGCGGATAGCCGGTGCCATCCATCTTCTCGTGATGGTTGGCCGCGATGGTCGGCACGCGGCGCAGGTTGCGCGGCAGCGGCAGGGTGGTGAGCATCATCAGGGTCTGCACGATGTGCTCATTGATCTTGAAGCGCTCCTCGTCGTTCAGCGTGCCGCGACGGATGCCCAGGTTGTACAGCTCGCCATAGTTACTGGCGTAGGGCGGCAGGCGCATGTCGAAGCCCCAGATATTGCGCGGGTCGTCCTTGGTCACCGGTGGTTTGCGCTCGCCCCACATCACGCGGTGCTCGGCCTTGTCGGCGAGGAGGCATTCCTCCGCCGGCAGCGGTTGTGGCGGCCGGCCCTGCAGGCGCTCGGCCTCGTCATGGGAGATGCCCAGGCGATCGTCGAAATAGCGCGTCCAGCGGCGCTCGCCGATCTGCTGGAGGCGTTCGATGTCCTCGTCCTTCATGAACTCGCCACCGACGTTGGCCTGAGCGACGAAGGCATAGTCGTCGCGCAGCGATTCATGCAGCGCATCGCGGCGGGCGGCGAGCAGGCCGATGTCGCTGCCCTCGGCGATGCCGCGCCAGTAGTCCAGCTCGATGTCGCGCCAGATCACCTCGAAGCGCGTGCGCACTTCATGCAGCCGGTTGTACAGGGTCTCCAGCTTGGTCGCCTTGTCCACCACATACTCGGGGCTGGTGATCTTGCCGCAGTCGTGCAGCCAGGCGGCGATCTGGAATTCGTATCGTTCGGCGTCGCTCATGGTGAAGCCGGCATACTCGCCGTCGTGCGAGTCGATGACCTTCTGCAGCAGCAGGTCGGCCAGTTGCGGCACGCGCTCGCAGTGACCACCGGTGTAGGGACTCTTGGCGTCGATGGCGTCGGCCAGCAGCTTGATGATCGCGTCCAGCAGACGTTGCTGGGCCTCGATCAGTTGGCGTGTTTCGATGGCCACGGCGGCGGCGCCGGAGAGTTCTTCGACGAAGCGCTTGAACGGCTTGCGCGGCTGTCGACTGTGTACGCCTTCCTGGGCCAGTTGCAGGACGAGAATACCCAGCAGCTCATCCGAGCGGTTGCGCAGGGATACCTCCAGGTACTGCCCGCGATTGGCCAGCGCCAGGTCCACCCGCTCCGCCAGCTCAGCCTCGGTGAAACCTTCGATCAGCATGGATTGCGGGTACTGCTCGCCGTTTGCCGAGCAGGCCAGGCGCAGTCGGCACTCCTCGTCGTCCAGCAGGTAGACCGCCCCGCCCATCACGCCAGTGGCTTCGACCAGGCGCGAGAGCACGCCGTCGAGCATGCTCTCCAGGCGGGTCTCGCGGCTCAGGGTGAGGGTGATCGCCTGGAAGTTGTGGATGGTGCGCGACATGCTGCCCATCACGCTGCTCAGATCGCGGACCTCGGCAATCTTCGACTCCACACCCACCGGCCGGGCGAAGTCGAAGGCTGCCAGCGCACCGACCTGATCGGCCAGCGCGGTCAGCGGGCGGGCGATGCGCCGGCCGATGTACCAGCCGATCAGCAGCAACACCAGCAGCAGCGTGCCGCTCCACAGGGCCTGGTTGAACAACAGTTGCCGCGCACCGGCCAGCAGCTCGACGGCGGGAATCGCGATCAGCACCTTCACCTCGTTGCTGGTGAAGTTCGACAGCGGCACCCAGATGCCGTACCAATCCTCGCCGTTGACCCGGTAAGACTGGGCAGTACCGGAAGGCACCTTCTCGGAGTTGAGCTCGCTCAGTGCCGGCACCTTCAACTCGGCCAGCGTGGCCAGGCGCAATTCCTTGCCTTCGTGGATCATCAGCCTCGACAGGTCCGGATAGGCGATCACCGTGCCCTTGCCATCGACCACCGCCAGCTCGGTATTGGCGGTCTGGCGCAGATCGCCCATCTCGCCGCCCAGGTCATTGACCGAGGCATCCATGCCGATCACCGCAGCGCCGTCGACGCTGCGGTGCGCCAGGGTCAGGCCGATCTCGCGCGTGGTGAAGAACACATAAGGCTGGGTCAGCACCGTCTTGCTGGTGAGGCGCGCCTCGTTGTACCAGGGACGCTGACGGGGGTCATAGTTATAGTCGGGGCGCTCCTGCACGCGCAGCAAACGCAGCTCGCTGTCATAGAAGCGCCACTCGCCGAGCAGCCCGCCCTGGCCGTTGAGAGTCTGGCTCTGCACCAGGTACTTGGCTGCGTCCGGCGCCTGCAAGGTCTGCCTCACCTCCGGCACACGCAGCGCACGGATCAGAAGAAACTCACCGTTCGGATAACCGATGTACACCGCACTCAAGGTGCGATTGGCGCGCAGGTTCTCCACCAGCATCGGCAGGCGATCGAGGCGCGCCGGCAGGTTGTCGGTCTGCGAGATGGGGTCGTGGGTCAGCAGGCGCAGCGCGCTTTCCGCCGGATCGATCAAGCGGCGAATCCGTTCGTTGATGGTCGCGCCCAGTTGGCTGGCCGATTCCCCGGCAGCCGTCACCAATGCCCCTTCCACACCGCGGTATCCCTGGATCAGCAACGCGCCCGCCAGCACCAGCATGCTGGCAATGATGGCTCCGGCCACCAGCAGTTGCAGCGGAATACCCCGTTCGAATGCCTTCATCCTTTACCAGCCTCTGTCCGTGGAGCTGTAGCGATATCCGCTGTCGAGCAGTCCTTCCGCCACTTGCGGCGGTGCATTCTTACGCATGATCCGGGCCAGGGTTCCGTCCAGCCACAACGTCTCCAGCAGGCGCATCCATTCGGCACTTTGCGCCGGGGTGAAGCGCTTGCGCGAGAGCATCAGGTTGTGGGGTGTCGCCGGTCCGGGCATCACATCTATCACATGGAAGCGTTCGCGTTGACGACGATCGCTCACCGCCCCTTGAAGATTCATCTCATGGCCGATCACCCCCTCTACATCGCCATTGAGCAACGCGCTGAACCGGGTCGCGTCGTCCTTGTATTCCACTACCCGGCCTTCGGCACGGAGGATGCGCAGCATGCCGTCGATGAAGGCGCCGTGGCGGTATCCGGCGATCACCCCAAGGCGCGCGCCGGGCATGTCGTGGAAGGCGTCCAGGGTGTTCATCTCGCCCAGATCGTCGCGCACGATCAGCTTGTTGCGCATGTAGAGGTAAGGCAGCAAGTAGCTGTAAGCGCGGCGCTGCGGCGTAGCGACGCCACTGGTGCCCATCTGCAGGTCACCGCTTTCGAGCATGCGCCATATTTCGTCGCGCGGGCGGATGGACGTTTCGAACTGGCAGCCGGTGCGCCTGCCCAGTTCGGCGATCAGGTCCGGGTCGATGCCGACGTCGTCATGGAAGAACACCACGTTGCGGGTGTAGGCGACGGTGACCGGTTGTTCGCAGCCATAGCGATCCTCGGCCATGGCTTCCGCACACAGCCATGCGGCCGGAGCCAGAACCAGCAGTGGGACGAACTGTCGGTGAAGTGCCATGGAACCGCTCCGCACGCGGTATCGGCCTCAGGGGGAGCACGGCGAGATCGCTCGTCTTCGGCAGGGGGCGTTACAGCTATCACAAGAGTGTAATCCGGCTTATCCAAAGCGCCGGACAATCGCGCAGAGAAATGTCATTTCGTCGGATTTAGACAAAACGATGTGACTCAAGCGCTCAACGGCGGTTGCGGGTAACGAACCACCCTGCTTAACTCTGGCTCAAGCGTGACCGCCGAGTCACGCAGCGTAGCCAACAATGATTTTCGCGGCAGCCGTTCCCCCAGCCGCGCCTTCCCCGCCTGATCAAAAGCCCGCATCCACACCTTCAACGTGTCGGACGGCCTGTCTTTTGATGTCTTAACCAGTTGAAAACCAAGAGATTGTTAACTTTCGTCGAGTGACATGAAGCTGTCACGCCAAGACGCTTTCCTCTGCCTGGGTACTTTCTTCACATCCGATCTTGGATGCGCACCATGACCTGCGTCTGGAGGAATACGACATGAGGCCGGAAACCGCCGTCGTCGAGATTCAGCAACATCGGGTACACACGGAGTTTCACGCCAACAGGGAAGCGCGCCAGACCATCATCCTGGTCAACGGCTCGCTGGCGACCACCGCCTCCTTCGCCCAAACGGTGAAATACCTGCAACCGCACTTCAACGTGGTGTGCTACGACCAGCCATACGCCGGCCGGTCCAAGGCCCACAACGACTGCCGCGAGTTCATCACCAAGGAATACGAAGCGCAGCTGCTGCTCGGCCTGATCGAGCATTACCGCGCCGACGTAGTGATGTCCTTCTCCTGGGGCGGCGTCGCCACCCTGCTGGCCCTGGCCGAACGCCCGGCGCGGATCCAGAAGGCAGTGATCAACTCCTTCTCGCCGATGCTCAACGCTTCGATGCTCGACTACCTGCACCGCGGCCTGGACTACCTCTCCGCCTGCGACCGCAGCAACATCGGCAACCTGGTCAACGACACCATCGGCCGCTACCTGCCGCAGTTGTTCAAGCGCTACAACTTCCGCCATGTCGCCGGCCTCGACGAGCACGAATACCAGCAGATGCACTTCCACATCTGCCAGGTGCTCAAGCTCAGCGCGGAGAGCTACATGGAGAAGTTCGCGGCCATCGACATCCCGCTGCTGTTCATGAACGGCGAGCTGGATATCTACACCACCCCGGCCGAGGCGAAGCTGTTCCAGCAGTTGATCCCTGACTGCGAGTTCCGCACCATCCGCAACGCCGGCCACTTCATCGATGTTGAGCACAAGAAGGCCTGGCAGGACACCCAGGACGCCCTCCTGACCTTCCTCCAGCCCCAGCGCCACCCAGTTCTGGCCAATCCCTACCTGCCCAGCAGCCAGGGCGTGCCCATCGCCGCCATGGTGGGCTGATGCAGCCAGCGCACACAGCCGGGGGCCGGCCCCTGCCCCTCCGCTCCCGGTTATTTTTTGCGCAGAATTCGTAGCAGAAGCGGCATAGCCCAAGCAGCTCGCCCGTCAAGGCTTCACTAAGCCCCGCCCTTCTGGTAAAAAGGCACCCCCAAGCGGGCGTCGTATAATGGCATTACCTGAGCTTCCCAAGCTCATGACGAGGGTTCGATTCCCTTCGCCCGCTCCAGAATCCCAAACATAAGCCCCCGGCAACCTGAATTGCCGGGGGCTTTTGTGTTTTTGGCGTCACCAAAGCGTGTCTTGTAAACTCCGTGGCACACCTACATCCCCGGACCCGCCGCATGCCCGCCCTCGCCCCGCACCGGCAATTCCTGTCCTGGCTTCTGCTCCCTCTCCTTCTTCTGTTGCTCTGCCCAGCCTGGGCCGATCAGATGGTCGACGCTGCCAGCGTCACCACGCAGCCGCTGACGTTATCCACCTACGTGTCCGTCCTTGAGGACCCAACCGGCAATCTGACGCTGGCGGACGTGCAATCCCCCGAGCAGCAGGCGCGCTTCAAGGGCGACCAGCCGCCAGGCAGTGCGTTGGCGATGGGGTTCACCCGCTCGGCGTTCTGGTTGAAGCTGCAGCTGAAAAACTCCAGTGACGCGCCGTTGCAGCGCTTGCTGGTGGTGGAAAACCCGCGCGTTTCCCATGTGCAGGCGAACATCCCGCAGGCGGATGGTTCGTACAGAACCATCAACACCGGCAGCGATGTGCCGCAGTCGAGCAAGGTCTACCCGAATCGTAATTTCGTCTTTCCGCTGAACCTGTCGGCGCAGTCCGAGCAGGTGGTGTACCTGCGGGCGGAGTCGAGCATCGGCTTGCTGGTGCCGCTGCAGCTGTGGCCGGTGAAGGTGTTCCACGCCTATGAGCGCGACGATTACACAGGCAAGGCGTGGTACTTCGGCATCGCCATGGCGATGATCCTTTTCAACCTGATGCTGCTGTTCGCGCTGCGCGACCCGATCTATCTGCTCTACGTGGCCTTCGTCGGCTGCACGGCCTCGGCGCTGGCAATCAAGAACGGCTTGGCTCCGGATTGGGCGATCTTCGCCGTGCCGCTCAACTCGAACATCGTCTATTACTCCGGCGTGTCGCTGGCCCTCGCTGCACTGTTGTTATTCGCGCGGCGGATGATGCAGCTCGAGCGCATCCTGCCGCGCCTGGACTGGGTGCTGCGCGGGATGATCGTGCTGTACCTGCTCAGCCTGGTCGCCTATGCGTTCGCACTGCCGTATGTCTCTCGCGCCGGGATAACGCTGAATTTCGCAACTGCAGTGGTGCTGCTGGCGGCGGCCATCATCTGCGCCTTCAAGCGCCAGCGCAGTGCGTTCTTCTTCCTCGCCGCCTTCGCGCTGCTGATGCTGGGCGGGGCGATGACCTCACTGCGCGCAATGGGCATCGTGCCGACCAATCTGTTCACTGTGGACGGCCTGCAACTGGGCTCGGCGATGGAGATGATCGTGCTGGCCTTTGCCCTCGCCGACCGCTTCAACGTGATGCGCCGGGAGAAGACGCGGGTGCAGGAGGAGTTGATCCGCACCCAGCAGCAGCTCGTGGATAACCTGCGCACCTCCGAGCACGAACTGGAGCTGCGCGTCGCCGAGCGCACCGATGAGCTGCGCGAGCTGAACAACCAGCTGGAAGCCATAAGCCTGACCGACGCCCTTACCGGCATCGCCAACCGCCGCCGCTTCGATCAGGTGCTGGAACAGGAATGGGTTCATGCGCGTCGCTCTGGCGAGTCCCTGGCGCTGGCGGTAGTCGATGTGGACTGGTTCAAGCGCTTCAACGACCACTACGGCCACCTGGCCGGCGATGCCTGCCTGCGCGAAATTGCCCAGGCGCTGGCGACGACGGTCAGCCGCTCGACCGATCTGGTGGCGCGATATGGCGGTGAGGAGTTCGTCTTCTTCGCGCCGATGACCGACCTCGCTGGCGTGCGTGGAATGGCGAACAAGCTGTTGCAAGCGGTGGAAACCCTCGCCCTGCCCCATGAGCTTTCGCCGTTGGGGCGGGTGAGTGTGAGCATCGGCATTGCAGCAGCGTTGCCGGGGCAGGAAGCCTCTGCCGAGGCGCTGGTGGCAAGGGCTGATGCGGCGCTATATGAAGCAAAAAAGCAGGGGCGGAATCAAGTCGTGGGCTGACAGCCTATTCAAAGGGCCCGACAAGGCAGTACCGAATCAATTGCTGCTGGACACTCTGCTTCTGCCGCAAAACCAGAATGACTGCGATCTCGCGCCGGTGCTCATGCAGTTCATAGAACACCCGGTATGGCCCCCTATTGAACTCGCGGTAATGAAGCACACCCAGAAGACTGGCCTGCTCACTGACCGGGTAACCAACCGGCGCTCGCGGTAGCTTCTCTTCCACCTCGACGATCAGTTCGAGCAGCGAATCCAGTGCACTCTGTTGCCCTATGAAAGGAACCAGATGATGAATCTGATCCTGGATGCTTTGCTCTGCAGTATGGGTAAATCGAGCGACCAACTCGGACACGATCGATCCTCAGTCAGGCTGCGAGAACCTTTTGGCAAGCCGGGCCTTCAGATCGTCAGCTGAGCAGTGCTTACCGTCGGCATACTGCCGCGATCCCATGGCCAGGAGTTTGACCAAGGCAATCGCCTCGTCGCGCTGCTGTCGCTCGGCGTAGGACTCGACAACATAGGCAGGCACACCATTCTGCGTAACGACCATGGGCTCGCTCAGGTCCAAGTCGGCAGCATGGCGTTTCAGGTAACTAATAGTCTCGACACGCATGAGGCATTCCTCCGGTGGTGAAGAGCGTCAGTCCAGGGCGCCCTCGGCCTGAACACTTTAGCCTGAATTCGGTCTGAATTTAAACCAAGCCGGGCATGGCATTTCTTGGAACCTGTTAGCCAAAGAGAAAAGAGACGGATGCACCATCCGCCTCTTCGCTCACTCAGGCCCCAGCCCTCACCCCATCCCTCTCCTTCAACAACGCCTGGATCACCTGCTCCTGCTCTTCATACCCTCCCTCGCCGATCGACAGGTGGCGAATCCGCCCCTGGGCGTCGATGAAGTAGTGCGCCGGCCAGTACTGGTTCGCGAAGGCGTTCCAGATGCGGTACTGGTTATCCAGCGCCACCGGATAGTGGATGTCGTGTTGCTTCACCGCTGCGCGGACGTTGGCCGGCACGCGCTCGAACGGGTATTCCGGCGTGTGCACGCCGATCACCACAAGTCCCTGGTCGGCGTACTTCTTCGCCCAGGTATTCACGTACGGCAGGCTGTGCTGGCAGTTGATGCAGTCGTAGGTCCAGAAGTCGACCAGCACGACCTTGCCGCGCAGATCACGCAGGTTCAGTTCGGGGCTGTTGATCCATTCCACCGCACCTTGCAGCTCCGGAGCCGGGCCGAGGTCCGGCAGGCGTTCGGCTCCGTGGGCCATGTCGCCGGGCATCAGTTGGCTGACGAGCGCAGGTACGCCGTCGATGACCTTGCGTTCCAGGCTGTTCACCAGTGTGGACGAGCTGCCGGAAGCCAGTTGCGCGCTGGTGCCGCTAGCGATGCCGGCCACGGCCAGCAGGGCGAGTACGCCGGTAGCGCGGCGCAGGCCTTCGATAACGGCCATGCGCGGCCGCAGGTGCTGCATCAGCCGGCGGCCGGCGAAGAGCACGACGCCCAGCACCGAGGCACTCCCCAGGCCGTAGGCGAAGAGCAGCAGGCTGGTCTGCGCGCTCGGGCCTTGCAGCATGGCGCCAGAGAGAATCAGCCCCAGCACCGGCCCTGCGCAGGGCGCCCACAGCAGGCCGGCGGCGAAGCCCAGCATCCATGCAGACAATGCCGGCGGCAAGCGGCGCGATTCGCCGTGCAGACGATCACCGATCCACGCCCAGGGCTTGGCCAGCGCGTCGCTGAAACGCGGCCAGAGCAGTGCAACGGCGGAAACCGACAGCAGCGCGAGGGCGAAGTACCGGCCCCACTCGCTGGCGGCGATCACCCAATTGCTGGAGACGGTCGCCAGGCTCGCCAGCACGGCAAAGCCGCTGGCCAGACCGAGCAGCGTGACCCACGGCGACCACGCCGGGCCGCCGGCGCGCTGCAGCAATAAAGGCAGCACGGGAAGGATGCAGGGGCTGAGCAGGGTCAGCGCCCCGCCGAGAAAGGCGATGAGCAACATGGAAACCTCAGTGGGCCGATGGCCCGTACGGTCGCGATGAATGAGCGCCGGGAAAATCAGCACCGCAGCCGTCCATGGCCGCAGCCCAGGGCGATCAGCCGCCCTCGTTGCAGTTGGTGGCGAACTTGCGATAAGCCAGGCTGTGCGGCTGGCCGCTGGAATCCAGGTAGTCCATGCGGGCGTTGACGATGCCGCAGTCGAAGGGCGAGGCGTTCTCTTCGTGAATGGCCAGGACGCGCTTCACGTCCAGTTTCTGGCCGTAGTGGTAAGTCTCGGTGGGCTGGGAATCGGCAGCCTGTACACCAAAGCTGGCGAAGGCGGCAATGGCAGCGAAGAGGCAAGCGTTGGCGAGTTGGATGGCTTTCATGGTGGTTCTCCTATCCTGTGTCGGGTTTGGCCGGCGGGGACTGTGTGCCTCGCCGTTGGTGCCCATTTCACGTTCAGGAGGTATCGGGCTTGTGTCGCGCAAGGCCCGGGTTTGCCGCGCCGGGTATCGGCGGCGGCTGTAGATACAGTGGAATACAAAGCACGGCAGGCAAGCGCGGCGCGGCGCTATAAACTCGCCTCAACCCACTACGAATGAGGAACCGGCATGGACCATGTCGATCACGTACTGATCGTCGACGACGACCGCGAGATCCGCGAGCTGGTCGGCAATTACCTGAAGAAGAACGGCCTGCGCGTGAGCCTGGCGGGAGACGGCCGGCAGATGCGCACCTTCCTCGATGCCAACAGCGTCGACCTGATCGTCCTCGACATCATGATGCCCGGCGACGACGGCCTGAAGCTGTGTCGTGAGCTGCGTGTGGGCAAGCACAAGTCGACCCCGGTGCTGATGCTCACCGCGCGCAACGACGAGACCGACCGCATCATCGGCCTGGAAATGGGCGCCGACGACTACCTCACCAAGCCCTTCTCCGCCCGCGAGTTGCTGGCGCGGATCAACGCCGTGCTGCGCCGCACCCGCATGCTGCCGCCGAACCTGCAGGTCAGCGAGGCCAGCCGGTTGATCGGCTTCGGCCGCTGGAAGCTCGACACCACCGCGCGCCACCTGCTCGACGAAGACGGCACCCTGGTTGCCCTCAGCGGGGCCGAGTACCGCCTGCTGCGCGTGTTCGTCGATCACCCGCAGCGCGTGCTCAGCCGCGAACAGTTGCTCAACCTCACCCAGGGGCGCGAGGCGGACATCTTCGACCGCTCCATCGACCTGCTGGTCAGCCGCCTGCGCCAGCGTCTGCTGGATGACGCCCGCGAGCCGGCCTACATCAAAACGGTACGCAGCGAAGGCTACGTCTTTGCGCTGGCCGTCGAACTGCTCGAGCCCAACGAATGAAATCCGTCCTGCACTGGCCACGCACGCTGGCCGCGCGCCTGGCGCTGATCTTCCTCGCCGGGCTGGTGTTTGCCTACAGCCTGTCGTTCTGCTCGCAGTTCTACGAGCGCTACCAGAGTGCGCGCAGCATGATGCTGGGCAACCTGGAGACCGATGTCAGCACCGCCGTCGCCCTGCTCGACCGCCTGCCCAGGGACGAGCGCGAGGCCTGGCTGCCGATGGTGCAGCGGCCCAACTACCGCTACCGGCTGGATGGTGGTGAACCGGGCGAACCGATGAATATGGCACAGGCGCCGATGGCCGCCCTGTCCATCGCCGATGTCGTCGGGCCGCGCTACCCGCTGCGCTTCGAGAACATTCCCGGCTCCATCCCGCATTTCCAGGTGCACCTGAAACTCAAGGACGGCAGCCCGCTGACCATCGACGTGACGCCCAAAGGCGTACCCGTGGCGCAGTGGTTGCCCTGGGTACTGGTGGTGCAACTGGCGCTGCTGCTGTTCTGCACCTGGATCGCCGTGCGCCTGGCGATCCGCCCGCTGACCAGACTGGCGCAAGCGGTGGATGATCTCGACCCGGACGCCCCGGCGCCGGAGCTGGACGAACGCGGCCCCAGCGAAGTCGTCTACGCCGCCCGTGCCTTCAATGCGCTGCAGGGCCGTATCGGTTCGTACCTGAAAGAACGCATGCAACTGCTCGCCGCCATCTCCCACGACCTGCAGACGCCCATCACGCGGATGAAGCTGCGCGTCGAGCAGATGGATGACTCACCCGAGCGCGAGCGCCTGTGGAGCGACCTGGAAGAAATGCAGCATCTGGTCCGCGAAGGCGTGGCCTACGCACGCAGCATGGACGGCGCCAGCGAGGCGGCGGTGAAGGTCAACCTCGACGCCTTCCTCGACAGCCTCGTCCTCGACTACCAGGACAGCGGCCAGGCCGTGGAGCTGCGGGGCATCAGCAACGCCGTGCTGGAAACCCGCCCCCACGCGCTGCGCCGGGTGCTCACCAACCTGGTGGACAACGCGCTGAAGTTCGGTGGCTCCGCCCAGGTGGAAGTCGGGCGCGATGCCCAGGGCGCTGTGTGTGTTCGTGTACTCGACGACGGCCCCGGCATCCCCGAGGACGAACTGGCCGAAGTGGTGAAACCCTTCTACCGGGTGGAAAGCTCGCGCAACCGCAGCACCGGCGGCACCGGCCTGGGGCTGGCGATTGCCCAGCAACTGAGCCAGGCGCTGGGCGGCACGCTGACCCTGTCCAACCGCACCAGCGGCGGACTGTGCGTGCAACTGGAACTGCGCCCGGCCAACTAGACACCTGTACACAGAGATACAAGACGGCCTTCCCCGGACACATCCGGGATAAGGCCCGTCGACAAGATGGCTCCATGAACAGCGGCGGCCCCCCGCCCGCCGCGTTCGCCAAAGGAGCCCGCCATGAACCGTCCCGCCGAATCTGCCCGCCTGCATGGCTGGCGCCTGTTTTCCCTGCTGTCGCTGTTAGTCCTGATCGTCACCGCGCTGGCCCTGTGGTCCCAGCCGCAGTGGGTAGAGGCTCTGCGCAGCTCGATCCGCGTCACCGCCCGCACTTCTTTCGCGCTGTTCCTCGCCACCTTCCTCGCCTCGTCCCTGGCGGCGCTGGTGCCGAGCGACTTCACCCGCGGCCTGCTGGGTGAGCGGCGCTTCCTCGGGCTGGCCTTCGCCTTCTCCCATGCGGTGCACGCGGTGCTGATCATTCTCTACGTGAAGTTCTTCCCCGAAACCTTCTGGCACGGCCGCAGTGTCGCCGCGAACATTCCCGGCTCGGTCGGCTACCTGTTCATCATCCTGCTGACCCTTACCTCCTTCCCCTACGCGATGAAGCTCCTCGGTGCCCGCGTCTGGAAGGGCCTGCACAGCACCGGCACCTGGGTAATCGCCGGGGTGTTCTTCCTGTCCTTCTACAAGCGCCTGCCGATGGGCTCCTGGTACCCGCTGGGCTTCGGCCTGATCTTCAGCGCCATCGCCTTCAAGTTCATCGCCAAGCTGGCCGTGCACCTGCGCCGTAGCGCGCGCCCGGCGCTGCCGAACACCTGACCCCGACTTTCTCCGCCACCGGGCGCCCCCGCGTCCGGCTGCACAAAATCTTGCCCACAATCGATTGCCCCCAACCTTGCCCACGAGGTGCGCCATGACCCTGCTGACCCTGAACCCGCTCAAGACCGTTTTCGACCAACTCGACCGCCTCGCCGCCTGGGGCTGGGACATCCCGCTGCGGTTGTTCCTGGCCTGGGAGTTCTTCGAATCGGGCCTGGAGAAATGGCACGGCGACAACTGGTTCGAGCAGATCCACGCCAACTTCCCCTTCCCCTTCAACCACTTCTCCGCCGGCTTCGACTGGCAGGTATCGATGTGGGCCGAGCTGATCGCGCCAGTGCTGCTGCTCCTGGGGCTGGCAACGCGATTTGCCTCGGCCTCGCTGATCGTCGTCACCATCGTCGCCATCGCCGCGGTGCACTGGCCGGCACAGTGGTCGAGCCTGGCGGAACTGGCCCAGGGCTACTCCATCACCGACCATGGCTTCGGTAACTACAAGCTGCCGCTGATCTACCTGGTGGCGTTGGCGCCGCTGATGCTCAAGGGCTCGGGCGCGTTGAGTGTGGATGGGCTGGTGCGGCGGTTAATGGGAGCTTCGCGGAACGTCTGATCGGCCGGCGATTCATCTGGTCGACCCACGATGCCCTCTCCTTTTGGAGAGGGCGTTTTTGTTTGTCTGCGGGAAGTCGGTGCAGGGGGTTGAACATGGACTTTGTCCGTTGTTCGCGGGCATGGTCCGCTCCTGCAAGGCGTGCGGTTTTCCTTCCGCGCCGCAGAGCAAGCGGCGGATAACCCGTTCCGGCTTATTCGCCCTACGTGTGGCTTTGGCTTTGGCTTTGGCTTTGGCTTTGGCTTTGGCTTTGGCTTTGGCTTCAAAGACTTCCAGAGAAACGTCCGTGCGCCGAATGCCCCGTTCAGGAGGCCTCGTTGAAGCGGAGTTTCAGGGGTTGAGCGACATGGATGTCGCGAGAGCGCTGTCGGGCCAGGGACGGCCCCTCAGCGCGTGCCCCTGAAACTTCGATTCAACGAGGAAATTTGTCGCCTAAGCGAAAAACCGGATGTCCGGGGCAAGACCTTTTGGTTCCTTTTGGGAGGGCGGCTATCCGACGTTTGCCAAAAGGAACTCGCCCGAGGGGGCGAAACCAGAATCCCGCGCGTACGCCGAAGCGGCGTAGACACACCAAACCCCAAGCAAGAGCCAGAACGTCGCGGAGAAGCTCCGCTCCCACAGGGAAGCACCTCGCGCGCCGATAGGACATAAAAAAGCCCGCACACCGATGACGGTGCGCGGGCTGCGCTGTGGACAAGGGATCAATCAGGGAATCACAAACCCCACCTCGATATTGCCGCGAGTCGCCTTCGAATACGGACAGATCTGATGAGCCTCTTCGACCAGCTTCGCCTTGTCCTCGGCGTCCAACCCCGGCAGATGCACGGTGAGCTGGGCGGCCAGGGCGAAGCCGCCGTCGGCGGTGTTGCCCAGGGATACTTCGGCGTCCACCGCCACATCGGCCGGCAGGCGCACGTTCAGCTTCTGCCCGGCGCGGCGCAAGGCGCCAATGAAGCAGGCGGACCAGCCGATGGCGAACAGTTGCTCGGGGTTGGTGCCGGGGCGGCCTGAGCCGGGCGGGCTCAGGGGCAGGTCCAGCTCACTGTCGGTGGTCTGGCCGCGGCCGTCGCGGCCGCCGGTGGTGTGGGTGTGGGCGGTGTAGATCACGGTTGCCAGGGTGTCGGTCATGACGCTTCTCCTTCAGGGGCGATGCAAGGGGGGACGACGTGGAGTGGTGCAATTCGGGCGGGTGCCGAGCACAACGCCCTGTTCTTTCAGACTGCGCAGCAGGGCGATGCCCTGCCCTTCGATGGCGGCCGGTTCCACACCGGCGATTTCCGCGAGCGCCTTGATGTGTTGGCGCCCGGTGAGCTGCCACTGTTGCAGCGACACCAGCAGGGCATGGGCCAGCGGGGCCAGGCGCGAGAAGTACACTTTCAGGTCGGTATCCCGGCGGGCCAGCAGCAGGGTCGGTTCGGCCGGCGCCTGCGACGGGATGTGCCCGGGACCGATGTGACTTACTGGCCAGGCATAGGCCAGCGGTGTAGCGAGCGCGGACAGCAGCGGCACACCCTCGAGCAGATCACCGTCCGGGTCATGGGCCGGCTCGCTGTTGTCGCTGAGCAGCAGCGAGGTCTCGATGTATTCGTAGTGCGCGAGTTCCGCAATCCAGCCAGGCTGCTCGGCGCGGCCCTCCAGGTAGTCGACGAACTCGCCGGCAACCTCGGTGAACAGCGGCGTCTGGCAGCGGAAGCCAGCGTAGAAGTCTTCCGTCAGCGCCTGCCACTGTTCGCACGGCAGGCTGGCGTGCAGCACAGGAAAGTTGCCGGCGAGCAACCCCTGCAGGTTGCCGAAGAACAGTTGCCGGTAGACCGCCAGGCGCCGCGCCTCGATGCCGGGCGGCGGTTCGTTGGCCTGCGGATCGCGGATGTAGCGGGTCATGCGCAACTGCTGTTCGCGCAAGGTCTCAGCCATGACTCACCTCCGATTGGCGCGCGGACACTTGCAGGTGGCGGATGGTATCCACTTCGCCGAGCAGCTCGACCAGCGGCGGCAGGTTGAAGTCGCGCTCCAGCAGGGTCGGGACGCTGCCCAGGTGCTGGTAGGCGCTGGCCAGCAGGCTCCAGACGTCGCCCTTCACCGCGGCGCCATGGGTGTCGACCTTCAAGTCCGGCGCTTCGTCGTAGTGGCCGGCGACGTGCAGGCAGACGACGCGCTCGGCCGGTACGCGGGCCAGGAAGCCGGCGGCGTCGTAGCCGTGGTTGTGAGCGTTGACGTAGAGGTTGTTGACGTCCAGCAGCAGATCGCAGTCGGCCTCGTCGAGCACGGCGCGGAGGAAGTCGATCTCGCTCAACGCCTGGTAGGGCGCGGCGTAGTAGGAAATGTTCTCCACGGCGATACGGCGGCCGAGGACATCCTGCACTTCACGGATGCGACTGGCGATGTGGCGCACGGCCTCGTCGGTGAAGGGCATGGGAATCAGGTCGTAGAGATGGCCTTCGTCGGAGCAGTAGCTCAGGTGTTCGCTGAACAGCGGCACCCTGTGCTGATCGAGAAATTCGCGGATACGGCCAAGGAACACATGGTCCAGCGGTTCGGGGCCGCCCAGGGACAGCGACAGGCCATGGCAGGACAGCGGGAAGCGCTCGGCCAGGCGGGCCAGCCCTTCGCCATAGGTACCGCCGACGCCGATCCAGTTATCCGGCGCCACTTCGAGGAAGTCCACGGCTGAATCGTCCATTGTCAGCAGGTCGGGCAGCATCGCGCGGCGCAGGCCTAGGCCGGCTCCCTGCAGGAATGCGGTAGTGGTCATGGCGATCTCCTTTGGCGAGGTGCCCTCCCCGGCCGATGGCGCGGGGAGGCATCGGCGTGGCTCAGTTCTTAGCCTGGCTCAGCTTGCTGTACAAGTCGGACGGGAAAGGCTTGCCGTTGGAATCGAACTGGTTCTTGCGGAACTGGTAGACCTCGGCCTCGGAGAGGTAGCCATCGTGGTTGGCGTCGATGGCGTCGAACTCCGCACCAGCCTTGGGTGCCACGGCCAGCAGTTCGGCGCGGGAGACACGGCCGTCGTGATCGGCGTCGGTACGGGCGAAGGAGGCATCGCCGCACTTGCCTTCACCGCACTTGCCCTCGGCGCCGGTGGCCTTGGCCTGGGCGCCGTCGGCACCGCATTTGCCTTCGCCGCACTTGCCCTCGCCCTGGTTCGCCTTGGCCTTGGTCTTGGCTTCGTTGGCGGCGCCGCACTTACCCTCGCCACACTTGCCCTCTCCGGCCTTGGCGGCGGAAGCCAGCTGGTAGCCCTGCGGCAGGGCTTCGACGGCGAAGGCGGAGGACGCGAGGTTCAAACCGCCAGCCAGTGCGACGGCGAGCAGGCCCAGTTGGGATTTCGAGCGCAGAGTACGAGTCATGGTTTTTCTCCAGATACTGTGGCGCGTTGTGCGCCGGGTCATGCCGCAAGGGCGAATCCCTGGAACGAAGCGCTGGAGGTTGCCCTGCCGAAGCGCCGTGTCGTTCGGGTAGGGCTATTTCGCCCTGGCGATGTATCGCGGGCGTATCGGCGACAGAAGGCTTTTGTATGCGTGTGTCCGCTCAGGGAGCGGCGGATACAAAGCAATACATTCGGGAGGGCCGGAGCGGGGGCGGTTCGCGAGCAAGAACTAGGCGTCCCCCTCGCTCCTACGCAGAGCAGCATGGCGTGGACCTGTAGGAGCGAGCCTGCTCGCGAACCAGAGACGTGCTCAGGTCAAAGAAGCGGAACACATAAAGAAAGGGCCGCAATGCGGCCCTTTCCTGCAGAACGGGAAGATCAGCCCGCGCGCTTCGCCGCGATGGCGGTGACTTCCACCTTCATGCCTTCGACGGCCAGCTCTGAGATACCGACGGCGGCGCGCACCGGGTAGGGCTTGGCGAAGAAGCTGCAGTACACCTCGTTGAACGCAGCGCGGTCGGCCATGCTGGTGAGGTAGATGGTCAGGTGCAGTACGTGGTCCAGGCCGCTGCCGGCCTTTTCCAGGGCCAGTTGCAGGCTGCGCAGGGTTGCGACGCTCTGGGCCTTGATGTCGCCCAGTTCCAGGCTGCCGTCCTCGAGGGTGGGGATCTGCGTGGAAACCAGCAGGCCGCCGAAGCCGGCGACGTCGGAGGAGATGGATTCGGGGTCCGCGTCGGGGATGAAGGTAGGCGTCATGGGACAAATCTCTGCTGTCGGTGAATGGGGCACGTCGCCGCATGGGGTGCGGCGGCCGGGTCGCGCAGCTTAGCCGCATCGCCCCGATTCGCGCCATGTCACCGTGCCCGCAGCCCACGGAAATAGCGACATTGCTGATATACAAGAAACTTCCGAATGCGTTATGGCAATTGGACAAAAGTCCGGATTATTACAATTTGAGACATAGACCTTTTCATAATCCGTGATTTAAACGGCGAACTCTTTCGGCATTATGACGTCGGCTCCCCCATGCTTGGAGCAATTCGTGGGGGAATACAAAGCCAGTTAACTGCAACAATGCCAACGCAACTTCCTGCGACTTTCCGCCGTGGTCAATCCACGTCCGGATTCATTGTGCCTGCCTATAAAAACGTCCGGTTCTCACGCAACTCATCGAGCCGGTCCTCCAAGACTCTAGGGGCAATATCCATGAAGCACCTCAAACGCAGCGCCATCGTGCTCGCTGTTTCCGCCGCCGCCAGCCAGTTCGCCAGCGCCGAACCCTTCGTCACCGATCAGGCCGATGCCAAGGGCTTCGTCGAGGACGCCAAGTTCGACGTCCTGCTGCGCAACTACTACTACGACCACGACGGCAAGAACGGCAAAGCCGACAACCGCGACTGGACCCAGGGCTTCCTGGCGAACTTCTCCTCGGGCTACACCCAGGGCACCGTCGGTTTCGGCGTGGACGCCTTCGGCTACCTGGGCATCAAGCTCGACGCCGGCCGTGGCCGCGCGGGCACCGGCAACCTGCCGGTCGGCAATGACGGCAAGCCGGATGACGACTACGGCAAGGCCGGTGGCGCGCTGAAGGTGCGCATCTCCAAGACCGAACTGAAATTCGGCGACATGCAGCCGACCGCTCCGGTGTTCGCCGCCGGCGGCACCCGCCTGATCCCGCAGACCGCGTCGGGCTTCAACCTGTTCAGCAGCGAAATCGAAGGCCTGGACCTGGAAGCCGGTCACTTCACCTCCGGCACCAGCCCGGTCACCACCGCCCGCGACGGCGGCCTGTGGGCGGCTTACGCCGGCCGCGAGACCAGCGACGTCGACTTCCTCGGTGGCAAGTACGCGATCAACGACAACCTCAGCGTTTCGCTGTACGGCTCCGAGTTCAAGGACATCTGGCGCCAGTACTACGGCAACCTGAACTGGGTGCTGCCGGTCGCCGCTGACCAGTCGCTGGCGTTCGACTTCAACATCTACCGCACCAACGACGAAGGCCAGGCCAAGGCCGGTGAGATCAGCAACACCACCTGGTCGCTGGCAGCCGCCTACTCCTTCCTGCAGGCGCACACCGTGACCCTGGCCTATCAGAAGGTCCACGGCGACACGCCCTTCGACTATGTCGGCTTCGGCGACGACGGCGATGGCGCCACCGGTGACTCGGTGTTCCTCGCCAACTCCGTGCAGTACTCCGACTTCAACGGTCCGGGCGAGCGCTCCTGGCAGGTACGCTACGATCTGGCGATGGACACCTACGGCGTACCGGGCCTGAGCTTCATGGCCCGCTACATCAACGGGACCGGCATCGACGGCAGCCACGCCGACGTCGATGGCAGCTACGCCGGCATGTACGGCGAAGACGGCAGCCACCACGAGACCGACCTGGAAGCCAAGTACGTAGTCCAGGAAGGCCCGGCGAAGGACCTCTCCTTCCGAGTGCGTCAGGCCTTCCACCGCGCCAACGCCGACCAGGGTGAAGCCGACAACAACGAGCTGCGCCTGATCGTCGAATATCCGCTGTCGATCCTGTAATTCAGCACGGATATCTGGCGGAATTATTGACCGGGGCAACTTTCGGATTCGTCTTAAAGTTTGCCCCGTGTCCCGGTGAGATTATTACGCCCGTGCAGAAAGTCTCTTCCCGGAATAAAGGTTTATCCCGCCGCTGCAACTTTCTAGAATTACCCCATCTTCCCGCTTCCGCACTTTCCCTGCGGAAGACAACTCCTGACGTTGATATTGTGATTGCTCCTTCGACGTCCTTCGAGCCGCTCCTCTGGAGCGGCTTTTTTTATGCCCGGCATTGGTCGTCCCAACAATCGCCTGAAAAACGATCTGAACAAAAAATGATCGAACCGCCCAGCGAAGCGGTCCTACTCTGCGACGACGCGCTGTATTCCCGCGCGAACCACGGAGGCACCTCACCATGAGCGCAATGACCCTCGAAGGCTGGTGCAAGACCACTGCCGAACAAAAGCCCACTCCACTGGAAGACATCCGCTTCTACCTGACCAACGACGATCGCCTGCACCTGGAACAGGCTGAGGTCTACCTGCAGGAAAACGGCCAGCGGGAAATGATGGTCGATGCCGATCTCGACACCCTCGACCTGCACATGCCCGAAAGCATCGGCCCGTTGGCCGACTGCATGTTCCGCGTGTATCTGGGCGGTGCCGAACGGCGCGGCCAGTTCCACCTGGTCGGCCACGCCGCCCGCGACGGCAGCCTGATCTACACCAACGCCGTGCTGATCGACCAACTCATCAACTGACGCCCTTCTCGCCCGCCGGAAACCCGGCGGGCGAGGTGCGCTCGTCGCCCGTGTCGCAGCTGGAGATTGTGGCCGCTCAACTGCCGTGATTTCATAAAGCCAGCTGCGTCCGCCTGCCGCATGTCCGGCGCGGAGCACCTTCCAGAATCACGCCCATCCTCCGTTGAAGAAGCTGCTATCGGATGCGAACTTCCAGTAATCCTGGGGTAAAGGAGTACGGGCGATACGACGGCCTGTTGCGTCTCGCCCGCCACGCGGGTGGCGATTGCGCCGTCCTGCTCATCGACATGCGCGGCCAGTTGCTCGGCCAGCTCGGCATCGACGATGCCGGCGCCCTCTCGCTGGCCACCCTGCTATCGCTCAACGCCGCCACCAGCCCTCTGAGCCACCAGGGCCAGCTACTGAACCTGCTGGCCAGCCAGACGTTGCGCGACCAGGAAGGCTTCCCGCAGGCGCGCCTGCTCTTACTAGGCAACGGCGACAAGGCGCTCAGCCCGGAACAGCAGACGCTGCTGGCCGATGTACTGGAGCTGGGCGAGGCCCTGCTCGACCGCGCCCGCGCACCGCAGCGGGAGAACGCGCAGCGCATGGCCCTGGCGGTGGACGGCAGCGGAACCGGCATCTGGGACCGCCACGTGCCCTCCGGCGAGATCCACTATTCCAGCGCCTGGAAGTCCCTGCTGGGCTACACCGAGGAGGAGATCGGTAGCTGTATCGAGGACGCCTACACCCGTGTGCATCCTGACGATCTCGAGTACGTGCAGAACACCATGCGCGATCACTTCGAGGGACGCACCGAGGCGTATGAGGTGGAGCATCGCCTGCGCCACAAGGACGGCCACTACCTCTGGGTCTGCAGTCGCGGCAAGGTGGTCGAGCGAGACGCCGCCGGCAACGCCGTGCGCATGCTCGGCACCACCACCGACATTACCGCCCTGCGCGGCATGGCAGAGCAACTGCGCGAAAGCGTGGAACTGCTCACCGACCTGACCAATGAAATCCCCGGCATGGTCTTCCAGTTCCGCCGCCTGCCCGACGGCACCGGCACCTTCCCCTACGTCAGCGCCGGGGTGATGGATATCTACGGCATTCCGGCCGAGCAAATGGCGCACAACTCCGTGTTCCTGCGCGACCTCATCCACCCCGAGGACCTGCCGGCCTGCCTCGCCTCGCTGGAAGCATCAGCCACCCTGCTGCAACCCTGGCGCCACGAATACCGCGTGCAGATCGCCGGGCGCGGCACGCTCTGGCGCCAGGGCAACGCGCATCCCAAGCGGATGGAGGACGGCACCCTGATCTGGCATGGTTTCATCACCGACATCACCGAACGCAAGCGCATCGAAGCCGAGTTGCAGGTCCTGGCTACCACCGACTTCCTCACGCAGTTGCCCAATCGTGGCCACTTCATGCGCCTGATCGAGGCAGAGCTTGGCCGCGTGCAGCGCTCGACGACACACCGCGCGGCGATCCTGATGTGCGACATCGACCACTTCAAGGCGATCAACGACCGCTGGGGCCACGCCGTCGGCGACGAGGCGCTGCGCCATTTCGCCTGCATCCTCGGGCGTGACATCCGCCGCGTGGATTTCGCCGGGCGCATGGGCGGCGAAGAATTCGCCGTGGTGCTGGGGGATGCCGACGTCGCCGCCGCGCAGGTCTTCGCCCAACGCCTGCAGCAGCAATTGCTGGAGCAACCGCTGATGCAGGGAGGCCAGCGCATCCCGCTGAGCATCAGCATCGGTATCGCTTCGCTGGAAGCCAGCGACGCCTCCGCCGAGGCCGGGCTGTCCCGCAGCGACAGCGCGCTCTACCGGGCCAAGCAGAACGGTCGCAACCGTATCGAGTGCCACTGAGGGCAAACCCGCGCGGCAGAGCGTGCCGCCTGCGAGGGCGTTGCCGATCCTGAACGCCTCCCATGAAAAAGCGTGCAGAATTTTTCACCATTATGACTCTGCGTTTTAAATAATGGACTTTTCAGCACGCCTGGATATTTCAATAAATCGTTTAAAAACAATTAGATAGAGGAATTGTAAGACAGGATTTCGGCCAATATTTTTGACGCCCTTCACCGAATTCGTTTGACATATTTAACGGCTCTGGCAGGCTGGTAGGCAGGTTTCGACCGGGAAACTTCGCCTTCTGTGCGCTCCCGGCAGTGCTCGGGACCTCAGGTAGCGCGCCTTTCCGCTGCGCGCCTGCACAAAAACGATGGGCTGCAGCCCGTCCAAAGGTGACATATGTCCAACAGCAACATTGGCAACAAGAAACAGACTCTCCGTAAACCCGTCGTCCTGATGTCCATGGGCAGCCAAGAGCGCAAAGGCCACGACTATCAGGTAATGACCCACAAATACATCGTGCCCCTGGTCGAACAGTCCGATTGCGTGCCGGTACTGGTACCGACCTGCTGCGGCATCGAAGACCTTGAGCAATACCTGGACATGGCCGACGGCGTGTACCTGACCGGCGCCGGCAGCAACATCGATCCGACCCTGTATGGCCAGGAGAACGAAACTCCCGGCAAAGGCCAGGACAAGGACCGCGACAACTTCGACATCCCGCTGATCAAGGCCGCCATTGCGCGGGGCCTGCCGATCTTCGGCATCTGCCGCGGCATGCAGGAAATCAACGTGGCCCTGGGCGGCGATATCTACCAGAAGGTCTACGCCGAACCCGGCTTCAACGATCATCGCGAGAATCCCGAAGACCCGGTCGACGTGCAGTACAGCCCGGCCCACGGCGTTCGCCCGAAAGCGGGCAGCTGGCTGCAGCAGCTGCTGGGTGACGAGATCCGCGTCAACTCGCTGCATGGCCAGGGTCTGAAGAACCTGGGCAAGGGTATCGAAGCCATCGCCCATGCGGAAGACGGCCTGGTCGAGGCCATCCACGCCCCGACGCTTTCCCCCTTCCTCTTCGCAGTGCAATGGCACCCGGAATGGCAGGCGGCGAAAAACCCGGACTCGGTGAAGATCTTCCAGGCGTTCGGCGATGCTTGCCGTGCGCAGGTGAAGAAGAAACAGGCTCGCGCACTCGCTGCCTGATTCACTTCCCGCGTCATGAAAAGCCCGGCATCCGCCGGGCTTTTTCGTTTCAGCTTTGTGTAGGAGCGAGCTTGCTCGCGAACGAAGCTAGCGACCGCGCTGGTGCTGGGCGGTTCGCGAGCAAGCTCGCTCCTACGAAAAGCGCCCGTCATTCGCGCTGCGAATGGCGCACCCTGCACGCCCTTGAGGGCGCCTCGGGATAACCTTGGCGGTCAGCGAATTCGCTCTGATGAACAAGGTGCAGCCATGAGCAACGACCTCTTCTCTCTCGCCGGCAAGACCGTGCTGGTCACCGGCGCCTCCAGCGGCATCGGCGCACACCTGGCACGTGTGGCCGCCCGTGCGGGTGCCCGCGTGGTGCTGGCGGCTCGGCGTACCGACCGCCTGGCGCAACTGGCCGAAGCTATCCGCGCTGATGGCAGCGAAGCCCATGCCGTGGCGCTGGATGTGACCGACCGCGCCAGCGTGGAAGCCGCTTTCGACAGCGCCGAGGCGCAGTTCGGCGTGGTCGAGGTAGTGCTCAACAACGCCGGCATCGGCAACGGCCAGCGGGCGCTTGAAGTCAGCGAGGAAGACTGGCGCAGCATGCTCTCCACCAACCTGGACGGCGTCTGGCGGGTCGCCCAGTGCGCGGCGCAGCGTCTGGCCAAGTCCGGGCGCGGCGGCAGCATCGTCAACATCGCTTCGATCCTCGGCCTGCGCGTGGGCGGCGGCTATAGCCACTACTGCGCGGCCAAGGCTGGCGTGGTGCAATTGAGCAAATCCCTGGCGCTCGAACTGGCGCGCTTCAACGTGCGGGTCAACGCCATCGCACCGGGCTACTTCAAGACCGAGATGAACGACGCCTACTTTGACAGCGACAAGGGCCAGGCCTACATCCGCGACACGGTACCGATGCGCCGCCTGGGCCAGCTCCAGGAGCTGGAAGGACCCTTCCTGCTGCTGGCCAGCGACGCCGGCGCCTTCATGACCGGCGCGGTGCTAGCCGTGGACGGCGGGCACCTGGTGAGCAGCCTGTAGAACGTACCCGCGGGCCTCTCCAGCGACGCTGTCTGACTGCCAAGCCGTCTGACCGCTGGAGAGTGCGCTGCAACTCAGCGGTCGAGCTCGCGAATCCGCTGCTCCAGAAAGCGCCGCTCCGGCTCCAGCTTGGCCAGTTCCAGTGCGCGTTCGTAGGCGCCACGCGCCTGCTCACGGCGCTCCAGCCGGCGGCAAAAATCGGCGCGCGCAGCATGGGCCAGGTGGTAATCCTGCAGGTCGCCACGGGCGAGGATGGCATCGACCTGCTCCAACCCCGCTTCCGGGCCATCGCGCATGGACAGGGCCACCGCGCGGTTGAGTTCGATCACCGGCGAGGGCTGCATCGCCAGCAGGAGGTCGTAGAGACCGACGATCTCCGCCCAGTCGGTGCTGGCCATGTCCGCAGCAGCGGCGTGCACAGCGGAGATCGCCGCCTGCAGGGTGTAGGGGCCGACACGCCGGGTAGCCAGCGCAGCGCCGATCAGTTGCTGGCCCTCGGCAATCAACGCACGATCCCAGAGCGCGCGGTCCTGGTTTTCCAGCAAGACCAGTTCGCCGTCCTCGCCGGTGCGCGCCTCGCGCCGCGACTCGTGCAGCAGCATCAGCGCCAGCAATCCCATCACCTCGGCTTCGGGCAGCAGTTCGAGCAATTGCCGGCCCAGGCGGATGGCTTCGGCGGACAGGTCGGTGCGGGTCAGCGAATCGCCGGCCGAGGCCGAATAGCCTTCGTTGAACACCAGGTAGATGACCCGCAGCACACTGGCCAGACGCTCTGGCAGCTCGGCGGCTTCCGGCACCTGGTAGGGAATCTGCGCGTCGCGGATCTTCGCCTTGGCGCGGACGATGCGCTGGGCGATGGTCGAGGGCGTGGCGAGGTAGGCGCGGGCGATCTCCTCGGTCTTCAGGTCGCAGACTTCGCGCAGGGTCAGCGGCACCTGCGAATCCGGCAGCAGCGCCGGGTGGCAGCAGGTGAAGATCAGCCGCAGGCGGTCGTCCTCGACGCTCTCGTCGGCCAGCTCTTCCACCGATTGCGCGTCGATCTCCAGTTGCTCGGCGATCTGTGTCAGCGAGGCATCGAAGCGCGAGCGCCGGCGCAGGCCGTCGATGGCCTTGAAGCGTCCGGCGGAGACCAGCCAGGCACGCGGGTTGGCCGGCACTCCATCGCGCCGCCACTGGTCCACGGCGGCAACGAAGGCCTCGTGCAGCGCCTCCTCGGCGAGGTCGAAATCACCCAGCAGGCGGATCAGCGTAGCCAGTACCCGGCGCGATTCACGGCGATAGACCTCGTCCACCACATCGCGCAGGGGCTGGGGGGCGTACTCGTGCATGGGCCGAAGGTCCTTGGCGTGGAGAGGTCTGCCTATCCTGCACGGATTCGCGTCGGGGTGGGAGGTGGCCGGACGGATGCGACGGGGGATCGTTGCGGGGTGTTTCGTTGGGCCGGGAAGGCCGAGCTGGCGCGAGGGCAGATCAGCGCCATCGCATCAGCCGGTAATTGTGGCCTTTCGTAGGAGCGAGCTTGCTCGCGAACCTCACGTGGCACCCATGGCGTCAGGCGGTTCGCAAGCAAGCTCGCTCCTACAAGTCGAGGCCCAGGCCAGGTTTCGTGCAGAGGTCGAGGTCAGGGCTTGGCGTCGAACAGCAGTTGCCCCGTCGCCGGATCGAAGGGAATCGAGAAGTGCTCGTGGGCAATTTTCCAGTGCCCTGCCTCTCGCCGCAGCCCGACCGACACCCGCGCCCAGGAGGCGTTGTGCTGCCCCTTGTCGTCGGTGCCGCCGCAGTAGGCGAGGTAGTGCCCGAAGGCCGTATCGCCGCTGCTCTCGAAGCTCAGCTCATGGATCTCGAAAGTGGGTTCCTTGCACATCTGCGTACAGTCGCGCCAATGACTGGCGTAGGCCCCCACGCCCTTGAACTGCAACTGCTTCACCGCATCGAAGGCGAGGATGTCCTGGGTGTAGTGGCGGGTGATGCCGTCCACGTCAGAGGCGCGCACGGACTTCAGCCAGCTCTCCAGCAGCGCGTGCAGTTCACTGTGGGTGGCGTTCTTTTCAGCGGCAGTCATGAGGATTTTCCTCCGCGTCACGGGTCAGGAGCCACAGCAGCTGTGCGCCGGTGCGGCATCGTCGTATTCATCGTGGAAGCGCGTCCAGTTCATGCCCTTGCCCTGGTAATCGGGCATGCCGCCCCAGCCTTCGCCTCGTCCCAGCGGGGTGAGGTCGAGCAGGTGGTAGGTGAACAGCGGCGCCTCCAGTCCACGGCCGTAGGTCGAGTAGCTGTGGAAGACCTGGTCGCCGTCGCGCAGGAACACGCTCATGCCCGGCTGCTCGCCGCGCACGTGGTAGCCCTGGCCGAGGCGCTCCAGCTCAGCCTTGTCACGATAGTTGTATTCCACCGGGGCGACGGATTCATCGACGCTGACATGGAAGTCGTAGTTGAAGTCGCTGCCGAACGACGAGTACCAGGGGAACTGCCAGCCCATACGCGCGCGGAATGGCGCGATTTCCTCCAGAGGCGCGCGGGACACCATGGCGAAGGTGGTGCCACGGGCGTGCAGATGCTCCAACCGGCCGAGGTTGTCGATCAGGTAGGAGCAGCCCTCGCAGCCCAGCCCCGTGTCGCGGTGGAACATGAAGTGGTAGACGATCAGCTGCGGCCGCCCTTCGAACAGGTCGAGCAGGCGTAGCGGGCCATGCGCGCCTTCGAAGCGATAGTCCTTGTCGATGCGCACCACCGGCAGCTCGCGACGCTGGGCGTTGAGCGCGTCGCGGGCTTTGGTGGCGGCCTTCTCCTGCTCCAGCAGGCGGATACGCGCTTGTCGCCAGGCGGCCTGGGATACCACGCGAGGCATATCCGGGAATGAGGAATGCTGGTTGGCCAGTTTCATGTCGCACGCTCCTGGGGATGTTCCCGTTGCTCGTTGAGCCGGGCGCGGCGCTTGCCGCGCAGGCGGGTGACGGCGAAGGCACTGACGCCGCCGGCGGAAAGGACGCTGGTCACCGCCAGCGTCAGGGTCGATACGCACAGTGGGCACATGGCTCACCTCCACGGTTGGCTGCGGGTGAAATCAGCCCTTCTCGGCGAGCCCCTTGAGGTTGGCCAGGCCCGCCTCGAAGTCCTTGCCGACCATGCTGTCCACGTCGAAGAACAGGTGCATGATCTTGGCCACGAAGGGCACCGGGCCGAACATCGCCCAGGTCACGTCGGTGCCGCCGTCGCGCGGCACCAGGGTGAATTCGGCGGTGTTGCTGGCCTTGAACGGCTTGAAGAAGTCCAGCGCGATGGTCACGCGGCTGCCGGGGTCGCTCTTGAGTATCTGCATGCGCCCGGCCCCTGCCTTGCCGTTGCCTTCCCAGGCGTATACCGCGCCTGGGCCCTTGTCGGCGCCGGAAAAGCTGCGCTGCATCTGCGGGTCGAGCTTCTCGAAGGGCGACCATTGCAACCACAGGTGGAAGTCCTCGATGTAAACCTGGACCTTCTCCGGCGGTGCCTGCACGTGAAGCGTCCGTTCCACGCGGAAGGTGCCTGGCCGATTCGCAGCCAGCACCAGGACCACCGCCACAGCCAGTACCACCACCAACGCAATCCACTTGAGCATTCCATTCTCCTGACGTTGCTTTCTCTAGAAGCGCCGGGCTTCAGCGCCCGGCGAAGTATCGGTTCCAGTCGCGCACCGGGCGGACCTCCACGGCGCCGAGACGGCCGCTGGGAATTCGCTCGGCGATCTGTAGCGCCTCGTTGAGGTCGCGGGCGTCGATCAGTACGAAGCCGCCCAGGTACTCTCGGGTCTCGGCAAAGGGCCCGTCGGTGATCGAAAGCCCCGCCGCGCCATGACGCAGCGTAGTAGCGCTTTCCACCGCTTCCAGCGCCTCGGACGCCAGCACACGCCCCGCCCGGCGCTGGTATTCGTCGTTGGCGAAGCACTCATCCATCAGATGACGGTATTGCACATCGGACAGGCTCGACAGGCGCTGGTCATCGACATAGATCAGGCAGAGGTACTTCATGCTCGTCTCACGCATCGCGCTGGCTGTTATCTCCTAGTCGAAGCGCGCGGCCAGGAATCGACAGCCGGGTGAAGATTTTTTCCTCGCAGGCTCCGGCGGTCCCTCGGACAGACGCGGCGAAACGCTCTGCAACCGTCATTTCCGCCGTTCGTCAGCGGCGCACCAGCGCTTTCAGATTCGTCTCAGAGCCTTACGGGCGGGACGTGGCGAAGATGGCCGTGGGGAAAAAACCCTGACCATGGAGCTCAAGAGAAATGAAACTTCACGCAACCGCCCTCGCTGTCGCAGCTGCCCTCGCTGTGCCGGGCTTTGCTTTCGCTGCCAACACCATCAACTTCAGTGGCGAAGTGACCGACCAGACCTGTTCGGCCGTGGTCGACGGCAACACCGACCCGACCGTCATCCTCGACAGCGTGCCGGTCAGTGCCCTGAACGGTTCCGTTGGCCAGACCACCGGCGAGACCAGCTTCACCCTGCAACTGACTGGTTGCGCCGCTCCCAGCGGTGCCGCCGAGCACTTCACCACCCTGTTCCAGGCTACCAACGCCACCGCCTCGGGCAACCTGACAAACACCGCTGCCAGTGGCGCCACCGGCGTCGCCCTGCAGCTGCTCGACGGCCCGGCAGGCACCCCGGTGAACCTGGCAGGCGGCGCGGCCGTGGCCGCCGGTGACATCGTCCTCGCCGACGGTGAAACCAGCGCCAGCTACGACTACGCGGTGCAGTACATCTCCGAAGCCACCACCGTGACTCCCGGTCCGGTACTCGGCTCGGTGACCTACACCCTGCGCTACGAGTGACACCCCGCGGCACCGCCCCCCGGTGCCGCTTTTTCGCATTGCGCCGCGTCGGTCGAGGTGATCGAGCCCCGAACGATCCGGCAGGACAGGTGAACCGGATGAACGCCCTCCCACTGCGCCCGCTTCGCGCGGCGACGCTTGCGCTCGCCCTGCTGGCAGCCTTCACCGCCCCGCTCGCACAGGCCAGCGTGGTGATCACCGGCACCCGCGTCATCTATCCCGGCGATGCGCGGGAAAAGACCGTGCAGCTGACCAACAAGGACGGCTTCCCCAACGTCATCCAGGCCTGGATCGACGTCGACGACCCAGCCTCCACACCCGATACCGCCAAGGCGCCCTTCGTGGTGAACCCTTCGGTGTCGCGCATGGCACCCGGCAGCGGCCAGACCCTGCGCATCCTCTTCACCGGCTCCGGCCTGCCCCAGGACCGCGAATCGCTGTTCCATCTCAACGTGCTGCAGATTCCGCCACGCAACGCCGCCAAGGCCGACCAGAACCAGATGCTGCTGATGCTGCGCAACCGCCTGAAGCTGTTCTATCGCCCGGCAGCCATTGCCGGCAGCCCGGAGCAGTTGCCCGAGAAGCTGCGCTTCTCCCTGGTGCAGAGCGGCAGCAGCTGGAGCGTCAAGGTGGAGAACCCCACCGGCTACCACGCCTCCTTCGGCGGCGCGACGCTCAGTGTCGGCGCGCGTCAATGGAAGCTGCAGCCGAGCATGATCGCGCCCATGGGCCAGGCCCAGTGGCAGGCGCAGGAGCCTTCGGCGCTGCCCGCCGGCACGCCGCGACTGTCCGCCCTGCTGATCAACGACTACGGCGCAAGAGTGGAACTTCGCCATGACCTGTCGCGTTGACCCTCACCGTGGACCGCTGCTGCCCTTCGCCCTCGGTTCCCTCGCCATGGTGGTCGCGGGACTGGCGCAGGGGGATGCGGACTACCGCTTCGACGATAGCCTGCTGATGGGTTCGGGTCTGGCCGGCGGCAGCCTGGAGCGCTTCAACCGCGCCGATCAGGTGGACCCCGGCACCTACCACGTCGACCTCTATCTCAATGGCCAGTACGCCACCCGCGCCGAAGTGGAAATGCGCCAGCACGGCGAGCGCGCCGAGCCCTGCTTCAGCGAGCGTTTTCTGCGCCAGAGCCTGGGTGCGCGCCCGGACCCGAAGGCCGGCAAGGACGACCAGGGCATCTGTCACTGGCTCACCGAGCGCCTGCCGGACTCGACCTGGAACCTCGACACCGCACGCCTGCGCCTGGACCTCTCGGTGCCCCAGGCGCTGCTCGACATCAAGCCGCGCGGCTATGTCAGCCCGGACGAATGGGACGCCGGTACAACCATGGGCTTCGTCAACTACGACGCTAACCTGTACCGTTCCTCCTTCGAAGGCTCAGGCAGCGGCGGTGACTCGGACTACGGCTACCTGGGCCTGAACGGCGGCGTGAACCTCGGCCTGTGGCGCCTGCGCCACCAGTCCAACTACACCTATTCCAGCTACGCGGGGAACACCCGCAGCGACTGGAACAGCATCCGCACCTACGCCCAACGCGCAGTGCCGGACCTGCGCAGCGAACTGACCCTGGGCGACAGCTACACCGAGGGCAACCTGTTCGGCAGCATGGGCTACCGCGGCGTGCGCCTGGCCACCGACGACCGCATGCTGCCCGACTCGCAGCGCCAGTACGCCCCGCAAGTACGCGGCACCGCGACCACCAATGCGCGGGTAGTGATCAGCCAGAACGGCCGGAAGATCCACGAGACCACCGTGGCGCCCGGCCCCTTCGTCATCGACGACCTCTACGGAACTGCCTACGACGGCGACCTTGACGTGCAGGTGATCGAGGCCGACGGCAGCGTCTCGCGCTTCTCCGTGCCCTTCTCCGCCGTGCCCGAGTCCATGCGACCAGGCCTGTCGCGCTACAGCGCCACAGTCGGCCAGGCGCGCCAGTACGGCGACGGCAACGACCTGTTCGGCGACCTGACCTACCAACGCGGCCTGACCAACGCCCTCACCGCCAACCTCGGCACCCGTGTCGCCGAGGATTATCTGGCCGTGCTCGGCGGCGGCGTGCTGGCCACGCCCTACGGCGCCTTCGGCATGAATACCACCTTCTCCAGTGCCACCGTGGAGAACAACCAACGCAAGCAGGGCTGGCGCGTCGGGTTGAACTACAGCCGGACCTTCCAGCCGACCCAGACCACCTTGACCCTGGCCGGCTACCGCTACTCGACCGAGGGCTATCGCGACCTGGGCGATGCGCTCTCCGCGCGCGATGCCGACGAACACGGCGACAACTGGGATTCGAGCAGCTACAAGCAGCGCAACCAGTTCACCCTGCTGGTCAACCAGGGCCTGGGGCAGTACGGCAACCTCTACCTGTCCGGCTCCACCGCCGACTACTACGACGGCAAGAGCCGCGATACGCAACTGCAGGTCGGCTACTCCAACGTCTGGCGCCAGCTCAGCTACAACCTTTCCTACTCGCGCCAGCAGACCACCTGGTACCGCGACGTGAACGACGACTACGACCCGTCCCAACCACCGCAGTACAACCTGCAGCACGGCAGCAACCGCAACAACACCCTGACCCTGAGCCTCTCCATGCCGCTGGGCTCCACCAGCCGCGCACCGAACCTCAGTGCCATGGTCTCGCGGCGCTCCGGCGACAGCAGCGGCAGCACCTACCAGACCGGACTCAACGGCACCCTGGGCGAAGACCGCACCCTGAGCTACGCCCTCTCCGCCGGGCGCGACAGCGAAGGCCAGGGCACCGACTTCAACGGCAGCGTGCAGCAGCAGACCTCGGTCGCCACCTTCAACGCCGGCTACGCCGAAAGCTCAAGCTACCGTCAAATCAACGGCGGCATGCGCGGTGCGGCGGTGCTGCACAGCGGCGGACTGACCCTCGGGCCCTACGTCGGCGACACTTTTGCCCTGGTGGAGGCCAAGGGCGCCAGCGGCGCCGGTGTACGCGGCGGCCAGGGCGCACGGGTGGACAGCAACGGCTACGCCGTGGTGCCGTCGCTGTCGCCCTACCGCTACAACCCCATCAGCCTCGACCCGCAAGGCATCGACGAGAACGCCGAACTGGTGGAGACCGAACGCAAGATCGCGCCCTACGCCGGCGCCGCCGTGCGCGTCGAGTTCAAGACCCTCACCGGCCACCCCCTGCTGATCCAGGCCAAGCTGCCCGATGGTCAACCGCTGCCGCTGGGCGCCGACGTGCTCGACGGCCAGGGCGTGAACATCGGCATGGTCGGCCAGGGCGGCCAGGTCTACGCCCGCGCGGAAGGCGAGAAAGGCCGCCTGCGCGTGCAGTGGGGCGAACGCCCGGAAGACGGCTGCCTGCTGCCGTATGACCTCAAGGGCGCCGACGTCGACCAGGTACTGGTCCGCCTGCAGGCAACCTGCCTACCGGAGGCTTCATGACCCCTATCCTGCGCAGCCTGCCGCTGCTCGCCCTGCTACTCGCGCCGAGCGCCTGGGCCACCTGCTACAAGGTCACCAGCGTGGGCACCGCCACCACCACCGCCACCTACCAGATCCGCCCGGGCGAAGGCGTGGCCGGAGCCTGGCCAGGGGATGGCGCCTGCGATACCTGTAACGGCTCCCTCGGCCTGCCCAGCGTGATCAACGTCAGCGACGCCAGCTTCCAGCCAGACGGCAGCATCATCGCCAGTTCGGTGGCGCCCTTTACGCAGTACGGCGCCACCGCCGGCCACGATCCGGAACGGGTGTTCTTCCGCTGCGCCCCGGAAGATGCGGTGTACGAGATGTTCTCCAGCAACGCCGACAACCTCTACAGCGGCTACTACAACGGTGGTGACAGCGTGGGCAATTCCATCGGCCTGCAGTCTGCCTACCGCACAGCCTGGCCCAACGTGCTACTGCGCCTGACCCATGTGGAAACCGGCGCGTACTTCACCGACATCTGGCGCGAACGCCAGTTGAGCGGGCTGGATATCGACTCGCGCGGCTATCAGCTGGTCAAGGCGAAGAACCTCAGCGCGGTGCGCGCCGAATTGTTCCGCGCGCCGCTGGAGAGCACCCGCTACTACTCGCCGACCATTGCCTCCCAGGCCTACCTCTACACCCAGCCGGCCGGCTACATCGCCATCAAGGGTCCCGGCCTGGCCTACCCCATCGTCGGTCAGACCCACATCAGCAACTACCCTGGCTGGCACTACAACTGGCCGGGCGCCATCGGCCTTTACAACAAGATGACGCTCAAGCGCTACCCCACCTGCGCCGTCACCAACGTCACGCCTAATGTGGTGTTCCCCTCGATCTCCATCGGCGAGATCAACGCCGGGGCCAATCGTGAAATGCCCTTCCAGGTCGACTTCAAATGCCAGACCGGCGTGATCAACAGCACCGCCGCCAACGGCACGGCGCTGGGCATCAAGGTCTCCGCCGGGGCGCTGGCGGCGTCCTCGGGCCTGGGACTGATCAACGCCAACGGCGGCCTGTCCTACCTGGTTTCCGACCGCTATGGCCAACCCGGCGTGGCCCAGGGCGTGGGCATCCGTCTGCTGCGCGATGGCAGCGCGATGAACCTGCTGGCCAACGAAGACTCCGCCAAGGGCAGCAACGCCGCGGCCGTCGGCTGGTACCCCGCCATCGGCAGCGCCTCGAACAAGACTGGCGAGGTGAGCGGCATTTCCCAGTACACCGAGACCTTCCGCGCTCGCCTGGAAAAGCTCAGTCTCGGCACCATGCCCACCGTCACCCCGGGTCGCGTGGAAGCCACCGCGCAGGTGGTGATTCGTGTGCAGTAAACGGCTGCTCGGCTTGCTGCTCGGCCTGGGGCTGCTGGCCAGCGCGCAGGTGCACGCCGGCGTGACGGCTGAACGCACACGGGTGATCTTCGACGCAGGCCAGCGCGAAGCCTCGCTGGCGCTGGTGAACCAGAACAATTACCCGGTCATCGTGCAGGCCTGGATCGACGACGGCGATCTCGACACCGCACCACAGACCGCCGAGGCGCCGATCATGCCCCTCCCGCCGGTATTCCGCCTCAACCCCGGCCAGCAGCGCAGCCTTCGCCTGCTCTACACCGGCGTGGCCCTGCCACAGGACCGCGAGTCGCTGTACTGGCTCAACCTCTACGAAATTCCGCCGCAATCCAGCGAGCCGCTGGCCGAAGGACAGTCGCGTCTGACCGTTACGTTGCGCACGCAGATGAAGGTCATCTATCGCCCTCGCGCCCTGGTGAAAGACGCCGAGGAAGCTCCGCGCAAACTGCTCTTCCGCAGGGCCGGCAATGCGGTGCAGGTGGAAAACCCCACCGCCTACTTCATTACCCTGGCCGGCGCCGAAGCGCGCCAGGGCAACGCCGGCTCACTGCTGCCGCCCGAACTATTACCGCCGTTCTCGCAGCGCACGCTGTCGCCAACCCAGCCTCTGCCGGCAAGCGCCGGCGAAGTACGCTACCTGTGGATCGACGACGGCGGGAACAGCCAGCAGGGCACCGCGCCACTGCGCTGATGACTCGGGCTTCATGGGAAGTTCGGTGTAGGGTGGTTCGCGAGCAAGCTCGCTCCTACGAAGCCCCCAACTTTGGCCTTGGCTTTGGCGCTTAAGGTCTTCCAGAGAAATGCCCGCACACGCCGAATGCCCCGTTCAGGAGGCCTCGTTGAAGCGGAGTTTCAGGGGTTGAGCGGCATGGATGCCGCGAGAGCGCTGTCGGGCCAGGGATGGCCCGTCGAGGGGGACGCCTAGTTCGTGCCCCTGAAACTTCGCTTCAACGAGGGAATTTTTCGCCTAAGCGAAAAACCGGATGTCCGAGGCAAGACCTTTGCCTTCTTTGGGGCGTTTGCCAAAGAAGGTCGCCCGAGGGGGCGAAACACAGAATCCGCGCGTACGCCGAAGCGGCGCGGAAACAAACAAGTCAAAGCAGCGATACAAAATCGACACAGGAGCCAAGGCAAGCGCCGGCCCTGCCGGCGGATCGCGGGAAGGGCCCGCTCCTACAGGGGGAGCACGGCGTCATGCCTACTGGAACAGATTGGCCATCACACAAAACGTCAGCAATGCCTGGTCGGTATCCACATCCAGCTTGCGCATGGCGGAGATCTTCTGCGCGCTCACCGTCTTCACACTGCGGTTCAGCAGCAGCGCGATGTCCCGCACGCTCATCCCCGACACGAAATGGCGCAGCACTTCGTACTCCTTCACCGACAGGCTGGCGATGCGCCCCTCCACATCATCCCCGCTGGACAGCACGCTGTTCGAGGACTGCATGCCCGGCCCGCGGTAGATGCGGTCCTGGGATAATGCCTTGAGCGCCACGAGGATCTCGTTGAGGTCGCCGTTCTTCAGGATCACCCCCGACACACCCAGGTCGTAAAGGCTGGAGAGGATCAGCGGGTTGGACAGCATGGTGAGGATCAGGATCCGCGTGTCGGGGAAGTTGCGCAGCAGGAACTCGATCAGTTTGATTCCGTCGCCATAGGTCTGGTCGCCCGGCATGTTGTAGTCGGTGATGACGATGGCCGGTCGCTGCTCACGGTACAGCGCCACCAGCTCGCTGGAGTTGTGCGCCTCACCGATCACCTCGAAGCGATCGTCCCGTTCGATCACCTCGCGAACCCCCATCAGGACGATGGGATGGTCGTCCGCTAGTGCCACTCTGACTTTTTCCATGAGTTTCTTGAGTCCCAACATTTGCGATCGTCGGCCGGCCACAGAGGCACGGCCACTCTTCCAGAGTAGCCCCGGTTACCGAACAGGCTCTCAGAGGCTGACCAGGGCCGCCTCGATTCGTCCCAGCAGCGCGTTAACCGCCGCGGACAGTTCCGGCCCGGCGGGCTGCGCAATCAGCGCCTCCTCCACCGAGCCGCAGGCATCGCTCAGGCCATGGGCCCGGACCACCGCCAGCGCGCCACGCAGGCGGTGTACCTGCTGGCGGACGGTCGCCAGGTCGCCGGACTGCAGAGCATCGGTCACCCCGTGCATGTCCTGGCGCATGGTGCGCAGGAACAGATCGCGCATCTTCTCCGAGACCTCGATCCGGTCCTGCGCCGGCGCCTGTTCCTGCTGCTGGCTTTGCGGTGGTTCGGCCGTCACATGGCCGCAGACCTTGAGCAGGCCGTCGTGCAATGTGCGCAGGCTCATCGGCTTGACCAGCCAGGCGTTCATCCCCACTGCCATGCAGCGTTCGCCCTCCTCGCGCAGGGCGTTGGCGGTCACGCCGATGATCGGCAGCCAGCTGTCCTGGCGGCGCAGCTCGCCGACCAGTTCGTAGCCGTTCATCACCGGCATGTTCACATCAGTCAGCAGCGCGTCAAAGGCTCCGGGCGCCCACCGCTGCAGGGCCTCTCGCCCGTTGCTGGTCAGGGTGACGCGGCAGCCCAGCTCCTCGAGCTGCTCCTTGAGCAGCGCCTGGTTGATCGGGTTGTCCTCGGCCACCAGGACCCGCAAGCCGAGCTTGCCCAATCGGGCGACACGGGGAGTCTGGCGGGCCTCGCCACCTCCGCCCTGCTGCGCGAGGCGCAAAGCCTGGGCGATGCCGGACAGATGGTAGAGGCTGACCTCCCAACCCTGGGCTGAAGCCTGTGGCTGCACACTGCCCTCGGTCAAAGCATTTACCCGCGCACCGCTCCACAGCTGCTCGCCACTGGCCTCGAGCAGGTCCAGCAGCACCGCGCCGGGCGGAACGTCCGGCGGCAGCTCTTCCTGAACCAGCGCCGAGCCGCCCCAGCAGTCGACCCAGGCGGCCAGGTTCTGCGCCAGTTCCTTCACCGGCGCCCGCACGTAGACCGGTTGTGGTAGCAGCGGCGCGTCGGCAACCGATGGCTGAGCGTGCTCCAACACCGGCAGCGCCAGGGTAAAGGTGAAACTGCTGCCCAACCCGGTTTCGCTGACTACCCGCAGTTGTCCACCCATCAGGTCGCTCAGTCGCGCGCAGATCGACAGGCCCAGGCCGGTACCGCTGACCGTGTGCTCGTGACCGTGAGCCTGGTAGAAGGGTTCGAACAGCCGCTGCTGCTGCGCGTCGGACATACCGA
This sequence comes from Pseudomonas sp. NPDC086581, assembly GCF_044746165.1. Taxonomy (NCBI): domain Bacteria; kingdom Pseudomonadati; phylum Pseudomonadota; class Gammaproteobacteria; order Pseudomonadales; family Pseudomonadaceae; genus Pseudomonas; species Pseudomonas sp. NPDC086581. Next base: position 107,047 of record NZ_JBIVBR010000005.1, on the reverse strand, counting down.
TGCCGGTATCGGTCACCTGCCACTGCAGGGCCGCCTCGCCCTTTTCGCCGGCCACGATGCGCAGTCGCAGCACCACGCGGCCGATGTCGGTGAACTTCAGCGCGTTGCTCAGCAGGTTGGCGAGAATCTGCCGGATACGCGCAGCATCGCCGCGCACCAGGCCCGGAACATTCGTGTCGATGCAGGCGTAGAGCTGCAGCTCCTTGCCCTCGGCTACGCCCGCATAGCTGGCGACCACGCCCTCCGCCAGCTCCAGTGGGTTGAACTCCACCGCCTCCAGCGCCATCTGCCCAGCCTCGATCTTCGACACATCGAGGATGTCGCTGATCAGTTGCAGCAGGGTCGAGGACGAACGCTGGATGGTGGCGAGATAGTCGCGCTGCTGCGGGGTCAATTCGGTCAGGCCGAGCAGTTCCAGGGTGCCCAGCACCCCATAGAGCGGCGTGCGGATTTCATGGCTCATCGTGGCGAGGAACACCGATTTCGCCTCGCTGGCGGCATCCGCCGTGAGCTTGGCGTCGGCCAGCATCTGCTGCGCCTGCTTGTGCGCGCTGATGTCGTTGAAGGCGCAGAGCACCACATTCTCGCCCCGGTAGCGGGTCGGCGCGAAGCTGGCGTGCAGCGCGCGTCCTTCCACTTCGAAGACCAGCTCGCCGTTGCCCTCGCCAACCCGTCCGCTGAGGTCCCAGTCGCGGCTGATGCGGGTGATGGCCTCGCCATCGCCCAGCCATTGCTCGGCCAAGCGGTTCTGCATCACCACCTGGTGGCTGCCATGGCGCAGCACGCATAGCGCCACCGGCGCGGTCTGGATCACCGCGCGACTGAAGGCATCGCTCTCGACCAGATCAAGGTGCGCCTGGCGTGCTGGCCTGATCACGCGACGCGAATACCAGGAGATCGCCAGCCAGCCACCCGCCAGGCTGCCCAGGATCAGCGCCAGGCCACCAAAGAACTCCCATTTGGCATAGCGGAAGAAACTGCGATAGCTCAGGTGATAGAGCCCGGTCCAGCCACCGTCGAACTCGCTGCGAATCTTGAATACCAGACCGTCAGTGTCGATGTTGAGCCCATCCGCATAGTCCTTTTCCGAACCGGGGACATCGATCAGCACGTTACCTTGTGGGGTGATCAGCTCCAGTTCGTCGAAAACCGGGCGATCGAGTATCTGCTCCATGTCATTGATCCGCCCCAGATCCAGCAGCGATACCGCCACCACTCTGCGGTCCAGGTCCGAATCCCACCAGAGCTCATCGGGCAGGTCGAGGCTGACATAGGCCAGCAGTTCGCGACTGCCTCCGGTGTAGTTCTGCGCCTTGGCCCAGTGCACCCGGCTGTCACTGCGCTGGGGGGAACGTGTTTCCAGCACCTGGCGCACCTGCTCGATCACCGGCAGGTAGGTGCGTCGGGTCACTGGGCGAAGATCACGGAAGTTGCCGATGGCGGGCACCGCCAGGCTGGTCGGCCCGTTGAGGTCGAGCACCAGCACTTGCGGCGACGGGAAGGATGACGTGCTCCAATAACTGCTGTAGAAATTCGCCAGCATCACGCCGAAAGAGAAAGTCCCGGCCCTCGTCTGTGGGCCGCCGCCACGCACCTGCTGTGCCAGGGTGAAAGGCATGGCGAAGGAGAACTCCCGTCCTTCGTGGATCTCCATACCGTGCTCGCTGACCAACATTCGACGTTGCAGGGGGATCACGTCCAAGTCCTGGCGCTGGGTGGAAGCGTCGCTCTGCTGGGCGATGCGGTTGAGGAAAGCCTCGTGCTCGTGGAGGTCCCCGACCAGCCGGCTGAAATGGAAATGCACCTTGTCACGCTCTTCCTGCACCAGCCGGCCAAGCGCCCAGTAACAGGCGCCAACGAGTATCAGCGCAAGGGAGACGGCACACAGCAAGACGATATTCAGGCGTAGCGAGGTGCTCGCCAGTTTACGAATCGAGCCGTTGTCATGTTCCTTCATGCGAAGCATCCGGTGTCGCGGAAAGTGGCGGCGGAGGGCCCGCCGGATACCAGCAGACTGTAGATGTGAGTCAGGCATTAGGCGACCCGTCGGCCCCTTGGAGGCCGACGACCGCCCTGACATCTGCGATGTTTCTGCCGTGGATCAACGAGCCATCGCGGAGCGTTCCTGGAGCAACTGGCGGGTGAATACGGCAGGCGGCACCGCCTCGGAGAACAGGAAGCCCTGGGCGCAATCACACCGCAGCCGACGCAGCAGCGCCAGCTCGTCCGGGTGCTCCACGCCTTCGGCAATCACCTCCAGCCCAAGCTGCCGGCCGAGCTTGACGATGCTCTCCAACGCCGCTGCCAGCCCATCGTCGTCGACGCACCCGTGCACCAGCGCGCGATCGATCTTGAGCTCCGTGAAGGGGGTCGAAACCAGGTTGTACAGCGAGCTGTAGCCCTGGCCAAAATCGTCCTGGGCAAGGCCAAAACCCTTCATGCGCAAGCGGCAGGTGCCAGCATAGTAGTTCGCTGGGGTTGCCGTGCTGCTGCATTCGAGCAGTTCGAAAACGATGTGCGCCGGCACTCCGCCACGGGCAGCGACGAAGGCTGCGAGCCGATCCGGCAGGTCCGGATCATCCAGCAGATGAGTCGGCAGGTTGACCGCCACCGTCAGATGAAAGCCCAGCTTGCCCCAGTCGGCCTGGGCCTGCAGCGCCTGTTCGAGTACCACCCACAGCAGCGCATCGTCCAGCCCGGCGGCAGTCAGCGCCGCCATGAAGCTGCCCGGCTGCAACACACCATAACCAGGGTGCTCCCAGCGCACCAGAGCCTCCGCCGCAACGATGCGGCCGTCGATCAGCGAAGCCTTGGGCTGAAACCATGCACAGAACTGCCGCTGCTCCAGAGCCTGTTCCAGCTCCTCGCGAGTCGGCACTGGAATATCCGGTGCGCGGCGCTGCTCCTCGCGCTCCAGGCGTGTCACGAGCTTCTCCAGCAGGCGGCGGATCACCGGCGCGCGGGCGGGCTTGGCGATCTGTTCGAGCACGGTGATGCCATGGGCGCGGGCCACCATGCAGGCACTGCCCATCAGCGGGCGCGAAGCCGAACTCATGATCGCCAGCAGCGGCGGATGGCTCAGTGCGGCCAGCCGCTGGATCAGTTGCACGCCGTCAAGGCCGGGCATCATCAGGTCGCTGACCACCAGGTCGAAGCGTTCCCGTTCCAGCCAGCGCAGCGCCTCGGCGCCATCCTCGGCGGCGCGCAGCTGCACGGCACCCTGCTCGCGGAACAGGTTGATCAGGTATTCGCGCTGGAAGGGCTGGTCTTCGACGATCAGGATTCGCTGATGTCGCATGGCGGCACCTCCGCGGGCAGGCTGGTCAGGCATTGGCGCAAGGTGCGCAGGTCCACCGGTTTGAGCAGGCAGAGGTTCATGCCGGCAGCGAGGCAACGTTCGTTCTCCTCGTGCATGGCGTTAGCCGTGGCGCCGACGATCGGCCCACGATAGCCGCGCTGGCGCAGCGCACGGGCCAGTTCATAGCCGTTGAGATGGGGCATGTTGACGTCGGTGAGCACCACGTCGAAGGCATCGAGCTGCCAGCGCGACAGCGCCTGCCGGCCATCGGCGGCCAGTTCGACTGCGCAACCGAGCATCTCCAGCTGGTCGCGCAGGATCAGCTGGTTGATCGGGTTGTCCTCCACCAGCAGCACGCGCAGGCCCAGACCGATATCGGGCAGGGTCTCGGCCAGACGCGCGGCCTCGCTGCTGGCGCAGCCCTGCGCTGCTGCCAGGGCACGACGCAGTCCTTCGAGGTTGTAGCGACCCACATGCCAGTCGCAGCCTTCCTGGCGTGGCTGCTCGCCGCCCAGGTCGGTCACCAGTACCCGGCAGCCCCGCCAGCCGGGCAGCGGCTTGCGGTCATGGGGATTGAAGCGCAGGTCCACCAGGACACTGGAAGCATCCTCCTCCACCGGCTGGTCACAGGCCACCACCTGGGCCCGCGCGCCCCAGCGGGCAATCCAGCCGCAGAGGCTATCGGCCAGTTCACGGGTCGGAGCGTGCACCCACACCATCGAGTTGCACAGCCTGGGGGCGCTGGAAGATTGCCGATCCACGCATTGCAACGGCAGGCTGAGGGAAAAGCTGCTGCCCAGCCCCACGTCGCTGACCACCCGCAACTGCCCACCCATCAGCTCGGTCAGGCGCTTGCAGATCGACAGTCCGAGCCCGGTACCACCGGCCATGCGCGCCTGGCCGGAGACCTGGTAGAAGGCGTCGAAGAGGTTCGCCTGCTGGTCCTCGGGAATGCCGATGCCGGTATCGGCCACCTGCCAGTGCAGGGTGTCGTTCCAGCCCTCGCCGGTCTCGGCGCGCACGCGCAGCACGATGCGTCCGCTATCGGTGAACTTCACCGCGTTGCTCAGCAGATTGTTGAGAATCTGGCGGATACGCGTGGCGTCGCCCAGTACCCGCTCGGGCATCTGCGAGTCACAGCAGGCATAGATCTGCAGGCCCTTGGCGCGAGCCGCCGCAGCGTATGACTGGACGCTGTCGAGGGTGAGTTCCAGCGGCGAGAACTCCACCGGCTCCAGGCCCAGCTGGCCGACTTCGATCTTCGATACATCGAGCACATCACTGATCAATTGCAGCAGGGTCGAGGACGAGCGCTGGATGGCGCGCAGATACCCGGACTGCTGGTGATCCAGCGCCGTGCGACCGAGGAGCTCAAGGGTGCCGAGCACGCCATACAGCGGTGTCCGGATTTCATGGCTCATGGTCGCCAGGAACAGCGTCTTCGCCTCGTTGGCAGTGTCCGACAGGCGCTTGGCTTCAGCCAGCGCCGCCTCGGTCTGCTTGCGCGCGCTGATATCGCTGAAGGCGCAGCAGAGCACTTCCTCGCCCTTGTAGCGGGTCGGCGTGTAGCTCAGGTACAGATGCCTTCCGGTATGGGTATCCACCTCTTCCGAGCCGCCCTCCTCGCCACTGCTGAAGCCGCGCTCCAGCCAGCCATGGCTCCAGTAACGACGCTCATCGCCGCTGCCCAGCCATTGCTGGGCGAGGCGGTTCTCCAGCACCACCTCGGCATCGCTGCGCCGCAGCACACAGAGCGCCACCGGCGCGGTCTGGATCATCGCGCGGGAGAACCCCTCGTTCTCCACCAGCGCATCGAGACGGTGCTGCGCCGGGCCGATCAGGCGCCGGTTGATGCGTCGGCACATGCCCCAGACCAGCAGCGAGCAGCCCAGCAGGAAGGCCAGCGATGCGAGGATCCTGGGCCACATCGGCAGCAGCAGGTCGTACAGGTTGAAGTAGTAGATCAGCGACCAGTCGGAGCTGCCCAGGTGCTTGAGCAGCGCCAGGTGGCTGGGCAGCAGGCCGGGCCCGCTGAAGGCGAAGTTGTCGCCGTCCCACAGGTCGCTGAACTGCAGGCCGAGTTGCGGTGTGACCGCGCTGCCGAGAATCGCCCGGTGCTCACGGTCCAGCAGCAGGAAGCGCCCGGCTTCGGGCACACCGAAGGCCGCGGAGAGGTCAGCGCCGAACAGCTCGAGCCCCAGCCAGCCATTGTCCTGCTCGCTGGTCACGCGGGTGAACAGGTACTGCCGCGCCTGCGGGTCGGTCGGGTCGGCGAGCCAGCGCACCTGTCGCTCTTCCGTCGGCGTACCAGGTTGCGCCAGCGCTTCGAGCACCGACGGCGGCACCACGGCGTTGAGCGCCGGCGCCCCGTACAACCGCGTCACCGTGCGATCGTCTTCGGGGGAGACATAGATCAGGTTCAGCCGCTTGGCCTCCATCTCCTCCAGGTCGCGCCCGGACAGCGCCAGGCTCCAGCTGGAACCGGGCTCGCCGAGGGTGACGAAAATCTGCTCGTGGGGCGGCACAGGCACGCTCAACTGGCGCCACTGCACCATCGGCTCACGCACTTTCCAGGTCACACCCCGGCTGATGTGCTCCAGCAGCGATTCGCGCTGGCCGAGATAATCCTGGGCTTCGTACATGGCCGCGTTCATCTGCCGACGCAACTGCGACACTTCGCTATTGAGGCTCGCGGCAAGGAACAGGCTGAGGGTGAAGAAAAGGCAGGCGATCACCACCCCGGCCAGCAGACGAAGAAGCTTTCGGGCCGCCTTCGGGGTGGAAAAGGACGAATCCTGACGACGAAGGAACTGCTTGAGTTTCATGGCCGCCAGCCTGGCGAAAAGCTTGCCAGGCGGACATCAGACAAATCTAAAAAGTGGGGATCAGATAAATCTAAAAAGTGGGGAAATGCGAGCGGTCGCTCAGCGCGTCGGGTTAACCATCGAGCAACCCGCTCGCCCGCTGCACCCGCCGCTCCGTCGCGGCCTCAAGCACCTGCCAGCCGCGACCGGCGCTGGCCAGGGTGAACCATTTGCGCGCGCGGGTGATGCCGGTGTAGACCAGCTCGCGGGTGAGGATGGGGTTGAGGCTGTCGGGCAGCAGCAGCGCGGCGTGGGTGAACTCCGAGCCCTGGGACTTGTGCACGGTCATGGCGAATACCGTCTCCACCGCCTGCAGGCGGCTGGGCAGGATCCAGCGGATGGCGTCGGTACCGTCGCCCGCCGGGAAGGCCACTCGCGCCACCCAACGCACCGAGCCGTCGTCGGCCGCCTGCGGCAGTGCCAGGGTGATGCCGATGTCGCCGTTCATCAGTCCCAGGCCGTAGTCGTTGCGGGTGACCAGCACCGGGCGACCAGCGAACCAGCCGCTAGCCGTGGGGATCAAGCCTTCGCGTTGCAGCAGGTCGCCGATCAGGCTGTTCAACCCCTCCACGCCCCAGGGCCCGCGGCGCAAGGCGCAGAGCAACTGGAACTGACCGTGGGCTTCCAGCACCTGCCTGGCCCAGCCATCCAGCGCAGACTGAGCGGCGTTGTCCGCTGGCCGCGCACCGCTGACGACGCGCAGGTAGTGGGCGTAGCCGACCGGGCCGAACAGGTCGCCACCGCGCCCGCCGTCGATCACCAGATCCCGCAGGCTGCGGGTTTCCTGGGCGTCCACCGCGATGCGGGCGAGGTCTTCGTGCTGCGCCTTCCACACCTGGCGCAGGGCCGGGATATCGCCGGCGTTGACCGCCTCGGCCAGCTGGCCGATACCACTGTCGGCGCTGAAACGGTGGCTATGACGAAGCATCGCCACGGCCTGGTCGAGATCGGTGCCAGAGGTGTCCAGAAGCGTGGCGTCAATCGATTCGCCGGTCACGGCCTCCAGCCAGTCGCGGGTGGCCGGGCGGTAGTGACCTTCGCGGGCGCGGCTGCACAGCTCGCCGAGCACTGCGCCGGCTTCCACCGAGGCCAGCTGGTCCTTGTCGCCCAGCAGGATCAGCCGCGCGCGCGGCGGCAATGCGGCGAGCAGCGAGGCCATCATTTCCAGGTCGACCATCGAGGCTTCGTCCACCACCAGCAGCTCCAGCGCCAGAGGGTTGCCGGCGTGGTGGCGGAACTGGCGGCTATCCGGCCGGCTGCCGAGCAGGCGGTGCAGCGTGGTCACCTCGGTCGGGATCGCCTCGCGCGCAGCCTCGCCATTGGCCAGCCGTGCGAGGTCCAGGCGCTGCACGGCGCCCGCGATGGATTCGTTCAGTCGCGCAGCCGCCTTGCCCGTAGGAGCGGCGAGGCGGATGCGCAGAGGCCGCCCTCCCTCCCCCAGCGCCAGGCTTTGCAGCAGGGCGAGCAGCTTGACCACGGTGGTCGTCTTGCCGGTGCCGGGCCCCCCGGTGACGATGCCAAAGGCGTTGCCGGCGACCAGCGCGCAGGCGAGCTTCTGCCAGTCCGCCGGCGCGCCGGGCTTCTTCGGGAACAGCGCATCCAGGGCCTGACGCAGCTGGGCAGCGGGAAGCGCGGCACGCAGCGTATCGCCCTGCCGCAGACGCTGGTCGATTCCAGCGCGCACTTCACGCTCGTACTGCCAGTAGCGACGCAGATAGAGACGACGGCCGGACAGCACCAACGGCGTATCGCCAGGGCCTTCGCCGACCAGTCGCGGATCACTCAGCACGGCACGCCAGGCGTCGAGGTCGAAGCCGTCAAGCAGTACGCCGGGCAACTCCGGGGCGTCCTTGGCCGAGTCGCCTTCGGGCGGCAGCGACAGCGCAAAGCGGCTGTCAGCCAGCGTCGCCTCCAGGTCGAGGCAGACGTGCCCGCGACCGAGTTGGTGACTGGCCAGCGCGGCGGCGAGGATCAGCAACGGACTGGCGTCCGGCGCGCGCTCGACCAGGAAGATCGCGAAGGCGCGGTCCAGCTCGCGTAGCCAGCCGCGCTCGGCCCAGCGGCCGATCAGCTCGAGCATTTGCGCGGTGCTCTTCATGCCGGCACCTCCGCGCGGAACAACCGGTCCAGCTCGTCCATCAGCGCCTTTGGCGGGCGCTCCAGGTACATGCCCTGGGTCGCCGAGGAACTGCCGCGCAGGAACAGGTACATCGCGCCTCCGATATGGCGGTCGTAGTCATAGTCGGGCAGCCGCGCCTGCAGCAGCCGGTGCAGGGCGAACAGGTAGAGTGCGTACTGCAGGTCGTAGCGGTGTTCCAGCAAAGCCTCGCGTAGGGCGCTTTGCGTGTAGGCCTCGTCGTCGGCGCCCAGCCAGTTGGATTTGTAGTCGGCCACGTAGTAGCGGCCCTCGTGCTCGAACACCAGGTCGATGAAGCCCTTGAGCATGCCGTTGAGCAGGTTTACCTGCAGCGTCGGACGCGCCACGCCGTCGAGCGTATGACGGATCACGGCAGCGTCGAGACGCTGGGTATCGACGTGGCGGGTGGAGAACCAGAACTCCATTTCCTTCTGGAAAGTAGTCAACCCGGCCAGGCTGACGGGCGCCGCATCGGGCACGCGGAACGCCGTGCGCAGGTACTGCCCGAGCCAGCCGGCGAGCGGCTCGATCCACTCTTCCCAGCCGCGCACGGCGCAGCGCCGGGCGATCTGGTCGCGCAGCTGTTCTTCGTCGACGTTGAAGCCTTCGTCGGCGGCCCACTCCAGCAAGCCGTGGAGGAAGCTGCCGGGGTTCGCACCGCGCGGGAAGGCGTGCAGACTGAAGGGTGCGGGCACAGATTCCAGCTCGCGGTGTTCTTCCAGGCTGCTTTCACGCAGCAGGTCTTCGCCGGCGCTGATGGGTTCGTGGGCGGCCGGTGCCGGGGCGATTTCGCTGTCGTCTTCGGTAGCCAGCGCCGCCAGCGCGGAATAGCTGGCGATCCACCATTTTTCCGCCACCCGACGGCGCGGTTCGCGGGCCGCGCCCAGCTCGCCGGCCTGCTGACCCACGAAGACTTGCGTACCGACTTCCGGTGCCGGCTCCAGGGCTATTTCCGCCTGGCCGGCCTGCAAGTCGCCCAGGCGCGCGGCCACGTCCTCGACACTCAGTGCGTTGCCGCCGCCGAGCAGGTAGCCCATGGCGCCCTTGTGCAGTTCGGGGTTCTTGCTGTTGCTCATCACCAGCGGCGCCATGCCCAGCCACACGGCGTGGCGCGCGCGGGTCAGAGCCACGTAGAGCAGGCGCATATCCTCGCTCAGGCGCTCGTCGTTGGCCTGCTGGAACGCGGCCTTGGCCAGTTCCTTGTCGCGGGACAGTTCGACCACTCGCGATTCGCCGGACTGGAAGCTCGGCGGCGTACCGCTCTTGCCGTCCAGTTCACGCCAGGTGCAGATGAAGGGCAGCAGCACCAGCGGGTACTCCAGGCCCTTGGACTTGTGGATGGTCACCACCTTGATCAGGTCGGCGTCGCTTTCCAGGCGGAGGATTTCCTCGCTGGACGGGCTCTCCAGTTGCTCGGCGAGCACCCGCAGTAGCGCGTGTTCGCCGTCCAGTTCCACCGCTTCGCGCTGCAGCCACTCGGCCAGGTGCAGCAGGTTGGTCAGGCTGCGCTCGCCATCGGTTTCGCGCAGCAGGCGCGCCGGCAGGGCGAAGTCGGCGAGCAGTCGACGCAGCATCGGCAGCACGCCCTGCTGTTGCCAGAGCACGCGGTAGTCGCGGAAGCGCAGCACCATGTCTTCCCAGAAGCGCTCGTCCTGGTTCAGCCGCTCCAGGGTCGCCCAGTCCAGTGCCAGGCTGCGGGTCGCCAGGGCGATGCGCAGCGCGCCATCGTCGCCGGGGTCGGCGCAGGCGCGCAGCCAGTGCAGCAGGTCGACGGCTTCGGGGCTGTCGAACACCGAATCGCGGTCGGACAGGTAGACACTGGCAAGCCGGCGTTTCGCCAGTTCGCCGCGCACGGCTTCGGCTTCGCTGCGACCGCGCACGAGGATGGCGATGTCTGCCGGGCGCAGGGCGCGCCACTGGCCATCGGCGTCGCGGAAGCCGCTCTGCGCGGAACTCAACCAGCGCTGGATGGCGCTCGCGCTGCGCTCGGCCATCTGCTGGCGGTACAGCGTGGAGCCGCAGACCTGGCCGTCGTTGTCCAGTTGCCAGAAGGTCATGGCCGGCGCTTCGCTGCCTTCCAGAAGCAGCGTTTCATCGCGGCCACGCGCATCGACGTTGAGGAACGGTACCGGGTTTTCCTGACCCTCCATCGCGAAGCGGAAGGCGCCGCGCGGATGGGCTTCGGCAAACAGGAAGCAGCGGTTGGCGGCGTTCACCATGGCCAGCGTCGAGCGGTAGTTGGTGCCCAGCGTGTAGTGCCGCCCAGCGGTGGCGGCACGGGCGCGCAGGTAGGTGTGGATATCGGCGCCACGGAAGGCGTAGATCGCCTGCTTGGGGTCGCCGATCATGAACAGACCGAGGTTTCTGGGGTTCTCCGAGATGCGGTAGACGCGCTCGAAGATGCGGTACTGCAGCGGGTCGGTGTCCTGGAATTCGTCGATCAGCGCAATCGGGAACTGCTCGCGAATCCGTTCGGCCAGGCGCTCGCCGCCATTGCCGGCCAGGGCGCGGTCGAGGCGCACCAGAAGGTCGTCGAAGCCGAGTTCGGCGCGCTTCTGCTTCTCCACTTCCAGGTTGTGCCGCACTTCGCCCAGAGCGTGAAGCAGCAGTTGCGGTGCGATCTCCGGGCGCCCCTCGGAACGCTCGACCCACGCATCGATGGCTTGCAGCGCCGGGTGTTCCGGCACCACCGCCTTGGCTTTCACCTTGATCCGCGTCTGGCCGAACTTGGCGAGGTTGTCCGGTGCGTCGGCGCCTTCGCTCCAGGCATCCAGCGCTTCGATCCAGCCGGCGAACACGGCGTCGTCATCCTTGCCGCGATAGCTGTTGCCGTTGAGATCGCCGCGAAGGTTGCGCAGCAGGTCGCCGACACTCTGGCGATCCGCCGCCCAGGCTTCACGGGCGCGGCTTTCGGCGGCAGCAAGTTCATCGTAGAACTGACCGGTAGTCTCCAGCAGATCGGCCAACGAGGCCGGTGCCGTGAGCGGCTGGTCGGCGAAGCGGAAGCCAGCTTCCTGCGTCGAAAGCAGCGGTTGCAGTGCGCGGGCCAGCGCTTCGGGGCCGGCGTAGCAATGGCGCACGGCATTGGCCGCCGCCACACCCAACGGGTAGAAGTTGCGTCGCCAGTAGTCGCGCACAGCTTCGGCGAGCAGTTCGCTCTGGTCGGCGGCGAGGTCCTGGGTGAACAGGCTCCCGCTGTCGAAGGCGTGCTCGCGCAGCATGCGGTAGCACCAGCTGTGGATGGTCGAGACGGCGGCTTCGTCCATCCATTCGGCGGCCAGCCGCAGCAGGCGCGCGCAGCCGGGCCAGCGCTCGGCGGCGTAGCTGTCGCGCAGTTTCACCAGCAGGCCGTCGTGTTTCTGCTCGGGCTCGGCGAAGCAGCGCGCGGCTTCGCCCAGGCGCGCACGGATACGTTCGCGCAGTTCCTGGGTCGCGGCTTCGGTGAAGGTCACCACGAGGATTTCCGGCGGGCTCAGCGGCCGTCCGAACGCAGCCTGCTCGCCGCCGTGGTCGAGGACCAGGCGTACGTAGAGCAAGGCGATGGTGAAGGTCTTGCCGGTGCCGGCGCTGGCCTCGATCAGCCGGCTACCGTGCAGCGGGAAGTCGAGAGGATTGAGCTCGACGGCGCTCATTGTTCGGCCTCCTTGCGCTGCAGAATCGCAAATAGCGGTCCGTACAGCTTCTGCGCCCAGGCCGCGAATTCCCCACTGGCGTTGAGCGCGGCGAAGTCCGGGTAGACCCGCGCCAGCGCCGCCGAAGACGCCACCTCACCGCTCAGGTTGAAGCCGCCGTCGTAGCGCTTGGCAGCTTCGCGGGCTGCACGGTCTTCGTCATCGCCAGCAGACAGCCAGGCGAACGCCGCCTTGCAGGCCACCGGCAGCGGGCGGCTCATGCCCTGGAACCAGGCATCCAGCAGCGCATCCAGTTCGGCGCGGGCTTCCTGCGCCGGCAGCGGCGGGAATTCCAGGGTGCCGGTCAGGCCGACCAGCACGCTGGTCACCGGTTCGCCACACAGTTGCAACGCCAGGTGACGCGCCCACGGGCGCACCAGTCCATGCCATTTGTAGCCCTTGCCTTCATGCAGCTTGCCACTGACCAGGTGCAGGCTGGCGAGCTGGCCGTCGGCATTGCGGCGCAGGCCGCCGAGCCAGTCGGCCAGTTCGATGCCGGCGTGTTCGTGATTGAGTTCGCGCTGCTCGTCTTCCACCTGCGACCAGTGCTCCAGCTGTTCGCGGTAGCGCGCCAGCAGGTCGTGCAGCGGCGCCACCAGCGCCTGGGCCGAGAAGTCGCCGAAGGCTGCCAGCGGCAGCCGGCCTTCGCGGCGCAGGCGCTCGACCTGGGCGGTGAGTTGCGCTCCCAGCTGATCATCCTGCCAATGCTGTTCCACCCACGGGCGCAGGCGCTCGCAGAGTTCGAACTGCAATTGCCAGACATCCAGGCCATTCAGCTCGAAGGGCTCTTCGTCCTGGCCGGTCAGTTGTTCCTCGCCGAAGCGCACCTTGAGGCGCTGCAGGAAGAAGGCGCCGACCGGGTTGGCGAGGAAGTCCGAGAGCACGCGCAGGCCGATGGGTGCATCCAGCACCGGTGGCGCCAGCGGCGCATCATTCGCCTCGCCGTCATGCTCGCGGTGCACGTCGCGCCATTCGCGGGCGTAGGTGTAGAGGCCATCGATACCCTGCGCCGAGGGCGCATCGAAATAGGCGCGGCTGAAGGGTTGCAGCGGGTGTTCCAGGGTTAGTCCATGCAACAGGTCGCTACCGTTGGCGCCCTGCCAGCCGGCGGCGAGGTGGTCGCGCAGCTGGCCGACCAGCACGGATGGCGGGCGCTCGCTGTTGTCGCGGATGCTTCGTCCAACCCAACTGACGTAGAGCTGGCGGCGCGCGGAAAGCAGCGCTTCGAGCAGCAGGTAACGGTCGTCCTCGCGCCGCGAACGGTCGCCGGGGCGGTAGTCGTTGCGCATCAGGTCGAAGTCCAGCGGCGACTGCGGGCGTGGGTAGTCGCCGTCGTTCATGCCCAGCAGGCAGACCAGCTGGAAGGGAATCGCGCGCATCGGCATCAGGGTGCAGAAGCTCACCGCGCCGGCGAGGAAACGCTGGTTCAGGCCACCGGCATCCAGGCCGCTGAGCCAGGCCTCGCGCACCACCGAGAGCGGCAGCAGGTCGGTGAAACAGGCGTACTCGCAAGTTTTCAGCCAATCATCGAGCAGGTCCAGCAGTTGCTGGCGGAGCAGTTCGTCATGGTCGTCGGTGACCTGGAAGAAGTCTTCCAGCAGGTTGCGCAGGCGCTGCACCCAGGTCACCGCATCGGCTTCCTCGGCGAGCAGGTCGCAGGCCTTTTCCAGCGCGCCGAGCAGGCCGGCCAGCGGGCCGAGGGCGGCGGCGTCGAGACCGCCGATTTCCGCATAGGGCTGAATGCCCTGGAAGGCTTCGCCCTCGCCCACCGCAAAACCCAACAGCATGCGCCGCAGGCCGAAGCGCCAGCTGTTGGCTTCGGCGGCGGCGGGCAGGCCGAGGCGTTCGCGCTGCTGGCCGTCGAGGCCCCAGCGCACGCCGGCGCCATCGATCCAGCGGCGCAGCAGCGGCAGGTCGGCATCGGCCAGGCCGAAGCGCGCGCGCACGGCGGCAACGTCCAGCAGGTCGAGAATCTCGCTCACCGCGAAACGGCTGTCGGGCAGGCGCAGCAGGTGTTCCAGCGCTACCAGCAGCGGCTCGCGGCCGCGCTGGCCCTGGTCGGCCAGGGTGTAGGGGATGAAGCGTTTGTCGTCACGGGCGATCTGGCCAAAAACGGCCTCAATGTGCGGCGCGTAGGGGTTGATGTCCGGGACCATGACGATCACGTCGCGCGGGCGCAGCGTCGGGTCGGCATCGAAGCGCGCGAGCAACTGGTCGTGGAGGATTTCCACTTCGCGCTGGGCGCTGTGGGCGACGTGGAAACGCACCGAGTCGTCGGCCTGCGGGTCGACCGCCGGCCAGCGTTCGCGGGTCTCGTTGATCGGTCGCAGTTCGAGGATGTCGTCCTGCAGCTGGCCGAGCAGGCTGCCCGGCTCCACCTCGCTGAACAGATCGATGCGCCCATTGCTCACCGCACCCAGGCGCGCGCGGTAGGTTTCCGGGTCGTCGTACTGGTCGAGCAGGTTGATGTAGTCGCGGCCCTGCTTGCCCCAGGCAGCCAGCAGCGGCTGGGCGTACTGGTGTTGCTGGTCGTCACTGAGCAGCTCCGGGGTGCCGGCGCGGCGGCGCTGGCGGCGGTACTCATGGCGCAGCAGGTCCTTGTCGGCAACGATGTCGGCCCAGTGATGGCGGCAGGGGTTGTGCACGCAGAGCAGCACCTGGGCGTGACGCGCCAGTACGGCGAGAGCCTCTACCGTCTGCGCAGGCATCGCGGAGATGCCGAACACCACCACGCGGCGCGGCAGGTTCGGCAGCAGGTTGTCGGCGGCCTTGAGTTTCTCGATGAAGCGCCCGTGTACGCCGGCCCGGCTGGTGGCAAGGCCTTCGGGGCCGACGTCAGCGAGCAGTGCGCGCCACAGGGCGGCTTGCCAGCGGTTGTCGGCGTCCAGCTCGCGCACGCTGCCGTTGGCCAAGCGCAGTTGATCGACGTTGCGGCTCCAGTCTTCCAGCCAGTCGGCGCGGTAGACCTGGTACTGGTCGAACAGGTCGGCCAGGCGCTCGGCCAGCTGGTGGCGCTTGCGCAGGTCGGCGTCGTCGGCGAGGAAGCGTTGCAGGGTGGCGAACTCGTCGCGCGCCAGCAGCGTCGGCAGCAGGCGCATCAGGCGCCAGGTCAGCGGGGCCTTGTCGAGCACCGAGACTTCGGGGATTTCATCGCAGCCCAGCGCACCCCGGTAGGCGCGCCAGAGGAATTGCGCGGGCAGTTGAACGTCCAGCGCGGCGGTTATGCCACAGCCACCGTCCTGCACATCGCGTCCCAGCGCCAGCTTCAGCCACTGGGCGATGCCGTTGCTCTGCACCAGGATGACTTCGTTCTCCAGCGGCGCCAGTGGGTGCAGGCTCATCCACTGCACCAGCAGGTCGCGCAGCGCTTCCGGATGGTTGCCATGGATCACCATCAGGCCGGGGGTCAGTCGCTGCTCGCTCATCGTGTCTCCTGATGCGGAGCGGGCAACTTGGGGTGCCCGCCGGGGATGACGGGCATTTCACCAAAAACCGCGCGCCGGAGCAGCCTTTTTCCCCACCTGGCGGGAGGATTTCCCCACCACCGCGAAACGCCCGACCTCTTCATTTACACAAACGGGCCCACAACCGGGCCTCTCCGACATTTTCGAAAAAGACCGCATCACCGTTCGTTCCACCGACCAGCGGCTATGCTGATTCGACGGCCGTTCCAGGCCAGCCATGGAGGAAGAGATGGGAAAGAAGAGCAAGGCGAAGAACCCGGCCCCCGAGCAGGCCGGGAAGATGAAGAACAAGGAGTACGAGGAGCACCTGCGCAAACTCTCGGTCGAACTGGTCAAGCTGCAGGAGTGGGTGGTGAGCAAGGGCCTGAAGGTCTGCATCATCTTCGAAGGCCGCGATGGCGCCGGCAAGGGTGGCACCATCAAGGCGCTCACCGAGCGAGTCAGCCCGCGGGTGTTTCGTGTGGTGGCGTTGCCCACGCCCACCGAGCGTGAGAAGTCCCAGCTCTACGCACAGCGCTACATCAAGCACCTGCCGTCCGCCGGTGAAGTGGTGATCTTCGACCGCAGCTGGTACAACCGCGCCGGCGTCGAGCGAGTGATGGGCTTCTGCACCGAGGAACAGGCCGACAAGTTCCTCGCCGTGACACCGCTGTTCGAGCGCATGCTCACCGAGTCCGGCATCATCCTGCTGAAGTTCTGGCTGGAGGTCAGCCCCGAGGAGCAGGAGCGCCGCCTGAAGGACCGCATCACCGACGGTCGCAAGACCTGGAAGCTCTCGCCGATGGACCTGAAGTCCTTCACTCGCTGGGACGACTACACCCGTGCCCGCGACCTGATGTTCGCCGCCACCGACTCGCCTTGGGCACCCTGGATCGTGGCGCCGTCTGAAGACAAGAAGCGCGTGCGTCTGAACGTGATCAACCACATCCTCAAGCACGTTCCGTACAAGACCATCCCGCAGGACGAGGTGAAACTGCCCCGGCGCGGCAAGATCGGCAAGTACAAGAGCCCCGACTATCCCATCCACTACATTGACGAGGCCTTCTGAGGCCAACCGGGGCCGGCGCCCGCCGGCCCCGGATCAATCGCCAGGCACGCCCCCGGAGCACCTTGACCTGGGGCCGGGGTGCACGCCGAACCAGCAAGAGAAAGCGGCAGGCGTACTTTCAGGCGCTCCAGCGGCTGTGTTCGCGAGCAAGCTCAGGCAATGGCGCCAAGATAACGCTCCACCTCGCCAGACAACCAACCGGCAAACGCCGCCACCTTGGCCTGGGTAGCCTCGCGCTCGGGCCATACCAGCCAGTAGGGGAAGCCATACGGCACGCGCAGATCACTCAGCGCCACCAGCTCGCCACTTTCCAGCGCGCCGGCCACCAGGCTGCGCCGTTCGAGACCAATCCCCTGCCCCATGCGCACCGCCTCGATGCTCAGGTTGGAGTCGTTCACCACGAACTCCGCCGGCTCCTGGGGCACCGCCACGCCAGCCGCCTGGCACCAGCCCAGCCAGGACTCGAAGCCTGTGACGCGCGGGCAGCAGAGGATCTCCGACGGCGTCCGGGGCAGACGTCCGCCATTGAAGTCCGGCGCGGCGACGACCACCACTTCGTCCTCGAACAAATGGTCCTGCGCCAGCCCTTCCCAGTGGCCCTGGCCGATGCGGATCGCCACATCGGCCAAGCCCTGGCGCAAGTCCATCACTTCCAGGCTGGCCAGCAGGCGCAGGCGGTACTGTGGATAAGCTGCGCGGAAGCCCGGCAGGCGCGGCAGCAGCCACTTCTGGCCGAAGGAAGGGGTAAGCGCCACCACCAGCTCATCCTCACCCGGACGCGCTTTTGCCAGACGGGTCGCCTCGGCGATATCGCGCAGCGCGCCGCGAATCTGCAGGGCATACAGGCGGCCTTCCTCGCTCAGGCGCAAGCCCCGGCCCTCGCGCTGCAATAGGATGATGCCCAGCAGGCTTTCCAACTGGCGCACCTGCTGGCTGATGGCCGAATGAGTAACGTGCAGTTCGCTGGCGGCGAGGGTCACGCTGCCGAGCCGGGCAACGGCCTCGAAACTGCGCAGGGCTGAAAGCGGCGGCAATGCACTCATGTAAGTTTTCCTAACCAAATTGGTCACTAATCGTCGCTATTTCCCAGCTGCCAAAGCCGCTAGATTCATGGCCACTTAGCGGACAGCCGCGCCAACCACGATGCAATTTCCACTAACAGGATGTGCCCATGCAACAGAAGCTTCCGCACCTGATCGGCATGCTCGACTCGCCCTACGTGCGCCGCGTCGCCATCACCCTGCGCCTGCTCGGCATCGAGTTCAGCCACCAGTCGCTGTCTGTGTTCAGTACCTATGAGAAATTCCGCGGCATAAACCCGGTGGTGAAGGCGCCCACCCTGGTGCTGGGCGACGGCCAGGTATTGATGGATTCCACCCTGATTATCGATTGTCTCGAACACCTGGCCGGGCGCAGCCTGATGCCTGCCGAGCCCGCCGCACGGGTGCGCGCCACGCGCTTGCTGGGCCTGGCCCTGGCGGTCATGGAAAAGTCGGTGCAGCGCTACTACGAGCAGCAGCGGCCGCAGGAAAAGCAGCTCGCCACCTGGCAGGAACGGGTCGACCAGCAGTTGCACGCCGCCCTGGCGCAGCTGGAGAGCGAGCTGCGCGAGATGTCGCTGGATGTCGGCGCACCGCTGGACCAGGCCGGGCTGAGCATCGCGGTGGCCTGGACCTTCGTGCAGCTGCTGCATTCCGAAGACATCCCGGCGCAGAGCTATCCGGCGGTCCGCGATTGGACGCAACAGGCTGAAGCGCTGGACGTCTTCAAGGCCTTCCCGCCGGTGTGATGCACCCCGGCCCCAGGCAACCCAATCAGTCCCTGGGTAACTCCTCGTGCTGCTGCCGGGTAAAGCGCAGCAGGCCGAAGCAGATGAAGAAGCCGCAGAGCGCCAGCCCGGCGGCGACCAGGAAGATCGACGCATAGCCGTGACGGGCGGCAACCAGCCCCATCAGCGGGCCGGCGATGCCCATCGCCAGGTCGAAGAACAGCGCGTAGGCGCCCAGTCCCGCGCTGCGGCTGCTGGCCGGGATGCGCAGCACCGCCTCGACGCCCAGCGACGGATAGACCAGCGACAGACCGCAACCGGTGAGCGCCGCGCCTAGCAGGGCAAAGCCCGGCCCCGGCGCCTGCCAGAGCAGCAGCAGGCCGAAGACCTCCACGCCGAGGCAGACCACCGCGACGGCAAAGCCGCCGAAGCGATTGACCATGCCGGAAAAGATCAGCCGCGCACCGACGAAGCAGACGCCGAAGGCCGTCAGGCACCAGGCCGGGTTCGCCCAGCCTTGGCTGCCGTAATAGAGAGTGATGAAGGTCGCCAGGGTGCCGAAGCCAATGGAGCCGAGCATCACGCACATTCCGTAGGGCAGCACGCGGCCGAGCACCGCGTGAAAGGCCATGCGCACGCCGGGGATGATCGGGACCTCCGCACGACCACGGGCTGCCAGCCAGCCCAGCACGGTGAGCACCAGAATGCTTACGCCCAGGCTCCAGAGGCCCAGCGAGGCCGACATGGTCACCCCCAGCGGCGCCCCGATGGCGATGCCGCCGTAGCTGACGATGCCGTTCCAGGAAATCACCTTGGCGGTGTTCTGCGTGCCCACCAGCGCAATGCCCCAGCTCGCCGTACCGATGCCCAGCAGCCCCTGCGCCAGGCCGAACAGCAGGCGACTGCCGAGCAGCAGGATCAGGCTCACCCGGGTCACGGCTTCGAAGCTGGTGGACGCCAGCACCAGCACGCCGCCGGCGCCCAGAACGCCCAGGCCGTAGAGCACGGCGCGCTTGGCCCCATAGGTATCGGCTACGTAGCCCGCCAGCGGGCGGGACAGCAGGGTGGCGATGTACTGCAGGCCAATCACCACGCCGGCGATCACCGTCGAATAGCCCAGGCCTTCGTGGACGAAGCCGGGCAGCACCGGCAGCAGCAGGCCGATGCTCAGGAACAGGACGAAGGTAAAAAAGACGGTCGCGAGGATGCGCAGGGTGACGGAGGCGGTTCGCTGCTCGGACGAGCTCATGGACGGGCCTGGCGGTGGGTGGCGGAGCGTGTTCGGGGACGATTGAAAGCAGGCTATCTATTTCCGCCGCAATTGCCAATCCGAACCTTGCTCGGCGGCAGGGGCTCCTATAGTTGTTCCAATGCCGCGCGCCGTGGCGGCGCGCTCCACTTCAACCCAGGAGATCGCCATGGATACCAGCCAGCACAGCCTGAGCGCCCTGTTCAAGCAACTGGGCCTGCCAGAAGGGCGCCAGGAAATCGATGCATTCCTCGGCAGCCACCGCCTCGCCGAGGGCCAGAAACTGCCGGACGCGCCATTCTGGAATGCCGCCCAGTCGCAGTTCCTGCGCGAGGCGCTACAGCAGGATTCGGACTGGACCGAGGAGGCAGACGAACTGGCGGTGCGGCTGTCCGACTGATCGCCCTGCGGGCGTGCCCGTTCAGCGGCTCTACTTCAGATAAGAGCGCAGCACGCCCATGACCTGTTCCAGGTCTTCGTGGCGCTGCGCCGCGGTACGATCCTCGGCGCCCAGGTGGTCACGCAGGTGGCCTTCGAGCACTTCGGCCATCAACCCGTTCACCGCGCCGCGGATGGCGGCGATCTGCTGCAGGATCGCCGCACATTCGCTGCCCGCCTCCAGCGCCCGCTCCAGCGCCTCGCTCTGGCCCTTGATGCGCCGCACCCGGGTCAGCAGCTTCTTCTGGTCCTTGATGGTATGTCCCACGTCAAAACTCCAAAGGTATACTGGGGTATAGTATCCAGACTGATCCTACGGACCATCATCATGCAGCACGCCGCCCACCCGCAAGACGGTCGCCACGACCATCAGTTCCATGAAGGCAATCCCCTGGCCGAACGCAACACCCTGCGCGCCGCGCTGCTGACCGTGGTGATGATGGTGGTGGAGATCGCCGGGGGCTGGCTCTTCAACTCCATGGCCCTGCTCGCCGACGGCTGGCACATGAGCTCCCACGCCCTGGCGCTGGGGCTGGCGTTCTTCGCCTATGTGGCGGCGCGGCGTTTCAAGGGCGACGCGCGCTTCGCCTTCGGCACCTTCAAGATCGAGATTCTCGCCAGCTACACCAGCGCCATCCTGTTGCTGGGCGTGGCGGCGCTGATGATGTTCGAGTCTGTCGCACGGCTGCTCTCCCCTTCGCCGATCCATTACCAGCAGGCCATCGCCATTGCGGTCATCGGTCTGCTGGTGAACCTGGCTTGCGCCTGGCTGCTGCGCGGCGAGCATCATCACCACGGCCATGATCACGCTCATGGTCATGGTCATGACCACCACCACGGCCATGACCATCACGACCATGGCCACGACCTGAACCTGCGCGCCGCCTATCTCCATGTGCTGGCCGACGCAGCCACCTCGGTGGCGGCAATCATCGCCCTGATCGGCGGGCTGATCTGGGGCGCCGCCTGGCTCGACCCGCTGATGGGCATGATCGGCTCGGTGCTGGTGGCTGTATGGTCGGTGGGCCTGCTCAAGCAGAGCGGGCGGGTGCTGCTGGACGCGGAAATGAACGACCCGGTGGTGGAGGAAATCCGCGAGGTGGTCGCCGAGCTGCCCTATCCGGCGCGCATCACCGACCTGCACCTGTGGCGCGTGGGCAAGTCGCGCTACGCCTGCATCCTCAGCCTCGCCAGCATCGGTGACCTGACGCCCGAGCTGGTGCGCCAGCGCCTGCAGGTTCATGAGGAACTGGCGCACATCACGGTGGAGATCAACCCGATCCCTGCCTGAGAGCTACCCGTTACAAGACCGGAAGTCGTGGCGGCTTTGACGGCCGCCACGCCGCTGCGGCCTAATGCGCAGCCTGTCGAACCCGGTCGCCTGCCCGCATGTCCAGCTCCCGTTTCTCCACCGCCCAGCAACGCGCCAGCATCCTGCACCTGCCCGCCGGCCCCTGGACGACGGTGCTCGACTGCCTGTGCGCGCGCTTCCCGGCGATCAGCCGCGACACCTGGCTGGACCGCATGGCGCGCGGCAAGGTGCTGGACAACGACGGCCAGCCCATCGGCCCCGACCACCCCTACCGCGAAGCGCTGCGCATCCATTACTTCCGCGAGGTGCCGCAGGAAGCGCCGATCCCCTTCCAGGAGAGCATCCTGTATGCGGATGAACACCTGGTGGTGGCGGACAAGCCGCACTTCCTGCCGGTGACGCCCGCCGGGCAGTACGTCGAGGAAACCCTCCTCGCCCGACTCACCAGGCGCCTGGATAACCCGCAGCTGGTGCCGCTGCACCGCATCGACCGGCTCACCGCCGGGCTGGTGCTGTTCTCCGCCAACCCGACCAACCGCGATACCTACCAGGCGCTGTTCCGCGAACGGCGTATCGACAAGATTTACGAGGCCATCGCCCCGGCGCTGCCGCATCAGGAATTCCCGCTGGTGCATCGCTCGCGGATGGTTGAGGGCGATCCCTTCATCCGCATGCAGGAAGTGGACGGTGAACCCAACAGCGAAACGCGCATCGAGGTGCTGGAGCAGCGCGGCGAGCTTTGGCGCTACGGGTTGCATCCGGTGTCCGGCAAACGTCACCAGTTGCGCGTGCACATGTCGAGCCTGGGCGCGCCGCTGTGCTTCGATCCGCTCTACCCAACGCTGCCGCCGCGCGGCGAGCGGCCAGCTGAAGACTTCGACAAGCCACTGAAGCTGCTGGCCCGGCAATTGGAGTTCGTCGACCCGATAACCGGTGAGGCACGGCATTTCAGGAGCCAGCTGGAACTGACCTGGCCTTCCATCAATTTCATCGATGGTCACCCTTAAGACGATCCATTTCCGTCGATTGCGGCCCGGGTGTTTTCATAGCTCCACTCCAAGGAGAGAAAGCATCGGGAGCCCGATCATGAGTTACAGCGCCAAGTCCTTTTCCGCCCTCGTCAACGCCCTGCGTGCCGACGGCATCACTCGCCCCGAACAGATGGCCCGCCAGCCCTTCCGCAATGCCCAGGGCTTCTGGTCCGCGGTGGCCAAGAAATGAACCTTGTGCGGCGACTCCCGCCTGCGCTGCGCATGGATGCGGTGATCGTCCTCTACGCCCTGGCCGCGGCCTGGCTGGTGTTCTCGGGGCTGTAACGCCGGGCCGAGGAGACAGACACCATTGAAAAGGGCAGCCATGGCTGCCCTTTTTCGTGCCCCGCGCGGCCCTGCCGCGCTCCGTCCTCACTTCTTCAGACAAGTGCTCATGAACGCCTTGCGTTCGTCACCCTTGAGCGCCTTCTTGGTCGCATCGGCGTTGCAGGTCTTCATTTTTTCCTGCTGCGCCGTCGTGGCCTTGGTTTCGCCGCCGCCAGCCTTCAGGCAGGTGCTCATGAACGCCTTGCGTTCATCGCCCTTGAGCGCCTTGGTGGTGGCATCGGCGTTACAGGTTTTCATCTTCTCCTGCTGAGCGGTCTGCGCGGCGGTGGCGGCAAAGCCTTGAGCCGAAAAAAGCAGAGCCAGGACGAGCAGCGGAATCCGAACGGTGGTCATGGAGTGGTCTCCCAGGGTGGAATTGCCACTCTGAGCGTAGCTTGCAGCCCAGTATTCGCGAGGGCTGCGACGCGATCCTGCATGTCATCCCGCCCGGCCCGCGTTGATTCGCACGCGGCAAAAAATAAAGTGGTTATATATAAATTCGAATTGATAATTTTTTGAAATATCAAAAATGCCGCAGTATGGCGCTGCCACTCATTCGGTACGCCAGGAACCTGCCATGTCGCTGTTGACCCTTCCCAATGCCCGCGAGCAAACCAAGTCGGTCCGCGCCACGGTGCTGGTGTTCAAGGACCCGCGCTCGCAGGAGCTGCTCAACCGTATCGAGCGCCTGGCGCCCAGCGAAGCCAACGCGCTGATCATTGGCGAGACCGGCACCGGCAAGGAACTGGTCGCGCGACATATCCACAAGCTCAGCCGCCGTAGCGGTGCGCCCTTCGTGGCGGTGAACTGCGGCGCGTTTTCCGAGACGCTGGTGGAAAGCGAACTGTTCGGCCACGAGAAAGGCGCCTACACCGGCGCCACCAGCAGCAAGGCCGGCTGGTTCGAATCGGCCAACGGCGGCACCCTGTTCCTCGACGAAATCGGTGACCTGCCGCTGAACATGCAGGTGAAGCTGCTGCGCGTGCTGCAGGAACGCGAAGTCGTGCGACTGGGATCGCGCACGCCTGTGCCGATCAACGTGCGGGTAGTCGCCGCCACCAACGTCAACCTGGCCGACGCCGTAGTAGCCGGACATTTCCGCGAGGACCTGTTCTACCGCCTGCACGTCGCCACCATCCGCCTGCCGCCGCTGCGCGAGCGTCCCGGCGACATCCTGCCATTGGCTGAATTCTTCCTGGAAGAGCACTGCCAGCGCCTGGGCTACAACCGTGCCTCCCTGAGCCCCGAGGCCGAGCGCAAGCTGCTGGGCCACACCTGGCCGGGCAACATCCGTGAGCTGGAGAACGCCATTCACCACGCTCTGCTGGTATGCCGTAACCAGCAGGTACAACCGGGCGACCTGCAACTCGCCGAGCTGCCATCGGCACCACGCCATGACTCGCTGCGCCACGAAGCCTTCCCCCACGCCCTGGCCCCCCGCGTCGAGGCCACCCTGGAGCAGGCGCTGCTGGAACTGTTCGAAAGCAACAAGCCCGACCTCTACGAGCACGTCGAGGAAGTGCTGTTCCGCACCGCTTACCACTTCTGCCATGGCAACCAGTTGCAGACCGGCCGTCTGCTGGGCATCAGCCGCAACATCGTCCGCGCACGCCTGGAAAAGATCGGCGAACTGAACCTCAGCCGCACCGGCTGAGGTGAGCTCAGCCCGCGCCAGCTGGGGGGCGAAACCGTCCGTCGGCGATCCCCGCCCGACCTCCCCCCGCGAAAGGTTATAATCCGCGCCGTTTTTGCAGCCCGCACGCCAGTGCAAGCTGAGCGTCTACACTTCCAGGGTGCCGCCCAGGCGGGACGTCGACGGCCAGCGAACGACACATCGTCAGCGGCTGCCAGTCACCCTCTTCAAATCATCAGCTTTTAGTCATCAGCTTTCAGTCATCAGGAATGATCGTGACCAAAGACGAACTGCGCGCGGAACTGGAGCGCCAGGAGCAACGTTTCAAGGATGAACAGGGCGGCGAAGTGACCCTTTATGCCGCCCAGCCCGAACCCGGCAAGAAACCCTGGCGCAAGCGACCCAGCGTGCAGGACAAGGCCTTCGACCGGGAACTGGAAAGAATCGAAGAAGAACGACAGAAAAAGGATCAGGAAGGCGCTTCCGTTTAAATCGCAGGTACGGCCCCAGCCTGAAAGACCCGCCCGAATCCGTTGTGGGGAGTCTTGAAGCGATGGGCAAGCAGCGCTCCGTGGGGGAGCCCGCCAGTTGGCCTGCAAACACTCATCCGATGGGCCGGCGGCCCGCGTGGAAGCATTGCAAACTTTTTCCACCCTGCCTGAAAGCGCCGTGCGACGAGGCGTCGCGCAAATTGGAGAAACCGTTTCAGGCTAAATACGGTGCTCCAAGCTTCTGGCATAATCGCCGCCCCGTCTCCGACCGGTCATAGAATTTTCATGTTCGATCTCTTCAGCGGACTCGATGTCTGGGTGGGTGTCAGCCTGGTGCTGGCACTCACATTCGTCCTGGCGTTCGAGTTCATCAACGGCTTCCACGACACCGCCAACGCGGTGGCCACGGTTATCTATACCAAGGCCATGTCCCCGTACCGCGCGGTGATCCTCTCCGGCATCTTCAACTTCCTCGGCGTATTGCTCGGCGGCGTTGGCGTCGCCTACGCGATCGTCCACCTGCTGCCGGTGGAGCTGCTGATCAACGTGAATACCGGCCACGGTCTGGCCATGGTGTTCTCGCTGCTCGCCGCGGCCATCACCTGGAACCTGGGCACCTGGTACTTCGGCATCCCCGCCTCCAGCTCGCACACCCTGATCGGCTCGATCCTCGGCGTGGGCCTGGCGAACGCCCTGATCAACGGCGTACCGGTGGCCGACGGGATCAACTGGGGCAAGGCCATCGACATCGGCCTGTCGCTGATCTTCTCGCCGCTGGCCGGCTTCGTCGTCGCCGGCGCCCTGCTGATCGGCCTGAAGTGGCTGTACCCGCTGTCGAAGATGCACAAGACCCCGGAAACCCGCCGCGACGTCGACGAGAAGAAGCACCCGCCGTTCTGGAACCGCCTGGTACTGGTGATCTCGGCCATGACGGTGAGCTTCGTGCACGGCTCCAACGACGGCCAGAAGGGTATCGGCCTGATCATGCTGGTGCTGATCGGCATCGTCCCGGCGAAATTCGTTCTCGACCTGAACAGCACCACCTACCAGATCGAGCGCACCCGCGACGCCGCCATCCACCTGCAGCAGTTCTACAACCGCCACTCCGATACCCTCGGCGAGATGCTCGCCCTGGGCAAGGCCGGCGAAGCGGACATGCCTGACCTGTACCGCTGCGAGCCGAAACAGACCGAAGCGACCCTCAAGGGCCTGCTGAGTGATCTGCACGGCGTTTCCAGCTACAACGACCTGAATGACGACGAGCGCGTCCAGGTGCGCCGCTACCTGCTGTGCCTGGATGACACCGCGAAGAAGGTCGGCAAGCTGTCCGAGCTGCCGTCCCGCGAGAAGGCGGACCTCGAGAAGTTGCGCAAGGACCTGACCAGCACCACCGAATACGCGCCCTTCTGGGTGATCATCGCGGTGGCCCTGGCCCTGGGCATCGGCACCATGGTCGGCTGGAAGCGCGTGGTGCTCACCGTCGGCGAGAAGATCGGCAAGCAGGGCATGACCTATGCCCAGGGCATCGCCGCCCAGCTCACCGCGACCGCCGCCATCGGCATGGCCAACATTTACAGCCTGCCGGTGTCCACGACACACGTGTTGTCCTCGGGCGTGGCGGGCACCATGGTGGCGAACCGCAGCGGCCTGCAAGGCAGCACGATCCGCAACATCCTCATGGCCTGGGTGCTGACCCTGCCGGTGTCGATCGCGCTGTCCGCCGGCCTGTTCTGGCTGTCCTCGCGCTTCATCGGCTGATCCCGCGCCGCGCACCACGAAAAACGCCTGCATCCGCAGGCGTTTTTCATTTCCGCTCGCTCAAACGGTGATGGTCTGCCTCGGCAGGCGGATGACGAAACGCGCACCGCCCTTGAAGTTATCCACAGACAGGCTGCCGCCCATGTTGCGGATCAGGTCGTGGCTCACCGACAGCCCCAGCCCCGTACCCTTGCCGATCGGCTTGGTGGTGAAGAAGGCCTCGAAGATGCGCTCGATCACCGCCGGGTCGATGCCGCCGGCGTTGTCGCGCACGTGCAGTTCAACCCAGCCGGGGTCCGTGCAGGGCTCTTGCGACACGCCGACCCAGCGCGCGCCCTCATTTCCTCGTCCAAGCAAGGCGTCACGGGCGTTGGCCAGCAGGTTGATCAGCACCTGTTCCAACTGGTCGGAATAGCCCCGCACCACCACCCGTTGCGCCGGCGGCCGGCATTCCAGGGTGATGCCCTGCTGGGTGAGACTTTCCCCCAGCAAGGCGACGGCACCTTCACAGGCGTCATAGGGATCGAAGGGCGCGGCCTCCAGCTCCGACTTGCGGCTGAATACGCCCATATGGCTGATCACCCGCGAGAGCCGGTCGATCTGCGCGTCGGCTCGCTCGAGCTTTTCCTTCAGGTACTCCGGTTCGCCGAGCTTCTGCCGTGCGTTGTAGAGGGACATGCGCATGACGTGCAGCGGCTGCTTCATCTCGTGGGCCATGCCGCTGACCATCTCGCCCAGGCTGGCCATCTTCGCGCCTTGGGCCAGTTGCTGCTGAGCGTGGCGCACAGCGGTGTTGTCGCGGCCCACGGCCTGGATTTCCACAAGCCGCCCCTCGGCATCCAGCAACGGCCGGTCCGACCAGATCAGCCAGAGGTTGCGCTGGCCGGGGAGGCAGAAACGCAGCTCCCAGGAATCGTCCGCCACACTTTGGCCGCCGCCGACCAGACGTGCACGCAAGGCGCTGCAGTCCTGCTCGGACAGCCACTCGTCGAGCCGCCGGCCGAGCAGCGCGTCCACCGTCTCGCCCAGCACTTGGGCGAAGGTGTGGTTGATGAAGGTCAGCTGCAGGTCGGGGTCGTAGCGGCAGATCAGCGCCGGAGAGTCCTCGACCAGCACGCGATAGCGCTCCTCGCTCTCGGCGATCTGCAATGCGGCCAGGTGCTGCTCGGTGACATCCAGCCAGAGGCCGACGGCCTCCTGCGGGATGCCCTGTATGTCGCGCAGCAGCTTGGCCTCGTCGTACAGCCAGTGCCACTCTCCAGCGCTGTCGCACAGGCGGTACTCGGTGCGCACGCGGCCTTCGCGCAGCAGCTCGCGGCCACGGTCGAGGAAGACTTCCAGATCTTCGGGATGCACGCGCTCGGCCAGCGCCTGCCAGTTCTGGCCCTGCAGGTCGAGGCCGAGCAGGTTGCCGGCGCTCTCGCTGTAGAACTCGGGGATCAGGTGCCCCTCCTCCACCCGCTGCACGTAGATCACCACCGGGGCGCTGTCGATCAGGTTGCGCAGCCGTGCGTGGGCCGCCAAAGCCTGTTCCTCCTGCAGCTTGCCCTCGCTGATATCCAGCAGCACGCCGTCCATCAACTGGTCACCGGCGCGCGCCTGCCGTCGGCCCTGGAGCCGCAGCCAGCGCCTCGTCTGAGTGGACGAAGCACCGCGCAGGCGCAAGTCCTGGACCAGCCGCCCGCCCGGTTGCAGGTTGCGCAGGCGCAGGCTGAGTTCATCGGCGTCGGCGGGGTGCAACTGGCTCAGCAGGTCAACCAGCGGCAGCTGCAGCTGCCCGGCGGGCAAACCCAGGCTAGCCGCCACTGCGGGCGATAGTTCGAACAGGCCCTCGTCGACGTGCAGCCGCCACCAGCCACCGCCCACCATGTCCTGCAGCAGGTTAAGGCGCCGGCTGCTGTCGCGCAGGCTGTGCAGCTCGGTACGTTCGTGGACCAGGTTGGTGAGGATCTCCGCCAGGTACTGCCAGTCGCTCGGCGCTAGCCCCGGCCAACTGCCGCCATGTTCCATCGGCTCGGCCAGCAACCCGGCCAGTCGCCCACCGCGCACGGGGGCCGGGATCAGGTAGAGCTGGGCGCAGCACAAGATTTGCAGCAGCTCCGACGGGCTGCCATCGGCCCCCAGCAGGCATGCACCGCTGGCGGTCCGCAACTCATCGCCGGGCACCGTCAGGTTGTCCCGCAGCAGGCTGTCGAAGCCGGGCTGCACATAGCAGGCAAAGACCCGCAGGCTCTGGTCCGGCGCCTCCAGCAACAGGGCCATGCTGCGCATGTGGAAGTTGCTGCAGAATGCCTCCAGTACCTCACCGACGGCCTCGCCGAGGCGGCGTTGCGAGCTGTGGCGCAGGCGCGCCAGCAGCAACTTGCTGAGGCTCAGGCATTGCAGCTTGTGCTGCTGGCTGTCGGACTGCCAGTTCAGGTCGGAGATATCCGTGCCCAGCAGCAGACAGTGCTCGTTGGGCTGCAGGACCGCCCGGAAGCGGCAGACCAGCGGCAGGTCGCCGGAGCTGCGCAGCACCAGGTCGAGCCGCTCGCCGCCGCGCAGGCTGGAAACCTGCATGCCGCCGGGAATACGCCGGTCCAGATAGTCCCCTAGCCCGGGCAGCTCGCCGTTGCCCGGCACCGGTGGCAGCAGACGGTGCGCCTGGCTGCCGCCACGCGCGATGACGCGATCGCGACTGTCCAGCTCCAACCACAGGTCCCAGTGGCCAGTCACCACGGGCTCGGCCAGTTCCTCCACCGGCAGCGCCGGACGCCGGCGTGCCGCCAGGGGCCGGCTCGGCACCGGGTTGTCGTTCATCTCATGCTGGCCGCGAGGCCTGGAGCGCCAGAAATCGAACATCCGATGCCTCAGAGCAGGACGCTGGCGGTGCCGCTGAGCACATCGGGCAGGCGCGGCACCGTGCCGATCCCCGGCAGGGTCAGGAGCGGGACGATGGGCGAGGTGGCGTAGGGATAGCTGACGCACACCCGGACGCGCGTGTACTGGCGACCCGAGACCGTCTCGGTCACCAGGGTGTCCATGAACTGCCCGCTGTAGCAGCCGTTGCGCCAACTCGTCGGCATCCAGCTCAGGCGCTGGGTCACGGCATTATCCACAGCCGCTTTCAGCGCGGCACTGTAGCCACCCGCGGCCTGGGGATTCACCGAGACGGCCACTCGCGCACCCGCCGCCGCCGCATCGTTGAACGACTGCAGCATCAGCAGGGGCACGCAATAACCGAGCAGTCCGTAGAGAACTGCGAAGAACAGCACGAATACGGCGGCGAACTCGATAGCCACCGCGCCTCGTTGAGTGCAACGTCCGCCGACTCCGTTCATGCGAAATACTCCCGAACCAACTTCCAACTTGAATGATCGTTCAACTTGTCGGCACAGCGGAACTTTACTGAAGATACTCGCCGTCGGATAAATACCGTTCTCCAGCAATACTAGGCGCTCTTCCACGATTCGCCTTCATGGCCTATCGGAATAACGTTTCGAGCCAAACCCGATTAGCCTTGGCTTCAATTGCAATATGGCGCCAGAGTGCGGGATACCTTACAACTCCACTAATCTGCTTCGAAGTCGCCGTTCCGGGATAAGGACATTCTCAATGCTGTTCAAACTCTGCCTGCTGGGATGGTTCGCCGTGTGTGCCAGCCAGGACCTCACGCGGCTGCAGGTCAGCAACTGGCTGACGCTGGGCGGGGCGTTGGCGGCCCTGCTGTTCCTGCTGGTCACGGGACATACGCTGACGGGCTATGCGCCGCTTGCCTCGGGGGTCGCCGCGTTGCTGGCGGCGCTGCTCAGCGTGCCGGGCTACTGGCTGGGAAAGCTGGGCGCAGCCGACGTGAAACTGCTGATCGCCCTAGGCTTGGCCAGCGACCCACAGACGGTTCTGTACACCTTGGCGCTGGCCTGCCTGTTCTGTGTGGCGTTGATGTCCGCCAGCAAACTTTTGATTGATTCGGATAAAGTACCGGCTAATTGCAAATCGCAATTAGCCAAACTGCAACCGTCAAAGTTCAAGTCATTTCCCTTCATCTTCGCGCTGTTCGCCGGTCTTCTGACGACCCTGTCGCTCCTCCAATAAAAAAGATTCCGACAATTGGCGGAGTCCAAACTTAACGACTATATGCTAAGGGTTAATACCATCCATCGCCTGATGGGACGATCCGGCTACGGTATTTGAACGGCCGGACGATAAAAATAATGGAAGTAATCCTTCAAGGAGCGTGCAGTCATGGAAAAAACGGCCAATCGCCGTTTCAGCGTGCTGGTCATCGATGACGAGCCTCAGGTCACCGCGGAGCTTTCCGAATTGCTGGCGAACAGCGGCTACCGCTGCGTGGTCAGCGACAGCAAGGACAGCGCCCTGCAGAAATTCCGCGATGACACCTCGATCGGCCTGGTGATCTGCGACCTGGGCCTGGGTCGCGACAACGGCATCCGCGTGGTCGAGGCGCTCAAGGATGTAGCCGGCGCGACACGGTTCTTCGAAACAATCATCCTCACCGGCCAGCAAGGCAGCCAGGAAGTGATCGAGGCCATGCGCGTCGGCGTCGCCGATTACTACCAGAAGCCGGTGGCGCCGATGGACCTGCTCAAGGGCCTGGAGCGCCTAGAGGCGCGTCTGCACGAACGCATCCGCAGCCAGCTCAGCCTGAGTCACGTGAACCAGCGCCTGGAATACCTCGCCGAATCGCTCAACTCGATCTCGCGGGATATCCACAAGATCAAGTATGAGGTCCATGGAAGCGGCGGCCAGCCGGCCAGCAGCGGCGCACTCAAGCAGGAACAGCCCGAGCCGGCGGCCAGCGCAGCGCCGAGCAACGCCGAGCAGATGACGCCGGTGGTCAACAACCCGCTGTTCAACAAGCTATCGCCGCGTCAGCAGGCCGTGGCGCGCCTGGTGAGCAAGGGGCTGACGAACTACCAGATCGCCTATGACCTGGGGATCACCGAGAACACCGTGAAGCTCTATGTCTCCCAGGTGCTGCGACTGATGCACATGCACAACCGCACCCAGCTCGCCCTGGCCATCTCCCCCAGCGCCTCGCAAAGCAGCGCGGTGCACTGAGACCGCCTCAGCCTCTGACGGCCTTCAGATCAGCAGCTCGGAGCCGCCGGTCTGGAGGTCGATCAGGCGCACGTCGAGGATGCCGGTCTGGATGCCCAGGAGCTTGAGCAGCGGGTCGATGAGGGCGTTGCCCAAGGCCGTGACCAGGTCCGCCAGGGCCTTGGTCAGGAGCCTCTCCAAGTCGGTGGCGGAGTTAATGACGGCACCGGCGACCCTGTCCACCAGCTTGCCCAGGTCACACAGCAGCCAGCCCAGCAACGGGTTGCACAGCAGTCCCTGCGAGCCCAGACTCACGTCGATCTTCAGACCGTTGCTCAGACTCGCCAAGCCCGCGCCCAGCGACGCCCCGAGTGGACTCTGGGCACGCTGAACGGCGCTGGGCAGATCGCTGGGGCTGGCAACGGTGAAGGTCAGCGCAGTGGGGGCTGAAGTAGCAATTGTCACGGGCCCCGAAGGAGTGGTGATGTCGACACTGGCAAGATAACCCGACCCCAGGCTCACCAGATTGACCGAGGCGCCAAGGCTCAGGGAAGCGATGCCTGGCTGCGCCTGGACACCCACCGTCACCGGCTTGCCAACACCTCCGCACTGGATGCTCTCCAGCGCAGCAGAACCTGGGGCGACAGCGGCAACCAGGGTCACGTCGGACTTCACCAGACCGAGATTCAACAGGTCCACGTTAGCCTTCACGGTCAGATTGACCTGCGATGAACGCGCCTGAGTCCTCCAGGAGCCATCGGCATTGCGGCCGGGATAGCCGATGGCGATCTGCGGAGGATTGATCACCGACAGAGTCAGACTCTGCGATAGCAGCCCAGGCACGGCGAGCTTCTGGGTGGGAATGGTCACCGCATTGTTCTTGTTCGCCACCAGCGCCGTCGCCATCAGCAGGTCGAGCATGTTGACCCCGGCACTGAGCGCCGTATCGCGCACGCTGTCCGGCGCCACCACGCTGAGAATCTGTCCCAGGGTCAGCTGCGCCGTCGGCACGTTGATGGTGGCCAGCGCAGTGCGCAGCAGCGCCGTATTCACCCCGGCCAGCTGTGAAGAGTCCGCCGCATTGACCATGGCCTGGAGCAACTGCGCGGCGGTGACGTTGGCGCCCAGCAGGCTGTCGATCTTGCCCAGTTCGAGGTTCACCCCGGCGGCCTTGAGCTGCTGGCTGAGGGCGAGCAGCGAGACGTTGGCCCCGGCGATGCCCTGGTAGGTCACCACGTCCAGGTTGAGGTTGGTGCCCAGCAGCCCGCCGAGCAGGGCATTGAGCAACGGCGAGTTGCTCGAGTCCAGGCTCAGCACACCGCTACCCGCGGAGATCCCCGCCATCGCCGAGCGCCGTGCCACGGCCTGGGCACTGATCACCGTGGTGCTCGACGCACCGCTGAACAGGCTGGCGACGTTGAGTACCAGGCTGGAGGGTACGCTGTGGGTAGCCTGCACGCGCACGGAATCTGCCAGGTTGCCGCCTGCGCTGAACACCCGCTGGGAATCGGCACTGCCGTAACCAGCAGAGAAGCTGACACTGCCCAGTGTCCCGACCAGCGTGTCGCCGGTGCCGGGCACGAAGCCGTTCTTAGCCGCGCTGGCGGTGACGTAGCCCTGGATGTCGGCGGCCAGCTGCGAGCCGCACATACCGCCCTGGGTGGCCGCTTCCAGCGCCGCCATGTCCGCCACGCGCTGCAGCTTGCGTTGTTCGAAGTACAGGCGCCCGGTGTCGATCACCAGGGCCAGGCAGATCAGCGCCAACAGCAGCGTTCCCGCCGCCATGACGCCGATTGCGCCTCGCTGCCTTTCACGTCCCATGGCAGCCTCCGGAAGGGATCAGTTCTTGTCGGTGCTGAAGCCGTTGTTGTCGTCGAGCAGGTACTCGGGAATCTCGTGGGTATAGCTCTTCAGGTAGCGCTGGTAGGCACGGTCGCGCTCGGCCGGCGTGGCGCTCTGTCGGTGGGCCGAGGCGGCCTTGCCGCTGCTCTGCAGCTCCAGCCAGGTCAGCACTTCCTGCTGGTCCCGAGCGGTGGTACCGGCCTCCGCGTGGGCACTCTCCAGCGCCTGCGCCAGCATCGGCGTCGCCAGCAGTGCGCCGGCCAGAATCCATGTCTTCATCCTTCCCTCCCTGCCCGCCTCAGCGAGCCTTGACCAGCAGCTTGGCGTCGTGTGCCACCGCCGGAGTCGACTCGACGAGAGCCGGGTGCGCGTCTTCCACCGGTTCGTCCACGTAGCTAACACTTTCGGCCTGCACTGCCGGCTGGCTGGACGGGCTGGCGGGGCTTACCGGGCGGAGGTCCTTCGCCTGGTCCTGGGCCGCACGAACCTGGTCGGCGGACAGCCCGACGCTCTGGATCAACCGGCTGGCCTCGCTGTTCTCGCCCTGGATGAACATGACGCTGAGCAGATTGGTGGCCGGCAGCTTGTCGTGTTCGTTCAGTTCCATGGCGGTGATGAACTCGAAGCGCGCCTTCTCCATCTCGCCGCGCCGCAGCAGGACGAAACCCAGGTCGTTGCGCAGAGAGCTGTCGGTGGGCTGCAGGCGCGCCGCTTCACGCAGCTCGCGCTCGGCTTCCACGGTATTGCCGCCGCGCATGGCGATCTGCCCCAGGCCATGGTGGGCCTCGGCGGACTTGCAGGTGCCCAGCAGCCCTTCGTAGACGATGCGCGCCTTGGGATCACCGATACGGCGCAGGGCCAGTGCCTTGCTTTCGCGCACTTCCAGCGAGTTCGGCGGCAGGGTTTCCAGGTTGGCCAGAGCGGCATGGGCGCGGCCGTTGTCCAGCATCTCGCGGGCCAGGTTGAGCTGCAGCTCCACCGCCTGGCCGAGCTTCTCGTCGCAGTTCTGCCCGACGCTCGGCCCGCCGAGGGTGTCGAAGTTGGCGCAACCGGCAAGGGTCAGGCCCAACAGGCCGATCAAGCACGCGTTTCTCATCCTATTCCCCCCATGGCCTTGGTAATCGCGAGGAAACCCGGCCCGGCAAGGATGATCAGCAGCGCCGGGAACAGCAGCAGCATCATCACCAGGCTCATCTTCGCCGAAAGCTTGCTGACCTTTTCCTGCAGGCCAGTCAGGCGCCGGTCCTCGAACAGTTGCTTGAGGGTCAGCAACGAGCTGCGCGCACTGCCCCCCTGACGCACCATCTGGCGCAGCACGTTGCAGCAGTCGGTGAGCTCGCTCACCAGCAGGCGGCGGCTCAGTTGATCCAGCTCGTCGGCGAGGTCCAGGCCGCTTTCGGTGTGCGCCAGCACATTCTCCAGTTCCGAAGACAGAACGGGGACGATGCTCGGCCCCTCCCGGCAGACCACGCGCAGGCTTTGCTCCACAGTCAGACCGGAGTCGAACAGGATGCGGATCAGTTGGATGAACAGAATCACTTCTTCGGCCAGGCGCAGCCGGCGCTTTTCAGCGAAATACGCCAGAACCCGCTTAGGCAGCAGAAAGCCAATGCCCGCGGCGAACAGCAGCGATATAGCCGGCGACGAGACGGCAGTGCCGGGCATCGCCAGGTAGATGAGGACGCCCCCCACCATCAGCACAGGGCAAAAGATCAGGGATATCAGATAGAGGCTGCGCGGCGTGCCGCCGCTCCAGCCGGCCTGATTCAGCAGAACGCGGACTTCCTCGTCGCGCAGATGCAGTCGCTTGCCCAGCCCGCTGCCACTCACCCGTTCGACAAGGTCGGACACCCGGCGGCTTCCCGGACGCGCCAGAGACTCGCCGCCCAGACGCTGCTCGATCAAGCGCTGCTCACGCCCCGCCTTGCGACTCTGCGAGAAAGCCAGGAGCGATGCCGCGAGCACCAGCATTAGAACCATCAGTCCGTAGAGAACGGGCATGGCAGCTTCCTCATATGCTCTTGAGCATGCGCCAAAGCGTGTAACACCCCAGCACCTGCAGGCCGAGAGATGTCAGCAGCATCCAGCGGCCGCCGGTATCCATCCACATGTTCATCAGGTAGCCCGGGTTGGTGAAAAGGATGTAGCCCCCCAGGCTGATAGGCAGCACCGCCAGGACGAATGCGCTCAGGCGAGTCTCGCCGGTCATTGCGCGCAACTGCCGGCTGAGCTTTTCTCGCTCGTGGATGACCTTGATGATGTTTTCCAGCAGGTCGGTGGTGTTGCCTCCGTAGCGATGATTTACCGCCACGCCCAGGGAGAACACGTGCAGCTCTTCGACGTCGTAGAGTTCGGCGACCTCCTGTAATGCCTCCGGCAGACTGATGCCCAGCAGCACATGGTTGTTCACCAGCGAGAAAATTTCCCGAAGCGGGTCATCGGCAGCACTTACCGCCTGTGTGATGGAATCTCCCAGGGTGCGACCGGAGTGCAGGCTGCGGACCACCTGATCGAGGAAGTTCGGCATCTGTCGGATCATTTTCTGCAGCCGGCGCTGGTAGAGCACGTTGAGCAGTACGTGAAACCCCAGCCCCGCCAGCCCCACACCGCACAGCGCACCGGTCGGGCCGGCCAAGCGCTGCCCCAGCAGGGCCAGCAGCACGGCGACCACGCCAGCGCCGAAGAGCCAGCGGCGCATGTCGGCAATACCGGCACGACGCATGCGCCGCGCCAGCCAGTGGCTGCTGCGGACGCGGCCACTGCTGGCCAGGGGCTCACCGCTCAGGCGCCGCATCACCTGCTCGTTGTGTCGTGCACGCACGCTCATGCCGCTGAGCACTACGCCGAACAGAGCCAGGCCCAGGCTGACGAGTATCAACAGCGCTGCGCTGGTCACAGCAGCACCTGACGAAACTTGATGCCGCCCGGTTGGGCCGCCCGGACGAATTGCCCGGTGCCGCGCCGGTCAAGGCTGAACAGCGAGTTGGTAACGTAGACACCGTCGCGCACCTCCAGCACTTCGAGGATTTCGCTGACGCAACGGCGGCCGTTGGACAGGCGGGTGATCTGCACGATGATGTCGAGCGCTGAACAGAGCATCTGCCGCAAGGTCTGCTCCGGCACGCGCTGGCCGGTGAGCCCCACAAGCATCTCCAGGCGCAGCAGAGAATCCATCGCCGAGTTGGCGTGCACGGTACTCATCGAGCCATCGTGGCCGGTGTTCATCGCCTGCAGCACGTCGAGCACTTCGACGCCGCGGATTTCGCCGAGGATGATGCGGTCCGGACGCATCCGCAGAGCGTTGCGGATCAGGTCGCGGGCGGTCACTTCACCGAACCCCTCGGCATTCGGCGGACGGGTCTCCAGCCGTACCACGTGGTCGTGGCCCAGTTGCAGTTCGGCGGTATCCTCGATGGTGACGATGCGCTCGCGCTCGTCGATGAAGCTGCTCATGACGTTGAGCAGCGTGGTCTTGCCGGTGCCGGTGCCGCCGCTGATGAGGATGTTGCAGCGGCTCGCCACCGCCTGGCGGAGGAACGCCAGCATGGCTTCGTCGACGCTCTGGTAGGCCAGCAGGTCGGCGCTCTTGAGCAGCTCCTTGCTGAACTTGCGGATCGACAGGCAGGGCCCGTCCAGCGCCACCGGCGGAATGATCGCGTTGACCCGGCTGCCATCGGGCAGGCGTGCGTCCACCATCGGGCTGGACTCGTCCAGGCGCCGCCCCAGGGGCGCGAGGATGCGCTGGATCACCCGCTGCACATGATGGTCGTCGATGAAGCGCAGGTCGCTCTGGTACAGCCGGCCTTCGTGCTCGATGAACACCCGGTCCGGGCCGTTGACCAGGATTTCCGAGATGCCCGGATCCCGCAGGAGGATCTCCAGCGGGCCAAAGCCGGTGAGTTCGTCCACCACCTCTTCGGCGAGGCGGTCCAGTTCGTAGCGGGAGATCGCCAGCTGGCGGCGCGAGGCGTACTCGCAGACCTTCTCGGAGACGTACTGCGCCACCGCCGGCCGCGCGCCCTCCAGCAGGTTCATGCCGTCTTCGTCTATCTCATCGATGATGTAGCGGTGCAGGCGCATTTTCAGCGTCTGCAGGTCCTGATCATGACGGCCATGCCCGCCGCCGTAATGCGGGTTCATGAACGCGCAGCCTTCGCCCGGCCGATCCAGCGCAGCAGCCCGCGCTTCTCGGCCACGCCCGCGCCCAGCGCCTCGGCCAGGTCGCGCAGCTTCACCGTCAGCGGGTCGCGCGGGGCCAGGTCGAACAGGCTCTGGCCGACGTTCTTGGCGCGCAGGCGTGCTTCGGGCGAGGCCGGCAGCACACCGAAGAGCTCCAGGCCGAACATCTTGCCCAGCGCAGGCGCATCCGGTGGCACCGAGGCCCAGTAACGCTCGATCAGCAGCTCGATACGCGGCAGCGCCGGCGTGCGCTCGCGCAGGCGGCGAAGGCGCTCCAGTCCCTTCTTGCAAGACGGCACGCTCTGGTCCACCAGCCACAGCACGCGGCTGGCCTGCATCAGCAACTGGCCACTGAGTTCGCCTTCGGCGACGCCGGTGAGGTTGATCAGGATATGGCTGAAGGCGCTGCGCAGGTTGCCCAGCAGCAGGTACAGCTCGGCGGTGGTGATGCGCTCCAGCACGCCGGGTTCGTCCGACAGGCTGAGCACGCGCAGGCCCGATTCGTGGCGGGCAAAGGCGCTGTCGATCAAGGTCTGGTCCAGACGGCGCAGGTTGCGTAGCGCATCGGCGAAGGTGAATGACGGCTCCATGCCGAGGATCGCCAGCGCCTCGCCAGTGGGTTGGCCGATGTCGACCAGCAGCACGCGGTGCTCCGCCTGGCGTTGCAGCGCCAGGGCCAGGTGCAAGGCGACGAAGGCGCCGTCTGCATCCGGCCGGGCACTGATCAGGCTGATCAGCTCGCCCTGCTGGGTGGCGCTCACCGGTACGGTGGGAAGGCGGCCGCCGAGACGGCGGACCAGTCCGCTCAGCTCGCTGGCACGGGCGCCGTAGGTGACGAAGTCTCGGGCTCCTGCGCGCATGGCGGCCAGCACCAACTGGTTGTCCAGGCCATCGCCGACGGCGACGACCGAGAGCAGCGGCCGCGCCGAGACCAGCCCCTCGATCAGCGAGCCCTGGCAGACCAGGTTGGCCTTGTTCAGGCTGGTGAAGAGCACCGTCGCGCCGGTGACATCCAGCAGCGACAGCAGCTCCTCCAGCGTACCGCTGTTGGCCAGGACGACCTGCCCGCAGCCGGCCAGGCTGCTCTGCAGCCACTCCTGCTCGCCGGGATGCTGGATCAGCGCCACGAAAGTCTGACTCATGCCCGTGCTCCCTTGCTTTGCCTTGCCTCCCGCTCTCTGGCGGGTCAGCGCTTCATAAGTTTCCATCAATGCGACATCCCGCTGCTGGCCTTGCGCTTGTCGAAGCGGCCGTCTTCGAGGAAATAGAACTCGCCGAATCCTGGGTCGTAGTCGCGCAGCCCTTCGCCAGGCAGTTTGGGCAGCGCGGCATTGACCGCCAGCGGCTGTACCAGGTGGGGGGTGACGATCATCAGCAGTTCGCGATCGTCCTTGTCCAGGTTCGAAGATCGGAACAACGCGCCGATCACCGGGATGCTGCCGAGAAAGGGGAACTTGTCGATGTTGCTGATGGTGCTGCTGCTGATCAGCCCGCTGATCACGAAGCTCTCGCCGTCGGAGAGCATCACGCTGGTGTCGGTGCGCCGCACGGTCAGAGCGGGCACGGCGATGTCGTTGGTGCGGATGCCGCTGGAGAAGTCCAGCTCGCTGACTTCCGGTGCCACCTTCAGGGCGATGCGCTTGTCGTTCATCACCGTCGGGGTCAGGGTCAGGCGCACGCCGAACTCCTTGTACTCGATGGTGATGTTGTTGTTATCGCCATTGGGCACCGGGATCGGGAACTCGCCGCCGGCCAGGAACGACGCCGTCTGTCCGCTGGTGGCCACCAGGCTGGGCCGCGCCAGGGTGTAGGCGAAGCCACTGCCTTCAAGGGCATTGATGAAGCCCAGCCACTTGCTGCTGCCACCGCCCCAGATGATGTTGAAGCCGCCATTGGCGTTGCCGAAGGTGCCGTCCAGGTTGCCAATGGGATCGACAGTGAGGTTGCCCAGGCTGCCCGGCGAGCCCAGCACGAAGGTATTGGAGCCGCGCCGGACCAGCGAGGTGCTGGCCTGCTTGAGCTTGCTGCGGCTGACTTCGACGAATCGAATGTCGGTCTGTACCTGGTTGGGCAGGCTGCCGGCGCCAACGCCGGTTGCACCCGCCACGTCGCCTACGGCGCGCGCACCAACCCGTACTACGGTGCGCATCGGCTGGTCGCTGCAGGCGGTCCAGATCAGCAGGCTGGTCAGGCCTTCGGCCTTGCCTGTGACGAGGAAGTCGCGCTTGTCCAGCACCTGCACGTCGGCGATGTTCGGATCGCCGATGGCCAGGCGCTTGATCGGCACCGGCAGTTGCTGGTCACGCTGCGCCCCCTGCTCGACATCGAGATTCAGTTGCTGGTCGGCGAAGCCTGCGCAAGCGCTCGGGATGGCCTGCGCCGCAGAGTGAACGGCACAGGCCAGCAGGGCAACCAGGGGAAGGATGAAGCGCTTGGACATCGATGCACTCCTTGCTCAATGTGCTTCACGGGTAACGGTGGTGCCTCGGTAGACCACCACGCCGGCGTCGACCTGCGGCGCGGAAACCTGGCGCACGGCGGGGGCCGGCGCCTGGCGCGGCTTGCCGATGAGTTGTTCGAGGGTGATCGGCTGGCTGGAAGCGGAGCCGAGGGAGGCCTGGATATATCGGCCCTGTTGCTCCTTCTCGTAGAGGTTCTCGTCCTTGCTGCGCACCGCCAGACGCAAGGAGCCGGCCTGACTGGCGAGCATAAGGCGCGCTGCCGCCTCGGCGGGCACTGCCAGTACGGCAGTGCGCGGCGGCTTGGGGGTCTTGTCTTTGGGATCGCCGGCGTTGCGCGCCTGGCCGTCGGTGGAAACGGCGATCTGCTCGCCGTAGGTCAGCACGCGCACACCGGGCAGCACCACCTGGGCGCTGACGCTGCGCTCGGTGCTCTGCTGGTCCTGGACGAAGAGCATGACGTCGACGTAATCGCCGGGGAGCACGAAGCCGCCGCCACCGATGACCTCGTCCACGGCAATCGCCATGGCGCGCTCATCCGGCCGGATGGTGCGAGCCAGAGGGCCACCCGGTTCGGTCACGGCGGAGGTAAGGATATTGCCCGCCGGAACGGCGACCCAGACGCGCTGGCCGATCACGATTTCAGGCTTGGGAAAGCTGCCGGCGGGAGCGGTGCGCAGCATTTCCACGCTGACATCGTCCTTGCCGATCACCGCCAGGGCCGGCAGATCACGGGCGGCCACCACCACGGCGGTGCGCTGCAGCTTGTCCGCTTCGGCCAGCGCCGCCGGCGCTACCTCCTGCACCACACCGGCAGCCGGAGCGGCCGGTTTGCCGACCTTGAGTCCGAGATACCCCACCACACCGGCGCATACCAACAACAGCCCGGCGAATACCATCAGCACCTTGCTATTCATGACCACATCCTTGGGCGATCTCGGAAATACGGACCGGAAGGTCCGCGGCCTTGTCGTAAGAAGTCCGTTACCGGCGTTACCGGTATTTTTCTTCAGACCTTTATTGTTGTTTCGGCCAGACGAGGAAGTTCGATAAGAATCATTCCTCATAATCAGTATTTAGTTGTTGCAAAACTGAATCTAGTAGCTCTGTTTAGAGCGTCAACCACGCCAGTTAAAATTACGACCCGCAATTACTTATATACCGACATGGTTATAACTTTGGTATTAGCACTATTTGAACAATTGCATTCGGCCATGCGACGCCTAGCCTGACGGTGAAGTCAGGGCACCCGCCCTGTTTGTACTCGGGTGTGCACGGAGCTACGGCCATGGAAAAAAAAATCGCAGTAAAACAACTTCCGCAGAACTTCATCGGCAAACTGAAAACTTTCATCCGTGATCGAGAAGGCGCCACCGCCATCGAGTATGCAGTCATCGCAGGCCTCATCTCCATTGCGCTGCTCGCGGCAGCCACACCGATCGGCACCAAGATCGGAACACTGATGACGGCAATCAAGACCGCCATCGGCGCCTGACCCTCCTGATTCGAAGCGCTCGCGGAGCCCGCATACGGCTCCGATCCTGTCGCTGTCCGCTGCCCGGAGGGCCCGAACATGGAACGCAAGACTGACTCGGTGAAACGTCTCTGCAAGCAACTCCGCTATTTCCTGGCTGACCGCGAAGGCGCGACTGCCATCGAATACGCCGTGATCGCCGGACTGATCTCCATCGCCCTACTGACGGCGGCCAGCCCCATCGGCACCAAGGTCGGTGCGCTCATGGCCCAGGTACAGACGGCGCTGGGCCTGTAACTCGCTCAGCAAACGGGAGCAGTGCAATACCGCTCCCAGTTCTGTCCGTTCACACTAAAGTCCCGCCCCAGACGGCCGATATACCCTGCTCTCTCTTGTTGCACTTGCAGGATGCTTCTCCAATGCTTCGTTCGCTGTCCTTCTCCAGGAAGATTCTCCTGGCGGCCTCCCTCGTGGTCACCTTCGCCTTCGCCTGTTTCATCTTCTTCAACGATCTGCGCCAGCGCCAGGCCATCCACTCCGACACCGAATCCTACCTCTCCGAGGTCGGCAGCCTGACCGCCAGCAACATCCAGAGCTGGCTGGAAGGTCGCATCCAGCTGGTGGAAGCGGAATCTGCGCAACTGGCCGACGGCGAGCCGACACCCGAACGCATCCAGCACGTGCTGGAGCAGCAGGTGTTCCAGAAGAACTTCGAATCGGTCTACCTCGGTGAAGCCGCCAGCGGCGTGTTCACCATGCGCCCCTATGCGCCGATGCCCGACGGCTACGACCCGCGCACCCGCGGCTGGTACAAGGACGCCGTGGCCGCTGGCCGGCTGATCGTCACCGAGCCCTTCCTCGACGCCGGCACCAACGAGCAGATCCTCGCCATGTCCATGCCGGTCATGCGCAACGGCCAGCTGGTCGGCGTGGCCGCCGGCGACATGAAGCTGGAAACCATCACCGCGATCATCAACTCGCTGAAGTTCGATGGCGACGGCTACGCCTTCCTCGTCAGCGATGCCGGCAAGATCCTCCTGCACCCGGACAGCAGCCTGATCTTCAAGAGCCTCGGCGAGGTCTACCAGCAGGGCGCACCCAAGGTGCAGCCGGGCGTGCAGGAAGTCAGCGTCAACGGCAAGGAGCAACTGGTCTCGATGACGCCGGTAAAGGGCCTGCCAGGCGTAACCTGGTATGTAGCTCTGGTGCTCGACAAGGACTCGGCCTACGCAATGCTCAGCGATTTCCGCAATACCGCGATCATCGCCACCGTCATTGCCATCGTCGCCATCCTGTTCCTGCTCGGTATGCTGATCCGCGTGCTGATGGCACCGCTGACCGACATGGGCCGCGCCATGCAGGATATCGCCCAGGGCGAAGGCGACCTGACCAAGCGCCTGAAGGTCGCCAGCAACGACGAATTCGGCGTGCTGGCCAACGCCTTCAACCGCTTCGTCGAGCGTATCCATGAGTCGATCCGCGAGGTGGCTTCCACCGCACGCAACCTGCATGACGTGTCGCAACTGGTGGTGAATGCCTCCAACTCGTCCATGAGCAACTCCGACGAGCAGGCCAACCGTACCAATAGCGTGGCCGCGGCGATCAACGAACTGGGCGCTGCCGCCCAGGAAATCGCCCGCAACGCAGCCGATGCCTCGCACCACGCCACCGATGCTTCGCATCAGGCCGGCGACGGCCGCCAGGTGGTCGAACAGACCATCAGCGCAATGAACCTGCTCTCCGACAAGATCAGTTCCGCCTGCGCCAATATCGAAGCGCTGAACAGCCGCACGGTGAACATCGGGCAGATTCTGGAGGTGATCAAGGGCATCTCCGAGCAGACCAACCTGCTCGCGCTGAACGCCGCCATCGAAGCCGCCCGCGCCGGTGAGGCCGGCCGTGGCTTCGCCGTGGTGGCGGACGAGGTGCGCAACCTTGCCCACCGCGCCCAGGAATCGGCGCAGCAGATCCAGAAGATGATCGAAGAACTACAGATCGGCGCCCGCGAAGCCGTGGACACCATGACCGAGAGCCAGCGCTACAGCCTGGAAAGCGTGGAGATCGCCAACCGCGCCGGCGAGCGCCTGGCCAGCGTCACCCACCGCATCGGCGAGATCGACTCGATGAACCAGTCGGTCGCTACCGCCACCGAGGAGCAGACCGCCGTGGTCGACTCGCTGAACATGGACATCACCGAGATCAACACCCTGAACCAGGAAGGCGTGGAAAACCTCCAGGCCACCCTGCGCGCCTGCGCCGACCTGGAGAATCAGGCTGGGCGCCTGCGTCATCTGGTGGACAGCTTCCGCATCTGATTCCTGCGGACACGAAAAAGGCGCCTTCGGGCGCCTTTTTCATTGGTTGCTGGCTGGTTACGACACGTCATCGCTCCTACACCCGATCGTCATCGCCTCCCGTCGTCATCCACGCCCGCATGGCACCGGTGAATCCCGTTCTGAA
Organism: Pseudomonas sp. NPDC086581; assembly: GCF_044746165.1. Lineage (NCBI taxonomy): Bacteria > Pseudomonadati > Pseudomonadota > Gammaproteobacteria > Pseudomonadales > Pseudomonadaceae > Pseudomonas > Pseudomonas sp. NPDC086581. Next base: position 63,104 of record NZ_JBIVBR010000005.1, on the reverse strand, counting down.
CGGCTACCTGTATCACCGCTGAAACACCCGCCGCAGGGGTACTCCTACCGTTCGTCCGACTCCCTCAAGCTTCCCTCGGATACGCCGAAATCAAGGGTGAAGGCCTTTGATACCAACCAACAAACCGGCCTGTCATCACCGCCGGCACAAGGGAGTTCCGGCCACGCCCGCACGGCTATCCGCCGCGCCGGCGCCGTCCGTTTCACACCACGGGGACGGACGTTCTGCGGCGACACCGGATCTGTCGCCCGGACCAACGCCGTTCAGGCATCCCACTACCTCCGGACTCGACGCAGCATGATCAAGAGCCTGAAATTCAGCCATAAGATCCTCCTGGCCGCTTCTCTTGTTGTTTTCTCGGCATTCGCCCTCTTCACCCTCTACAACGATTACCTGCAGCGCAACGCGATCCGCGAGGACCTAGAGAACTACCTGCGGGAGATGGGTGATGTCACCGCCAGCAACATCCAGAACTGGCTGAGCGGCCGGCTGCTGCTCATCGAAAGCACCGCCCAGACTCTTGCCCGCGACAGCGCTCCCGAACACCTGGCGGACCTGCTGGAGCAGGACACCCTGCGCAAGACCTTCAACTTCACCTACCTGGGCCAGGAAGACGGCACTTTCACCATGCGCCCCAACAGCGCCATGCCTGACGGTTACGACCCGCGCACCCGCCCCTGGTACAAGGATGCCGTCGCGGCAGGCGGCACCACGCTGACCGAGCCCTACATCGACGCCGCCACCCAGCAGTTGATCATGACTGTGGCTACTCCGGCCCGCGCAGGCGGCAAGACCCTCGGTGTGGTTGGTGGCGACCTGGGGCTGCAGACCCTGGTACAGATCATCAACTCGCTGGACTTCAGCGGCATGGGCTACGCCTTCCTGGTCAGCGGCGACGGCAAGATCCTTGTGCACCCGGACAAGAACCAGATCATGAAGACGCTGGCGGACATCTACCCGCAGAACACGCCGAAGATCGGCAGCGGCTTCAGCGAGGCCGAACTCAACGGCCACGAACGCATCCTCAGCTTCACCCAGGTGAAGGGCCTGCCGTCGGTGAACTGGTACATCGGTCTGTCCATCGACAAGGACGCGGCGTACTCCATGCTGAGCAAATTCCGCGCCTCGGCTATCATCGCTGCCGCGATTGCCATCGTCGCTATCCTGCTCCTGCTGGGCATGCTGATCCGCGTACTGATGCAGCCGCTGACCACCATGGGCCGCGCCATGCAGGACATCGCCCAGGGCGAAGGCGACCTGACCAAGCGCCTGAAGGTCGCCAGCAACGACGAGTTCGGCGTGCTGGGCAATGCCTTCAACCGCTTCGTCGAACGCATCCACGAATCCATCCGCGAAGTGGCCTCTACTGCGCGCCAGTTGCATGACGTCTCGCAACTGGTGGTGAATGCCTCCAACTCCTCCATGAGCAACTCCGACGAGCAGGCCAACCGTACCAACAGCGTGGCCGCGGCGATCAATCAACTGGGCGCCGCCGCCCAAGAGATCGCGCGCAACGCCGCCGATGCCTCGCACCACGCCACCGATGCCTCGCATCAGGCCGGCGACGGCCGCCAAGTGGTCGAGCAGACCATCAGCGCAATGAACCAGCTCTCCGACAAGATCAGCTCCGCCTGCGCCAACATCGAAGCACTGAACAGCCGCACGGTGAACATCGGGCAGATTCTGGAGGTGATCAAGGGCATCTCCGAGCAGACCAACCTGCTGGCCCTGAACGCCGCCATCGAAGCCGCCCGCGCCGGTGAAGCCGGCCGTGGCTTCGCCGTGGTGGCGGACGAGGTACGCAACCTGGCCCACCGCGCCCAGGAATCGGCGCAGCAGATCCAGAAGATGATCGAAGAACTGCAGATCGGCGCCCGCGAAGCCGTGGACACCATGACCGAGAGCCAGCGCTACAGCCTGGAAAGCGTGGAAATCGCCAACCGCGCCGGCGAGCGCCTGGCCAGCGTCACCCACCGCATCGGCGAGATCGACTCGATGAACCAGTCGGTGGCCACTGCAACCGAGGAACAGACCGCCGTGGTCGACTCGCTGAACATGGACATCACCGAGATCAACACCCTCAACCAGGAAGGTGTGGAAAACCTCCAGGCCACCCTGCGCGCCTGCGCCGACCTGGAGAACCAGGCTGGGCGCCTGCGTCATCTGGTGGACAGCTTCCGCATCTGATTCCTGCGGACACGAAAAAGGCGCCTTCGGGCGCCTTTTTTGTTCGCGAGCAGGCTCGCTCCTACAGGGAACCGCAGCATTTCGTAGGACCGAGGGGGACGCCTAGTCCTTGCTCGCGAACCGCTTCACACAGAGTCCACCGCCAACAGGGAGGACGAAGGGCGCATAACCTGGAACGGGTTATCCGCCATGGGTGCTCTACACGCCCCAGGCTTTCACCGCCGCTTGCTACCGCCCAGCAGCGCGCCCATCAACCCGCGCACCAGTTGCCGGCCGATCTGGTTGGCCGCCTGGCGCACCACCGTCTTGCTGACCTGGCTGGCCAGTGAACCCAGAATCTCACCGGCCATGTCACCAAAATCGGTGCCGCTGCCCTTCTCTTCCTTCCGCTCGGTCGGTGCCATCTTGTTATCGGCGCGGCCGGTCAGTTTCTCGTAGGCGGACTCGCGGTCGATCGGCTGATCGTAGCGACCGGCCAGTGGCGAACGGCGGATGACGTCGGCGCGCTCGGCATCGGTCAGCGGGCCGATACGCGACTGCGGCGGCGCCACAGCCACGCGCTGCACCATCGCGGGCGTGCCCTTCTCTTCCAGAGTGCCCACCAGCGCTTCGCCGATACCCAGCTCGGTGAGCACGTTCAAGGTGTCGAAAGCCGGGTTGGGCCGGAAACCGTCGGCCACGGCGCGCAGGGACTTCTGTTCCTTGGCGGTGAATGCGCGCAGGCCGTGCTGGATGCGCAGGCCCAGTTGCGCCAGCACGTCGTCAGGCAGGTCGCCGGGCGACTGGGTAACGAAGTAGACGCCCACGCCCTTGGAGCGAATCAGCCGCACCACCTGTTCCAGGCGATCCTGCAGGGCCTTGGGCGTGCCGTTGAACAGCAGGTGCGCCTCGTCGAAGAACAGCGCGAGGATGGGCTTGTCCGCGTCGCCGCGCTCGGGCAATTGCTCGAACAGTTCGGCCAGCAGCCAGAGCAGGAAAGTGGCATAGACCTTGGGCGCGTCATGCACCAGCTTGCTGGCGTCCAGCAGGTGGATGCGGCCACGGCCGTCAGGCTCGGGACGCAGCAGGTCCTCCAGTTGCAGCGCAGGCTCGCCGAAGAACTCCTCGGCGCCCTGCTGTTCCAGCAGTGCCAGGCGCCGCAGTAGTGCCTGGGACGAGGCGCCGGTGAACAACGCACGGTCTTCGCCGAGGATGTCCGGGTTTTCCTTGAAGTGGTTGAGCAGCGCCTTGAGGTCTTTCAGGTCGAGCAGCAGCAGGCCTTCGCGGTCAGCCACCTTGAACGCGGCAAACAGCGCCGCCTGCTGGCTCTCGGTCAGCTCGAGCAGGTTGGCCAGCAGCAGCGGGCCCATCTCCGACAGCGTGGTGCGCAGCGGGTGGCCAGTCTTCCCGGCCACGTCCCAGATGCTTACCGGGTAGGCCTGGGGCTTGTGGTTCAGCCAGGGCATGCTGGCGATGCGTTCGGCCACCTTGCCCTGTGGATTGCCCGCGGCAGCGATGCCGCACAGGTCACCCTTGATGTCGGCGGCGAACACCGCGATGCCGGCGTCGCTGAAGGACTCGGCGAGATGCTGCAGCGTCACCGTCTTGCCGGTGCCGGTGGCGCCGGCGATCAGGCCGTGGCGGTTGGCGAGTTTCCAGGACTGGCCGACCGGCTGCCCGTCAGGACCTGCGCCGATAATGAGTTCGTTGGTGGCTGACATCCGTTGTTCCCCTTCAGTGTGCCTTTCGCGCCAGAGCGCCTGTCGCGTTCGCTGCTTGAACAAGAGTGGCGCGTCCCGGCGCGCCGCGCAATCGGCTACCCCGGTACTTTGAAGACGTGCTTGAGGTAGTGCAGGAAGTTCTCGTCCTTGCACTGGGTCTTGCCCGGCGCATCGGAAATCTTCGCCACCGGATGGCCGTTGCAGGCAGTCATCTTCAGCACGATGTTCATCGGCTGCACGCCCGGCACATCACAGGTGAAATGGGTACCGATGCCGAAGCTGACGTCGATGCGCTCACGCAGCGCCCGGTAGATTTCCAGCGCGCGCGGCAGGTTGAGGCCGTCGGAGAACACCAGGGTCTTGGTCAGCGGGTCGATACCCAGGTGCTCATAATGCCGGACGGCCTTTTCCGCCCATTCCAGCGGGTCGCCCGAGTCATGCCGCAGGCCGTCGAAGAGCTTGGCGAAGTACAGGTCGAAGTCCGCCAGGAAGGCATCCATGGTGATGCAATCGGTCAGGGCGATACCCAGCTGGCCCCGATACTCGCGAACCCAGGCGTCCAGGGCGGCGGCCTGGCTGTCGATCAACCGCGGGCCGAGCTGCTGATGCGCCATCAGCCACTCGTGGGCCATGGTACCCAGCGGCTTCACCCCCAGCTCGCGCGCCAGATGGACGTTGCTGGTGCCGACGAAATGGCCGGGGAATCCATCGCGCAGGTCGCGTACCACGGTTTCCTGCACCGGATAGGAGAAGCGTCGGCGGGTGCCGAAGTCGGCCATCTTGAAACCAGCCAGCTCTTCGGCGCTTGCCTCCTTGCGCAGCCAGTGGAACTTCTCCTGCAGGCGTTCGCGAACCATCGTCAGCGTTACGCCAGGATGGCGGTGGCGGTTGCGCACTTCGCTGATGATCGCAAGCAACGGCACCTCGAAGAGAATCACATGCAGCCAGGGGCCTTTCAGGCGCAGGAACAGCTCCTCGTTCTCTACGCCCAGCTGCACATAGCACGGATTGAAGCGAAACAGGCCGAGGAAGCGGATGAAGTCAGGCTTGAAGAAGGGGATGCGTTCGAGGAAGGCCAGGTCCTGCGATGCGAAGGAAAGCTCCGACAGCTGCTCGATCTGCTCGCGCAGCGGGTCCAGGTAGGCGCGCAGGTCCTCTTCGTTGCGGCAGCGGAACTCCCATTCGACTTCGGCGTTGGGGTAGTTGTGCAGCACCGCCTGCATCATGCTCAGCTTGTAGAAATCGGTATCTAGCAGGTTCTGCACGATCCGCCGGGAAAATGCGCTGTCGCTCATGCTCGTCTCATTGCAGGCTTGAACCGGCAGTCTAAACCCGTCGCCCACAAAAAACCCCGCCGAGGCGGGGTTTTGAGTTGGAACCACAAATCAGCGTGCTTTGCTCTGCGACATCCCGAACAGGAAAAGCAGCAGGTCGTCATCCGGACGGATGTCCTGTTGCTTGGCGCGCAGGTTGGGCGGCATCGGGCAACTGTCCAAGCCGCCTTTTCCGGAAATGACCGAAGGCCCCGGCTCATGCCAGGCCGCCGCCGCCAGGGTCGCCACCCCGAGCGCGCCGATGAGGAGCAAACCTCGCGTAATTTCTAACTTCATGTCTGCAACCCTTTGATGGCGCTGCCAAACGCCGCTTGGTAACCATAGACAAAGGCCTGCCATTGCGCCTCTGTCCACGACGAGCGGCGTTTTACCTGGCGAAGATCGTGACGGGCGGCGCGCTGGGCGCTGAAGCGCTGGCGGGCTTTTTCCATGTCAATCAGAGCCACTTCGATCTTGTCGCCATCCACCTTCACGAACACGTGCTTCAGGTAGAGGCAGCCATGCTGCCAACGGCCGGCATTAAGCTTTGCAAGGGTACTACCGTAATGTTGCAGAATTCTTTGGTGCAGGGCTTCGCCCCAACGCTCCTGGTCGCCACGGGCGTAGCAGTCTTCCAGGCTGCTGAAACCGTCCAGGGACTCGGTGACCAGCAGGGCCTGCCATTCGCCATCCACCTTGCGGCAGCCTGCGTAGACCAGGGTCGGCACTTTCACACCCAGCGCTTCGGCGGCTTTCAGCGCATTGCGCTCGCGGATAGCGGTGGGGTAGCCGAAGGGGTGCAGCAGGTCACGGTAGATGTGGCCCATCTGCTGCTTGCGATAGAGCATCCGGCCGTCGGAGGTCAGGACTCGCTGCACGCCGCTTTCGCCACCGCGCCGACGGTTGGGTTCCTCGACCCATTTGCCGGGCACCTGGAGCCAACGGTCGATGGCGTTCTCACCGGAAATTTGCTGCAGCGATGCCAGATCAACGGCCATCCATCACTCCTTACGCAGAATGTAGACCCGCCACATATGAACGAGCGGGACGAAATCAATGTGATCCTGGACCTTGAAACCAGCCTGGCGGAACTCCGCCTCGATGGTCTTGGCAGGAATCACGAAGCGGTTCTGGTAGGCGTGTTTCTTGCGAGTTGACTCGGCGCGCGCACGTTTCCAGGACTTGAAGTTGCCATCGACCCACATCGACAGGATCACCGAATCGCGAGTTACGCGGTGAAATTCGCGCAACATCGTCAAACGATCGTCAGATTCGCCGATATGGTGCATCAGGCGCATCGAGAAAATGCTATCGACGGCATTGTCGGGCAGATCAATGGCAAACGCCGAAGTCTGCAAAGGTCGGACGCGTTTTACAACCTCATTCGGTTGACCGGCGCAGGCAACGGCGATCATGTCCGGGGAATTGTCCGCCCCGATGATCACCCGGTTCTCCTTCTCGGCCAGCATCGACCAGAAGCGCCCGGCGCCGCACGGAAGGTCGAGCACCAGATTGGGCTGGCCGGCAAGCTTGAGAGCCTGGCGGGCGATTTGGACATCGCGCCAGTGGGAAAGTTTCCTGGAGAGTCCGGCCTGGTGCTTGCGCAGGTAACGCTCTGCGTGCTGGCGGTCGTACTTTTGGGAGAACTCCAGGTCGACGGGTTTTTCAGTCATCGGATATTTACCTTTCCCGAATTCAGGGCGAACGATACAAACCAGCCTGTCACAGCCGGGTCACGCACTTGTGAAGTTTTTGTCAAACGACGGCTAGGCGAACTTCGAAGCGACAGCCATGGGGTTCGGCTGGACGCAACGTGACGTCCCAGCCTTCGGAGGCGCAGATCCGCTTGACCAACGACAACCCCAGCCCAAGCCCCTCACCACGCGGGTTCTGGCCGCGCACAAATGGCTGGAATACGCGCTCGCGCTGTTCTTCCGGGATGCCGGCGCCGGTGTCTTCGACCCAGAATCCGTTCGGGCCAAGTTGTAAGCGGATGCTGCCGCTTTCGGTATAATGCATGGCATTGCGCAGTAAATTGCTCATTACCGAGCGCAGGAACGGTGCATTGAACTGCCCGGGCATTTCCTGGTGGACGTTGTATTCCAGGGTCAGCCCCTTCGCCTCGATGGGACCGCGCCACTGCGCGACCAATTCGTCACCGATTTTCCTCAATCCAGCCTGTGGCACGATGGCCATGTCCTTGCGCTGCGCACGGGCAAGCATCAGGAAGGTCTGCACCAGATCACGCATTTCCTCGCACGCGCTACTCATCCGAGCCAGTTGGGCGCGTGACCGCGGCCCCAGCCCAGGCTCTTCCGCGAGCAGTTCGCAGCTGGTAGCAATCACCATCAACGGCGTGCGCAGCTCATGGCTGACGTCGCTGGTAAAAAGCTTCTCCCGGGTCAGCACGTCGTGCAGCCGACCCATGGCGTAATCGAAGGCCGCTGCCAGCTCGCCCACTTCGTCGTTGGCATAATCCGGCGACATGGGCGGCGCCAGCTCCAGCAACTGGTCTCGGTGACGGACCTGGCGCGCCAGGCGCGACACCGGCTCCATGACCTTGCGCGCCAACAGCCAGCCCAGCACTCCGGACAAGGCGAGACTGAGCACATAACCGGTGACCACGGAGGCGTAGAGGATCTGCTCACGCGCCTCGAAGTCACTCTGGTCCTGCAGCAGGACGAAGCGGCGACCATCGACGTCGCGCGCCAGCGCATGGAAGGACAATTCGCCGTCGAAGACTTCGTGGAAGCCTTCCTCCAGCCTGCGCAGTGCCGGCGGCATGGCATAGACGCCCGCGCCATCACTGATGAAGAAACGCATACCGGGATCGAGTTTCGGAGCCTGGCCGTTCCCCAGGTCCTCATTGATGATGCGGTCCAGTTCGCCGCCCAGGTCGCGGGAGATCAGGCGTTCTTCGACGATGTGGACGACGCCGACGATTCCTACCGAAAACAGGCCACCAACGGCGGCGGTCATGAGTACGAAGGCAAAGACAATCCGTCGGGAAAGGCTCTGCTTATACTCCATGCGTTTCCTCCGCCAGCTTGTAGCCGACGCCATGCACCGTGTGCAGCAGGGAGGAACCGAAGGGCTTGTCGATCACCTGGCGCAACTGGTGAACGTGACTGCGCAGGCTGTCGCTGTCGGGGCAGTCATCACCCCAGACGGCTTCCTCGAGCACGTCGCGGCGGACTACATGGGGGCTCTTCTGCATCAGCACCGCTAGCAGCTTGAGGCCGATGGGGTTGAGCTTGAGCGGCTTGCCGGCACGGTTCACTTCGAGGGTGTCGAGGTTGTAGCTCAGGTCGGCGACCTGCAGCTCGCGACGACCGCCTCCCTGACTGCGGCGCAGGACCGCTTCGATGCGTGCGGCCAGCTCGGAGAGCGCGAAGGGCTTGAGCAGGTAATCGTCGGCGCCGGAACGGAAGCCCTGCAGGCGATCGTCCAGCTGATCGCGGGCGGTGAGCATGATCACCGGGGTGTCGCGGCGTGCATCTTCGCGCAGGCGGCGACACAAGGTGAAGCCGTCCAGCCCCGGCAGCATCACGTCCAGCACAATCAGGTCGTAATGGGACGTCGCCGCAAGGTGCAATCCGGACAGGCCGTCCTGGGCACAATCTACCGTGTAGCCTTTCAGGCCCAGGTAGTCGGCCATATTGGCCAGGATGTCCCGATTGTCTTCAACCAACAAAATGCGCATAGGCTCTCCTCGAACGCGATGCATCCTAGCGTAAACAGCTTAAATAGAACTTAAGCGCCTTTGACGGATTTTTCACATTTGATCCGTCGATTTCATCAAGCCGCCCGCACAGATCCGGCCTGATGGGTGGCGTCCTGCTGCCGAACCGCCTAGCGCCCCATCAGTGCCTGCACCGACCAGAGCCCGGCCAGGGTCATCAGCAGCGAGCCGGCGAGGTGCGTGGCAATCGTTCCCATCGCCCAGGCCAGCCGCCCCTGCTGCAACAGCACGACGACTTCCGCCGAGAAGGTCGAGAAGGTGGTGAGGCCACCGCAGAAGCCGGTGATGATCAGTAACCGCCATTCTGGCGCCAGGCCGGGGGAGTTGGCGAAGAAGGCGATGGCCGCGCCGATGATGTAGCCGCCGACCAGATTGGCGACCACCGTGCCCGGCGGCATGGACGGCAGGAGGGTGTTGAGCTTGAGCCCGAGCACCCAGCGCAGCAGTGCGCCAAGGGCGGCTCCGAGGGAGACGGCGAGAATGGATTTCCACATGGTCCTGTCCTGGGAAAGGTGTCTTGGACAGGCTGCAGGCTAGCGCCTACGCGCCTTTCCAGGTCTATGCGTAGGCATCATCAGCCACAAGGGCGGTTGAAGGAGGAATGCCATCTCCTGCCGCGCAGTCTGGCATATCCGACGCCCATGAAAAAGCCCCGCCTAGGCGGGGCTTTTTCTTACAGCAGGTACCGGGTGGCTTACATCATGCCGCCCATGCCACCCATGCCGCCCATGTCCGGCATGGCCGGAGCAGCCTTGTCGTCAGCCACTTCGGCAACCATGGCCTCGGTGGTGACCATCAGGCCGCCGATGGAGGCAGCAGCTTGCAGAGCCGAACGGGTGACCTTGGCCGGATCGAGGATACCCATCTCGATCATGTCGCCGTACACGCCGGTAGCAGCGTTGTAGCCGAAGTTGCCCGAACCCTGCTTGACCTTGTCGACCACTACGCTCGGCTCGTCGCCGGAGTTGGCAACGATCTGGCGCAGCGGAGCTTCAACGGCGCGACGCAGCAGAGCGATACCGACGTTCTGGTCTTCGTTGTCGCCCTTCAGGCCTTCGATGGCTTGCAGAGCGCGCACCAGGGCGACGCCGCCGCCAGGCACCACGCCTTCTTCCACTGCAGCGCGGGTAGCGTGCAGGGCGTCTTCAACGCGGGCTTTCTTCTCTTTCATCTCGACTTCGGTGGCAGCGCCAACCTTGATCACGGCAACACCGCCAGCCAGCTTGGCCAGACGCTCTTGCAGCTTCTCACGGTCGTAGTCGGAGGAAGTCTCTTCGACCTGCTTGCGGATCTGCAGGACGCGAGCTTCGATGTCGGCTTGAGCGCCAGCGCCATCGATGATGGTGGTGTTTTCCTTGCTCAGGACCACGCGCTTGGCGTTGCCCAGGTGCTCCAGGGTGGCGCCTTCCAGGCTCAGACCGACTTCTTCGGAGATGACGGTACCGCCGGTCAGGATGGCGATGTCCTGCAGCATGGCCTTGCGGCGGTCGCCGAAGCCCGGAGCCTTGACGGCCGCGACCTTGACGATGCCACGCATGTTGTTGACGACCAGGGTAGCCAGGGCTTCGCCTTCGACGTCTTCAGCCACGATCAGCAGCGGACGGCCGGCTTTGGCGACAGCTTCCAGGACCGGCAGCATTTCGCGGATGTTGGAGATCTTCTTGTCGACCAGCAGCAGCAGCGGGCCGTCGAGCTCGGCCACCATGGTGTCCGGCTTGTTGATGAAGTAGGGGGACAGGTAGCCGCGGTCGAACTGCATGCCTTCTACGACGGACAGTTCGTTTTCCAGGCCCGAGCCTTCTTCAACGGTGATCACGCCCTCTTTACCGACTTTTTCCATGGCTTCGGCAATGATGTTGCCGATGGAGTCGTCGGAGTTGGCGGAGATGGTGCCGACCTGGGCAATGGCTTTAGTGTCGGCGCACGGCTTGGCCAGGTCCTTCAGCTGGGCAACGATGGCGATGGTGGCCTTGTCGATGCCGCGCTTGAGGTCCATCGGGTTCATGCCGGCAGCGACGGCCTTCAGGCCTTCGTTGACGATGGCCTGAGCCAGGACGGTAGCGGTGGTGGTGCCGTCACCGGCAGCGTCGTTGGCCTTGGAGGCCACGTCTTTCACCAGTTGGGCGCCCATGTTCTCGAACTTGTCTTTGAGTTCGATTTCCTTGGCGACGGAAACGCCGTCCTTGGTGATGGTCGGAGCGCCGAAGCTCTTGTCCAGGATGACGTTACGGCCTTTCGGGCCGAGGGTCGCTTTAACCGCGTCGGCCAGGACGTTTACGCCGACCAGCATTTTCTTGCGGGCGGAATCGCCGAACTTAACTTCTTTAGCAGCCATGTTCTGTTTCCTCTAAATCGAATTCAGTGGGTTGGATAGGACGCGGAATCAGTCTTCCAGGACGGCGAGGATCTCGGACTCGCCCATCACCAGCAGTTCTTCACCGTCGACCTTGATGGCGTTGCTGCCCGAGTACGGGCCGAAGACCACCTTGTCACCCACTTTCACGGCCAGGGCGCGAACTTCGCCGTTGTCCAGGACACGGCCGGCACCAACAGCGACCACTTCACCGCGGTTCGGCTTCTCGGCGGCGGAACCCGGCAGCACAATGCCGCCTGCGGTCTTGGTCTCTTCCTCGCTGCGACGGATGACGACGCGGTCATGCAGAGGACGAAGCTTCATAGTCGTAACTCTCCCAAACTGTGATTTCCAACGGCCGGATCGATGTCCGGCAGGTTTTATTGAATCCGGCGGTGCCGGTTTGCGACCCGACGGGCGAGTCGCGAAAAGAGCAGCCTGTCGTCGACAGGGACCTTGCGGTGACCGGTACATAAGGTCGCTACAAGGCATTTCAAGTGTGTGACGAAAAAATTTTTGCTAACGGCGGGTGCTTCAGGCGAGCGAAACCGCCCCACTCTCAACGCAGGCGGTCGCGATCTTCCTCGCGGCGCTGGTATTCGCCTTCGATCACGCTTGGGCCGCTGCGGTGCTGGGCGGCCGGGTCGTCGGCGAAGGCGCGACGGCGCTCGGCCTGCTCCTGCATGCGCTGGCGCACGCGGCCAAGCATCAGGCGGCGGGTGAAGGGAATCAGGCAGAACAGACCGACAACGTCGCTGATGAAGCCCGGCAGCATCAGCAGGCCGCCGCCCAAGGCGATGACCAGGCCTTCGAGCATTTCCTGCTCGGGCAGCTCGCCGCGGTTCAGCCGCTCGCGGGCACGCAGCGCGGTGGCGACGCCGGCCACGCGCAGCACCGCGGCGCCGATGAAGGCGCCGGCGATGATCAGCAGAAGGGTCCAGCCCACGCCGATCACGCTGCCGACCTTGATCATCACGGCCAGCTCGATCAGCGGGAACAGAAGAATCAGAAACAGGGGAACTCGCATCGATGAATCCTTGGCGGGGTCATTGCCCGGGTAGAAAGCTAGGTGGCGACGCCCCGTACCGATTTCAAGGGATGAGCCGAGAGACAGATCAGGCCTGGATCACCTCGTTGCCCGGCCAGACGTCCGCCTTGGCCAGTTGCACCAGCGCCTGGCGCACCGCGCCGGCGTTGCCGCAGGTCGCCGGGAACGGCAGCCAGTGCAGGCCCTGGCCGATGCGCAGGTGGAAGCCTTCAGTATCAATTCCCGACATCTGCGGAGCCGCCCCGGCAGGCAAACCGGCCAGCTCGACGTAGTGCTCGATGGCATTGGCGTGGTCGCTGTTCATGTGCTCGACCATGCTCTTCTCCACCTCGCCGACGAAGGGATTGGCCAGCGGCACGCTGTTGGCACCTAACCAGTGGATATCGCCGAAGCCACCGATGTAGCGCCACTGCACCGGCTCCAGCACCCAGAAATCGAAGTCGTGGACGATGTGGTAGTCCTGCGAGCCGGGGAAATAACGGTAGTAGCGCTCGGCGGCGCCGGCGATGGCGTCGACATCTTCGATCAGCAGCGCCTCGGCCAGCAGTGTCAGGCGGCCCGCGGCCTGGATGTCGTCGACGCCGCGCTCGCCGATGAGCAGCGAGCATTTGCCGTCCATCTGCAGGTTATGGGTGTGCTGGGCGATGCGACTGATCAGGATCAGCGGGCGGCCTGCTTCGTCCAGGCAATACGGCACCACCGAGCCGAAGGGAAATCCGGGCCACTTCTTCGAGTGGGTGGAGAGGACGCCGCGGTATTCCTTGAGCAGCAGTTCTCGGGCATGCTTGGCAGCTTTCACGCTCAACTTATGACTCCTCGCAAAGAATCCGTCGTAAACGGACGGGCAGGACTGACTCTGTGCACAGCTGCCGGCGAGGCCTTCCACCAGAAACTGTTCGTGGGGTTGTTCCGATGCAATTGAAAGACAAGGTCATCATCATCACCGGTGGCTGCCAGGGCCTGGGCCGCGCCATGGGCGAATACCTCTCCGGCAAGGGCGCGCGCGTCGCGCTGGTTGACCTCAATGCCGAAAAACTGGACGAAGCCGTGACTGCCTGCAAGGCCGCCGGCGGTGACGCCCGCGCCTATCTGTGCAACGTCGCCAATGAAGAACAGGTTACCCACATGGTGGCCCAGGTCGCCAGCGACTTCGGCGCCATCAACGGCCTGGTCAACAACGCCGGCATCCTGCGTGACGGCCTGACCATCAAGGTCAAGGACGGCGAGCTGAGCAAGATGAGCCTGGCCCAGTGGCAGGCGGTGATCGACGTCAACCTGACCGGTGTGTTCCTCTGCACCCGCGAAGTGGCGGCGAAGATGATCGAGCTGAAGAACGAAGGCGCGATCGTCAACATCTCCTCCATCTCCCGCGCCGGCAACATGGGCCAGGCCAACTACTCCGCGGCCAAGGCCGGCGTCGCCGCCGACACAGTGGTGTGGGCGAAGGAACTGGCACGTTACGGCATCCGCGTGGCGGGCGTGGCTCCTGGCTTCATCGAGACCGACATGGTCGCCAGCATGAAGCCAGAGGCCCTGGAGAAGATGACCTCCGGCATTCCGCTCAAGCGCCTGGGCAAGCCGCTGGAAATCGCCCACTCGGTGGCTTACATCCTCGAGAACGACTACTACACCGGCCGCGTGCTGGAGTTGGACGGCGGCCTGCGTCTGTAATCCGCCCGCCCATGAAAAAGCCCCGCCAGGTGCGGGGCTTTTTATTGCCGTTCTTGTAGAGCGGAGCCGGTCGAGGCGAAGAGTTACCAGCCCACACCCAGGCCGAGGGTGTACCGGCGCTCGTTGACGTCGCCGTCGTTGCCGCTGAGCTTGTCCCACTCGGCCTTCAAGCTCAGGGACGCCCAGGAGGTCAGCTTGTAGCGGATGCCCGCCTCGCTCTCCAGTTCGTACTCCACGTTGGACTCCAGCGGCTTGCTGACTTCGCCGTTGGTGAACACCTCGAACTGCTTGGCCAGCAGGTAACGGTTGTAGTCCCACTTCAAGCTGGTGCTGTAGAAGTGGGATTTCTCGTCGTCGACGAATTCGTAGTCGTTGCGGTTGACCAGGGTCGCCAGGGAGAACGCACCCAGCTCGTTGTCCCAGAACTGGTAGCCCGGGCCGGTACCGACGGTGCGTTTCTTCTGCAGGTCCTCGATCCAGTCGCGCTTGTACTGCGCCTGGCCCTGCCAGAACCAGTGCTCGTCGAGGAAGCGGTCCAGCGCGTATTGCGCGGAATAATTGTTGGTACTGACCTGATCGTCCTTCTTCTCGCGGTTGTACTCGCCCTGCAAATTGTGGCGCCAGCGGCCGTGGCGGGCGTTGGTCTTGAAGTCGATGTCGTAATCCTCGACATCGTTCTCGGCCTGCTTGTGGTCCAGGGAGAAGTCGACGTTGCCGGTCCACACCCAATCTTCGAGGATCGGCTTGGGCGGCATCATCTGCTCGATCTTCGCCAACTCCACCGTACGCGCCTCACCATTGACCAGCGTGACCTTGCCCTGGTCGGACGCCTTCAGGCCCTTGGAGTGCTCGCCGGTTTCCTCGTCGTACTTCACCAGCAGGTTCTGATCGGTCTCCAGCGTCTTGATCTTGTCCGCCTTGAGCGTGATTTCTCCGCCGTAGTCGGTCGCCAGCAGCAGCTTGCCACCGTCATACAGCTTGATGGTGCCGCTGAGACGATCGCCATTCTTCAGCCAGACGGTGTCGGCAAAGGCGGAAAGGGAACAGGATGCGAGGGCAACACAGAGCAGGTTTCTGGAGAACATGAGTCGAATTCAACTGGATGGAATGGGCAAAAAGCCGGGCATTATCCAGATACCCGACACTAGAGCAACGACTGACCGACCCAGTTGCAGGGAGTTCACAATGACTGACAGATGGGTCTGACAAACGAGCCGACTTGTCAGGGCGGCACCAGCCGATATGCTGAGCGCCAGCCCCTCTATTGCGGTGCATTCGATGCCCAAGCCAAAGCCCCCAGCCAGCGCACCGGTGACTGACCTCGGCCTGGAAAGCCTGCAGGTGCGCCGCGAAGCAATCTTCCTGGTCATTGCCCAGGTGCCCGAAGGCTCCGTCATCACCTATGGTGATGTAGCGCGCCTCGCAGGCCTGGGCCGCTCCGCGCGGCTTGTAGGACGTATCCTCAGCCAATTGCCCGAAGGCACGCGCTTGCCCTGGCATCGGGTGATCGCCGCCGGTGGGCGCATCAGCCTGCCAATCGGCACCGTTTCGGGTAACGAACAGCGCGCACGATTGCGTGCAGAGGGTGTCAGAATCCATAACGATCGGGTGGACATACGTCGGCACGGCTGGCCTAGCGGCGAGCAGTCCTAGTAGAGTTCGCGTAATTTTTCGTCCTGCTGGAAAACACCCCCCATGAAAGAGCATTCCTGGCGCGAGGCATGGATTGCCTACAAGTCTCCCGCCAGCCTCGCGCTTTTGCTGCTGGGTTTCGCCGCCGGCCTGCCGTACATGCTGGTGCTTTCCACCCTCTCGGTGTGGCTGCGTGAAGCGGGTGTCGCTCGGGAAACCATCGGCTTCGCCAGCTGGATCGGGCTGGTGTACGCCTTCAAGTGGGTGTGGTCGCCCATGCTCGACCAATGGCGCCTGCCCTTCATCGGCCGCCTGGGGCGCCGTCGTTCCTGGCTGGTGTTCTCCCAGGGGCTGATAGCCATCGGCCTTCTCGGCATGGCCCTGTGCAACCCGCAGGCGCACCTGAACTGGCTGATCGCCCTGGCGATGGTAGTGGCCTTCGCCTCGGCCACCCAGGACATCGCCATCGACGCCTACCGCCTGGAGATCGCCGAGAACACCCGCCAAGCCGCTCTGGCCGCGTGCTACATGACCGGCTACCGGGTCGCGGTGCTATTCGCCACCGCTGGCGTGCTATTCCTCGCCGAGTGGGCTGGCTCCAGCGCCCTGCACTACAGCCAGTCGGCCTGGGCCCTTACCTACGCGGTGTGCTCACTGGCCATCCTGCCCGGCCTGATCACTACGCTGCTGATGAAAGAGCCACCGGTGAACGTGCAGCCGCAGGCCGGCAGTTCGGCCTTCGCCTTCAACCACCAGTTGCTCTCGGTGCTGACGCTGCTGGTGCTGCTGATCTCCGTACCGGCCATGCTCACCGCCCTGACCGCCCAGGCCTGGCCGCGAGCCGCGCTGTACGCGATCTTCATCGGCATCTGCATGACGCCCCACGGCCGCCGGCAGATCCGCCCGGTCCGCGATCTGCTATCGAAGGTACGTCGCCCGCTGCTGCTGGCCGTGCACGGACGGGGCCTGCCGCAGTTCGACTTCGTCCACCAGGCCGTATCGGTGATCGTACTGATCATTCTGTTGGTCACCGGTGCCGCCTTCATCAACATGGCCGAAGCCGGCAAGTGGTGGCTCGCCATCCTGTACCTGCTGATCGCCCTGAGCTGTATTTCCGCGCCCGGCCGCCTGCTGATGGCACCGGTGCTGACGCCCATCACCGAGTTCGTCCGCCGCTACCGCTGGCAGGCGCTGCTGCTGCTCGGGCTGATCTCCACTTACCGCATGTCCGACACCGTCATGGGCACCATGGCCAGCGTGTTCTACATCGACATGGGCTTCTCCAAGGACACCATCGCCACCGTCAGCAAGCTGTTCGGCGTGGTCATGACTCTGGTGGGTGCTGCGGCCGGTGGCGTGCTGATCGCCCGCTTCAGCATCCTGCCGATCCTCTTCATCGGGGGCGCGGCCTCGGCCGGGACCAACCTGCTGTTCGCCATGCTGGCGCAGATGGGCGCGATCGACGACCCGCACTTGATGGGGCAGAACGTCTTCGCCCTGCTCAAGGTGCTGGAACCCCACGTCACCATGCTGGTGGTGACCATCATGCTCGACAATTTCAGCGGCGGCCTCGCCACCTCGGCCTTCGTCGCCTACCTATCGAGCCTGACCAACCTGAAGTTCTCCGCAACCCAGTACGCCATGCTCAGCTCCACCATGTTGCTGCTTCCGCGCTTCATCGGTGGTTACTCCGGCGCCATGGTCGAGAGCATGGGCTACGAGCGGTTCTTCTTCTTCACCGCCCTGCTCGGCATCCCCACGCTGCTGCTGATCGGCTGGTTGTGGCTGCGCCGCAAGAACAACATCGTCAACGGTGCAGCCGAGGAAGCCACGGAGGCGCCAGCGCAACAGCCCAGCGCCGAACGCCACTGACCCTCGATAATGGATCAGCGCCCATGAAAAAGGCCGGCAAATGCCGGCCTTTTTTCGTTCCTGCGGCGCGGGATCAGTCCGCCAGGACGGCGTCCTCTTCGCCCTTGACCACTCGCACCACCTTGTTCGGCGCCAGGTCGATGCCGGAATCGCGCAGACGCAGGCGCACCTGCTCGTTAAGCATGAAGGTAACGCCCCAGTAGTCGGCATTGGCGGTCCACAGGCGCAGCGACAGGGTCACCGAGTTCTCGCCCAGGCCCGCGACCACCACCACCGGCGCCGGCGACTTGAGCACGCGCGGATCGTCCGCCAGCTCCTGGAGGATGGAGCGTGCGCCGTCCAGGTCGGCATCGAAGGCCAGTTTCACGTCGAAGGTCACCTGGCGGGTGCTCTGGGTCGAGGTGTTGGTGATGATGCCGTTGGACAGCGCGCCGTTGGGCACGATCACGGTGCGGTTGTCACCGGTGCGCAGCACGGTGTGGAAGATCATGATGTTGTCCACGGTGCCGGAAACGCCCTGCGCTTCGATCCAGTCGCCGATCTTGAACGGACGGAACAGCAGGATCAGCACACCGCCGGCGAAGTTCGACAGACTGCCTTGCAGCGCCAAGCCGATGGCCAGGCCGGCCGCACCGATGGCCGCGACGAAGCTGGTGGTCTGGATGCCGATCATCGAAGCCACGCTGACCATCAGCAGGATCTTCAGGATGATGTTCACCATGCTGCCGATGAAGCCCTGCAGCGTCTTGTCCACATGCTTGGTGGACATCACCCCGCCCACACGACGGGTGAACAGGTTGATCACCCACCAACCGATCAGCAGGGTCAGCAGCGCCAGCGTGGCATTGCCCAGATAGGCGAGGACGACCGGTGTCCAGGCCTCCGCGCTGATCATGATCTGCTCGTAATTCATATCCATGGATACAGGCCCCTTGTCTATTGCCATTCCAAAAACAAAACCGCCATGGCAAGCCATGGCGGTCGGGAGTTCGCCGGGCGACTCTCTTACTGCGACGTCAGGCGGGCGGTGAGGTTCCGCAGCTTTTCGTCGCAGCGCGCATCAGTCGCGGAAGTTGTTGAACTGCAGCGGCATGCCGAGGGACTCGCCGCGCAGCAGCGCGATGGCTTCCTGCAGGTCGTCGCGCTTTTTGCCGGTGACACGTACCTGCTCGCCCTGGATGGCGGCCTGTACCTTGAGTTTCTTGTCCTTGATCAGGGCGACGATCTTCTTCGCCAGATCCTTGTCGATGCCCTCGCGGAAGTCGACTTCCTGCTTGACCACCTTGCCGGAGGCGAAGGAGTCCTTCACTTCCATGCACTGTGCGTCAATCTTGCGTTTGACCAGGCTGGAGCGAAGAATGTCGAGCATCTGCTCGAGCATGAAATCCGCCTCGGCGGTCAGGGTGATGGACTTTTCCTTGGCCTCGAAGCTGCACTTGCCCTTCAGGTCGAAACGGCGGTCCAGTTCCTTGGTGGCGTTATCCAAGGCGTTGGTCAGTTCGTGTTTGTCCAGTTCGGACACCACGTCGAACGAAGGCATGACATCTCTCCAGATGGACGGCGCGATGCGGTTCACAGTCAGCATCGAGCCTGGCTTGACGATAAAAATGCGCGGTCATTATAACTGACAGACAAGACCGCGCCCGGCCTCTGACACTGAGAGTCGGCATTTCCCACCCGTTTGCGAGACATTCCTTTCCATGCCAACCAACCATCTCAGCATTCTGGTGGTCGACGATGCCAAGTTCTCCAGCGCCATGATCGGCCGCGCGCTGAGCCAGGCGGGCTATCAGAACGTACGCTTCGCCAGCAGCGCCAGCGAAGCGCTCGACCTGCTGGAAAAGGAGCCAGTGAGCGTATTGCTCGCCGACTGGCTGATGCCCGAGATGGACGGCCTGGAGCTGACCGCGCGGGTACGCCAGCTCGACGAGAGCGGCGATCACTACACCTACATCATCCTGCTCACCGGCAAGGAGGGCGACAACGCCCTGGCCGAAGCCTTCGACCGCGGCGTCGATGACTTCGTCAGCAAGTCGGCGATGAACGAGCAACTGGTGCCCCGTGTACTGGCCGCCGACCGCCTGAGCAACACCCTGCAGCGCCTGCTGATGGAAAACCGCCTCCTCACCGAGAACATCACCAGCCTGGAGGAGCGCAACCTGGTCGACAGCGCCACCGGGCTGGGCAACCAGCGCTACCTGAAGCAAAAGCTGGCCGACAGCATCCGCCAGGTGGAATCCCGTGGCGGCGCGGTTTGCTACATGCTGATCGGCCTGCCGGAACTGGCCGAACTGGGGCAGAAGCACGGCCAGTCGTTCCAGAACGAACTGCTCCATGGCGTCGCCCGGCGCCTGCAGCAACTGGTGCGGCCGCTGGATGTCCTGGCACGCATCGATGGCCAGCATTTCGCCCTGATTACCCTGCTCGAAGACCTGCAGGAATGCTCGCCGAGCAGCTTCCGCCGCCTGCACGAAGGCCTGAACCTCAAGGCGTTCAAGACCAGCGAGGGCTTCATCACCCTCAAGGCCGGCATCAGCCTGGTGGGGCTTGACGCCAAGGCGCTGCCGCTGGAGGTCGAACAACTGATGCAGCAAGGCCGCGCGCTGCTGCCCGATGCCTTTGCCAGCGGGCGAATCAACGCCAGCCGCCTGACCGGCCTGCGCTAAACTTCGCGGTAAGCCCCCGAATCCGCGAAGTTCCTCCCATGACCTGGACCATCCTCGGCGCCGGCAGCCTCGGTTGCCTATGGGCCGCCCGCCTGTCCCGCTCCGGCCTGCCGGTGCGCCTGCTGCTGCGTGACCGCCAGCGCCTCAATGCCTACCGCGCCCTCGGCGGTGTCACCCTGGTGGAAGACGGCCGCGAGAGCCTCTACCCCATTCCGGCGGAAACCGCCGCCCAGGGCGCGCCGATCCAGCGCCTGTTGCTGGCCTGTAAGGCCTACGACGCCGAATCCGCCGCCGCCAGCGTGGCCGCGCGCCTGGCCCCGGGCGCCGAACTGATCCTGCTGCAGAACGGCCTGGGGAGCCAGCAGGCGGTCAGCGCCCACCTGCCCCGTGCCCGCTGCCTGTATGCATCCAGCACCGAAGGTGCCTACCGCGAAGCCGACTTCCGCGTAGTGTTCGCAGGTCAGGGACAGACCTGGCTGGGCGACGAACAGGCCGGCCCCGAGCCGGAATGGCTGGCCGACCTACGCCGCGCGGAGATTCCCGTGCAGTGGAGCGACGACATACTCGAACGCCTATGGCGAAAGGTCGCGCTGAACTGCGCGATCAACCCGCTCACCGTGTTGCACCAATGCCGCAATGGTGAGCTGGCCAGCCATCCCGGCGAAGTCGCCGAGCTCTGCGACGAGCTGGGCCAATTGCTTCATGCCGCCGGCTACTCCGCCGCCGCACGGGAGCTGCAGGGCGACGTGGAGCGGGTGATCGCCGCTACCGCAGCGAACTTCTCGTCCATGTACCAGGACGTCGCCAAGGGCCGGCGCAGCGAGATCGCTTACCTGCTCGGGCACGCCTGCCAAGAGGGCGACCGCCGGCACCTCGCACTGCCGCAGTTGCACGCCCTGCACGAGCGTCTGCGGGCCTACCTGGTGGCCCGCGGATTGCCCGACAACTGACGGCGGGCTACCCTGCCCGCCTCCCCTGTTTTTTCTCTTTGACGCGCCCATGCCTTCACCCATGAACCTGCGCCAGCGCCTGGAAGACCTGCCGGTCGGCCAGAAAATCCTCGCCGCCCTGCTGGTGCTGCTGGCGACCGTGATGCTGGTAGCCAACCTCGCCTTCATCAGCGCGGCCTACTGGATATCCCAGGACAGCGTCGCGCCCCAGGCCTTGCAGACCATCGGCCGACTGATCGCCAACCCGGCGCTCAGCGAGCCGGCATTGTCCTCGCCCACCCAGGCACAGGTGCTGCTGCGTCAATTGGATGACTACCAGCCGCTGCGCGCCGCCGCGCTCTACGACAGCAATGGCGAGCGCATCGCGCAGACGCCGAGCAACGGCCCGGTGGCCCTGCCCGAGCGCCTGGACCACCTGGAGCGCTGGCGCCAGCACGAATACCGACTCAACGCGCTATTCGAGCTGCCCCAGGCCGGCCGCAACAGCGGCTACCTGCTGCTGGTGGCGAGCAGCGAGCTGCCTGGCGCCTTCTACACCGGCACGCTGACCGCCAGCCTGGTCATTCTCGCGGTCTCGGTGCTGCTCTGGCTGCTCATCGCCCAGCAGATCCGCCGCCTGATCACCCGGCCTATCCGCAGCCTGGAAGAGCTCTCGCGCCAGGTCACCCGCGAAGAGAACTACGCCCTGCGCGCCGAGCGCGGCAATGCCGACGAGATCGGCCGTCTGGCTGACGCCTTCAACACCATGCTGACCCGCATCGAGGCCCGAGAGCAGCAGCTCAAGCGCGCCCGTGACGACGCCCAGGAAGCCGTGGAACAGGCCCAGTCGCTGGCCGAGGAAACCCGCCGCTCGAACCGCAAGCTGGAGCTGGAAGTCCAGGTGCGCAGCAAGATCGAGAAGAAGCTCACCGGCTTCCAGCACTACCTCAACAGCATCATCGACTCCATGCCTTCGGCGCTGATCGCGGTGGACGAGCAGCTCTACGTCACCCAGTGGAACCAGGAAGCCAGCCAGCTCTCCGGCACCAGCCTGGACGATGCGGTGAACCAGCCGGTGTTCCTGGCCTTCCCGTCGCTCAAGCCCTTCCTGCCGCAGCTCACCCGCGCCGCCGAGCAGCACAAGGTCGAGCGCGTCGAACGCGTCACCTGGGCCCTTACCGATGCGCCGCGCCACTACGCCCTGACCTTCTACCCACTGATGGGCGGCACCGGCCGCGGCGCGGTGATCCGCATCGACGACATCACCGACCGCCTTGGGATGGAAGAGATGATGGTGCAGTCGGAGAAGATGCTCTCCGTCGGAGGCCTGGCCGCCGGCATGGCCCACGAGATCAACAACCCGCTGGGCGCCATCCTGCACAACGTGCAGAACATCCGCCGGCGACTGTCTCAGGACCTGCCGAAGAACCTCGAAGTGGCCGGCGAAGTGGGCGTGCGCCTGGACGACCTCAACCACTACCTGGAGGCGCGGGAGATTCCCAAGCTGATGGATGGCATCCAGTACGCCGGCTCTCGCGCCGCGAAGATCGTCACCCACATGCTCTCCTTCAGCCGCCGCAGCCACCGCCAGATGGCAGCCTGCGAGCTGCCAGCGCTGCTGGAACAGGCGGTGGAGATTGCCGGAAACGACTTCGACCTCACCGGCGGCTTCGACTTCAAGTCGCTGGAGATCGTCCACGAGTACGACCCGCGACTGGGTCCGGTGCCAGTCATCGCCAACGAGATCGAACAGGTCCTGCTCAACCTGCTGAAGAACGGCGCCCAGGCCATCCACCTGCGCGACGACGAAGAGGAAGGCGAATACGGCCGCATCACCCTGCGCACCCGGCTCAACCCACCGTGGGCGGAAATCCACGTGGAAGACAACGGCTGCGGCATGCCGGAGAACGTGCGCAAGCGCATCTTCGAGCCCTTCTTCACCACCAAGGAAGTCGGCCAGGGCACGGGGCTGGGCCTGTCGGTCTCGTATTTCATCGTCACCAACAACCACAAAGGGCAGATGGAGGTGCAGTCCGAACTGGGCGTGGGCACCTGCTTCACCATCCGTCTGCCGCTGGCCGCCGAGATTTCCCCGCCGCTGCCACTCTTGGCACAAGGCGACAAGGAGCATTGAGCCATGGGCAATCGCCTGTCGAAGATATACACCCGTACCGGCGATGCCGGAGAAACCGGCTTGGCCGACGGCCGGCGGGTGCCCAAACACCATCCGCGCGTGGAAGCCATGGGCGCAGTGGATGAGCTGAACAGCCACCTCGGCCTATTGCTGGCCGGGCTGCACGAAGCGCGCAGCAGCGCCCTGGAAGAAGTGATCGGTGTGTTGGCGCCGATCCAGCATCGCCTGTTCGACCTGGGCGGTGAGCTAGCGATGCCGGAATACCGCGCGCTGAACGATGCCGAAGTGGAGCGCCTGGAGCAGGTGATCGACCGCTGGAACGAGGAACTCGGGCCGCTGAAGAACTTCATCCTGCCCGGCGGCTCACGCCTGGTCGCCCTCGCCCACCTGTGCCGCGCCCAGGCGCGCAACGCCGAACGTCGTTGCCAGCAACTGAATGCGGAGGAGCCACTGGAAGGCGCAGGCCTGCGCTACCTGAATCGGCTATCCGACCTGCTGTTCGTCGCCGCACGCTTCATCGCCCGCCGCCAGGGCGTGGAAGAGATTCTCTGGCAGGCCGCCGAAAAGCCCGCCTGACCGAGCTCTGCAGGATGGCGTGGGCGCGGCGATACCCCTCGCCGCCCCGCGCAAAGTGCCGATCAGCCTTCGCTTTTCGGCCAGAACGCACGAATACCCGCCACGCCCTGCGCACCGGCCTGCCAGGCACGCTCGACGTCCTGCGGGCCGACCCCACCGAGCAGGAACACCGGCTGGTTGAAGCCATCGATCAGCTCTGCCGCCGCTTCCCAGCCCAGTGCCGGCTCACCCGGATGACTCTCGGTGGGCTGCACCGGCGACAGGGTGACGAAATCCACGCCCATGCGCGCCGCCAGCTCCAGTTCCTCGGCGCTGTGACAGGAAGCCGCCAGCAGACGCTCACGGGGGAACGGCCGGCCGTTGGGCGCGTACTTGCGCAGTTGCTTGGAGGTCAGGTGCCAGCCGGCCGCCGGGAAGTCTCCCAGCCACTCCAGCGGCCCCTTGAGCATCAGCTGCGCCTTGCCGGCGCACAGGCCTTGCACGTCGACGGCGAGGTCGCGGTACTCGGGGCTGTACATGTTCGGCGCGCGCAGCTGGATCAGACGGATACCACTGGCGACAGCGGCACGCACGCCCTGCACCAGTTGCGGGATTTCCAGGCCATCGGGGGTGATCAGGTAGCGATCCGGCAGGCGCGCGGCCTGCACGATGGGCTCGTTGGCTGCCGGGAATTCGTAGTCCGGCAGGTCGCGCGGGGCGACCCAGGCCAGAGGCTGGCCCTCGGCGCCATGGGGCGCACCGGAGAAAGCGGAGACTTCCCAGACATCCAGCAGCACATGCTTGTCGCTGTAGTCGTGCTGCACCCGGATCAGCGGGCGCGCCTGCTCGACGTCGATGCCGAGTTCTTCCTTCAGCTCGCGGGCCAGGGCGACCTGCACTGCTTCACCCTCTTCCACCTTGCCACCGGGAAACTCCCAGAGACCGCCCTGGTGCTTGTCGTCCGGACGGCGGGCGATCAGCACCCGGCCATCGAGTCCGCGAATCACGGCGGCGGCGACATGTACTCGTTTCACAGTGCTACTCCTCAATCCGATTCAGGCAGGGCCCGCGCAGAGGGGCATTCTACCGTCATTGGCGACCGGGTTCAGGCGCGTTCGACCATCGCCGCTTCCAGCCAGGGACGGAAGGCCGGCCAGGCATAGATCGCATCGACGTAGTTCTGCGCCTCGATCGGCAGGGTCACGCAGTAGCTGTGCAGGCGCGTGGCAACAGGCGCATAGAAGGCATCCGCGATGCTGGCGTGGCCAAACAGGAACGGACCGTCCTGGCCGAACTGCTGGCGGCACAACGTCCAGAGTTCGACGACACGGGCGATATCCGCCTCCACCGCGTCGGGCACGTTGGTCAGCGGCTGGTTGCGCTGGATGTCCATGGGCATGTGCGAACGCAGCGCCATGAAGCCGCTGTGCATCTCTGCGCAGACTGTGCGTGCGAGTGCGCGGGCCGCTTCGCCCCGGGGCCAGAGGTGAGCTTCGGGGAAACGTTCGGCGAGGTATTCGGCAATCGACAGGGAATCCCAGATCAGCCCGTGCTCGCACTTCAGCGCCGGCACCTTGCCGCTGGGCGAGTGCTCGCGGATGCGCCGCGAGATATCCTGCCCACCGAGGGGAATGAGGATTTCCTCGAACTCGGCGCCGGTGAGCTGCATGGCCAGCCAGCCGCGCAGGGACCAGGAGGAGAGGTTCTTGCTGCCGATGATCAGGGTAAGGGACATGGACGCGATGCTCTTGAAGGTCAGTCAGGAGACCTTAGAGTGCTGCCGTCATGAAAACAAATTCCCGATTTTCATCCTTCGATGAAAATCGGGAATGCGAGGGCAACGAGGTGCCAGCGCTCACGCGTCGATCAGGTACGGTATTCCGCGTTGATCTTCACGTACTCGTGGGACAGGTCAGTGGTCCAGATGGTCTCGCTGCAGGTGCCGCGACCGAGATCGATGCGGATGGTGATCTCTTCCTGGGCCATGACTTTGGCGCCCTGGTCCTCGGTGTAGCTGGTGGCGCGGCAGCCACGGCTGGCGATGGCCACGTCATCGAGGAACACGTCGATCAGGCTCACGTCCAGGTCAGGCACGCCGGCACGGCCGACGGCCGCGAGGATACGACCCCAGTTCGGGTCGGAAGCGAACAGCGCGGTCTTGATCAGCGGCGAGTGGGACACGGCGTAGCCGACGTCCAGGCACTCCTGGTGAGTCGCGCCGCCATTCACCTGCACGGTGACGAACTTGGTGGCGCCTTCGCCGTCGCGGACGATGGCCTGGGCCAGTTCCATGGAAACTTCCAGCACGGCCTGCTTCAGCGCGGCGAACAGCGCGCCGCTGGCGGCGGTGATTTCCGGCAGCGCGGCCTGGCCGGTGGCGATCAGCATGCAGCAGTCGTTGGTGGAGGTATCGCCATCGATGGTGATGCGGTTGAAGGACTTGTTCGACGCGTCGCGCAACAGGTCCTGCAGCACGCCCTGGGCAACCTTGGCGTCAGTGGCGATGTAACCGAGCATGGTGGCCATGTTCGGCTTGATCATGCCGGCGCCCTTGCTGATGCCGGTGACGGTGATGGTCACGCCGTCATGCTGGAACTGGCGGCTGGCGCCCTTGGGCAGGGTGTCGGTGGTCATGATGCCGGCAGCGGCGTCGGCCCAGTTATCCACAGACAGGTTGGCCAGCGAGGCCGGCAGTGCGGCTTCGATCTTCTCGACCGGCAGCGGTTCGCCGATCACGCCGGTGGAGTACGGCAGCACGGCGTTTTCCGGTACGCCAGCCAGCTCGGCCAGCTTGGCGCAGGTGCGGGTGGCGTTGGCCAGGCCGGGCTCGCCGGTGCCGGCGTTGGCGTTGCCGGTGTTGGTCAGCAGGTAGCGCACCGGCCCCAGGAAGCGCTTGCGCGCCAGGATTACCGGGGCGGCGCAGAAGGCGTTGGTGGTGAACACACCGGCCACGGTGGAGCCTTCGGCGCAGCGCATCACCACGATGTCCTTGCGGCCGGGTCGTTTGATGCCGGCAGAGGCGATGCCGAGTTCGAAACCGGGAACCGGGTGCAGGGTGGACATGGGGCCGAGACCAACAGCCATGTGGCGCGCTCCTATCTAGTCAGTGAATCGAGTCAGTAAGACGAATCAGTGGATCAGATGTGAAAAACGCCGCGAGCGGCAGGGCCGGTCGCGGCGTTGGTATCAAGGTCGGGAGGCTTTATTCCACCTGACCGTGGCAGTGCTTGTACTTCTTGCCCGAACCGCAAGGGCACGGCTCGTTGCGGCCGATCTTCGGTTCGTTGCGGATGGGTTCCATCGGCACCACGTTGTCGGCAGGTACTTCACCCTCTTCTTCCGGCTCGCCGGTCACCTGGTCCAAGGACGGTGCGGCGGCGTGCTGGAACTGCATGCGTTTGGCCATTTCCTCGGCTTCGCGGCGCAGGCGGGCTTCTTCCTCGGCCGGATCTTCGCGGCGAACCTGGACGAAGGACAGAACACGGATGGTGTCGCGCTTGATGGAGTTCAGCAGGTCCTGGAACAGGTTGAAGGACTCGCGCTTGTACTCCTGCTTCGGGTTCTTCTGCGCATAGCCGCGCAGGTGGATACCGTGACGCAGATGATCCATGGTGGACAGGTGGTCCTTCCACAGGTCGTCCAGCACGCGCAGCAGCATCTGCTTCTCGAAGGTGCGCAGGGCTTCTTCGCCGGCGAGCTCTTCCTTCTCGTTGTAGGCCGCGACCAGCTCGGTGAGGATCTTCTCGCGCAGGGTTTCTTCGTAGAGCTTCTCGTCTTCATCCAGCCACTGCTGGATCGGCAGCTTCAAGCCGAAGTCGCTGTACAGCGCCATTTCCAGACCCGTGATGTCCCACTGTTCAGGCAGCGATTGCGGCGGAATGTGTTCGCTGACAGTGTTATTCAGGGTCTCTTCGCGGAACTCGGTGATGGTTTCGCCGATGTTGTCGGCCGCGAGCAGGGTGTTGCGCATGTGGTAGATCACCTTGCGCTGCTCGTTGGCGACGTCGTCGAACTCCAGCAGTTGCTTGCGGATATCGAAGTTGCGGCCTTCGACCTTGCGCTGCGCCTTTTCGATGGCGTTGGTCACCATGCGGTGCTCGATCGCCTCGCCCGGCTGCATGCCGAGGGCCTTCATGAAGTTCTTCACCCGGTCGGAGGCGAAGATGCGCATCAGGTGGTCTTCCAGCGACAGGTAGAAGCGGCTGGAGCCCGGGTCGCCCTGACGGCCGGCACGGCCGCGCAGCTGATTGTCGATACGACGGGATTCGTGGCGCTCGGAGGCGATCACATGCAGGCCGCCCGACTCGATGACCTGCTGGTGACGCTTCTGCCAGTCGGCCTTGATCTGCGCGACCTGCTCGTCGGTGGGGTTCTCCAGCGCGGCGACTTCCACTTCCCAGTTGCCGCCCAGCAGGATGTCGGTGCCACGACCGGCCATGTTGGTGGCGATGGTGACTGCGCCCGGACGACCGGCCTGGGCGATAATCTCGGCTTCCTTCTCGTGGTACTTGGCGTTCAGTACCTTGTGCTCGATGCCGGCGTTCTGCAGCAGCTGCGAGACGTACTCGGAGGTCTCGACCGAGGCTGTACCCACAAGGATCGGACGGCCCAGCGCCTGGCACTGCTGCACGTCGGTGATGATTGCGGCGTACTTCTCGTCCTGGGTCAGGTAAACCAGGTCGTTGAAGTCCTTACGGGCAACCGGACGGTGGGTCGGGATCACCACTACGTCCAGGCCGTAGGTCTGGCGGAATTCAAAGGCCTCGGTGTCCGCGGTACCGGTCATGCCGGCCAGCTTGGTATAGAGGCGGAAGTAGTTCTGGAAGGTGGTCGAGGCCAGGGTTTGGCTCTCGGCCTGGATCGGCAGGTTTTCCTTCGCTTCGATGGCCTGGTGCAGGCCCTCGGAGAGGCGGCGGCCCGGCATGGTACGGCCGGTGTGCTCGTCGATCAGCAAAACCTGGTCGCCCTGAACGATGTATTCCACGTTGCGATGGAACAGGGTGTGGGCGCGCAGCGCTGCGTAGACGTGGGTCAGCAGGCTGAGGTTGTGCGCGGAGTAGAGACTCTCACCCTCGGCCAGCAGGCCGTTCTGGGTCAGCAGCTCCTCGACGTAGGCATGGCCCTGCTCGTTGAGTTCGACCTGACGGGTCTTCTCGTCGATGCTGTAGTGGCCCTGCTGGGTCACCTGGCCTTCGACTTCCTCGATGTGGCGCTTCAGGCGCGGGATCAGCTTGTTGATCTTGATGTACAACTCGGAGCTGTCTTCGGCTTGGCCGGAGATGATCAGAGGAGTCCGCGCCTCGTCGATGAGGATGGAGTCCACTTCGTCGACCACCGCGAAGTTCAGTTCACGCTGGAACTTGTCTTCCAGGCTGAACGCCATGTTGTCGCGCAGGTAGTCGAAGCCGAATTCGTTGTTGGTGCCGTAGGTGATGTCCGAGGCGTAGGCAGCGCGCTTCTCTTCCGGCGGCTGGAACGGGCTGACAATGCCGACGCTCAGGCCAAGGAACTCGTACAGCGGACGCATCCAGTTGGCGTCCCGGCGAGCCAGGTAGTCGTTCACGGTGACCACGTGCACGCCCTTGCCGGACAGGGCGTTCAGGTAGACAGCCAGGGTACCCACGAGGGTTTTGCCCTCACCGGTACGCATCTCGGCGATCTTGCCTTCGTGCAGGGTCATGCCGCCGATCAGCTGGACGTCAAAGTGACGCATTCCCATCACACGCTTGCCGGCCTCCCGGGCAACGGCGAAGGCTTCGGGAAGAATCTGGTCGAGAGTCTCACCCTTGGCGACGCGTGCCTTGAACTCTTCGGTCTTGGCCTTCAGTTGCTCATCGGAAAGCGGGACCATCTGGGGCTCGAGTGCATTGATGGCCTGGACCTGCTTGGCCATGCGCTTCACTTCGCGCTCGTTCTTGCTTCCAAAGAGTTTTTTCAACAAAGGCGCAAACATATCGACTGGGTCATCCGAACTGGAGAATTGGAGGGCTGCCCGACTGGCTGGCCGCGGCGCGGAACGGCAATGAAGCGGGCATTCTACCCGGAAACTATCGGGAAAAAAGTGCCGAAGTCATCCTCCGAAGCTTCGCATTCTGCGAGCTTGGGGGCAATGCATGGGTGGACAACTTTGAATCCGAGTGAGTGATATGGTGACGCAGACGGGCAACTTCAAGGGTGGACGGTGGCATCTGGCCCTGAGTGCATCTGTTACCATCCTTATTCATTCACTCCCGGTTGCTCTCGATGGCCTTCCGCCCCCTGCCCGCCAAGGCGATGACCAAGTTGCTGCGCGAAGCCAAGCCGCTGCAGTCACTGTTCGCCCAGGCGCAGCGCCTCTCGCGCCTGCAGGAACTGCTCGACTCGCAACTACAGCCCGCGGCGCGCCCTTACTGCCGTGTCGCCTCCTGGCGTGAAGGCAGCCTTCTGCTGGTCGTCACCGACGGTCACTGGGCCACGCGCCTGCGCTACCAGCAGAACCGCCTACTGCGGCAACTGGCCGCGTTCGAGGAATTCAGGGGTTTGGCACGCATCCTGTTCAAAGTACAACCGTTGATCCAGGCGCCGCCCCGAGTGAACACCAATCGCATCACCGAGTCCGCCTCCGCCACCCTGCACGAAGCCGCGGAAGGCATCAGCAATCCACAACTCAAGGCCGCCCTCGAGCGCCTCGCCAGCCGCAGCCGCAAACCGCCCGAAGCGGATCAGGAATAAAAGCGCAGGCATAAAAAAAGGCCACCCGAGGGTGGCCTTTGAAATTTGTAGCTGAAAGGAGGAGGTTTCCTTATACGGCCGCAGCGGGTCGCATATAGGAGATCGGCGCGGTCTTGGCGTCCTCGAAGGTCACCACTTCCCAAGCGTCCTTGTCTGCGATAAGGGTACGCAGGAGACGGTTGTTCAGGGCGTGACCGGACTTGTAGCCGATGAACTCGCCGATGAGGCTGTTACCCAGCAGGTACAGGTCACCAATGGCGTCCAGGATCTTGTGCTTGACGAACTCGTCCTCGTAACGAAGACCGTCTTCGTTGAGCACTCGATACTCGTCGACCACGATGGCGTTCTCCACACTGCCACCCAGAGCCAGGTTCTGGGAACGCAGCATCTCGATGTCGCGCATGAACCCGAAGGTACGGGCGCGGCTGACTTCCTTCACGAAGGAAGTGCTGGAGAAATCCACCACGGCTTTCTGGGTGCGACCACGGAAGACCGGGTGATCGAAATCGATCTCGAAGCTCACCTTGAAGCCGTCGAACGGAACGAAGGTAGCGCGCTTGTCGCCCTCTTCCACCGTCACTTCGCGCTTGATGCGGATGAACTTCTTGGCCGCTTCCTGCTCTTGCAGGCCAGCGGATTGGATCAGGAATACGAAGGGACCTGCGCTGCCATCCATGATCGGTACTTCCGACGCGGACAGCTCGACATAGGCGTTGTCGATCCCCAGGCCGGCCATGGCCGAGAGCAGGTGCTCCACGGTATCCACCTTGATGTCACCCTTGATCAGGGTGGTCGACATGGTGGTTTCACCGACGTTCGAGGCCCGTGCGGGAATTTCCACCACAGGGTCGAGATCGGTCCGGCAGAACACGATGCCAGTATCGACGGGAGCCGGCTTCAGGGTCAGGTAAACCTTTTCCCCGGAGTGCAGGCCGACACCGGTCGCCCGGATGATGTTCTTCAAGGTGCGTTGTCTGATCATGGCTTTGGCCGCTTTCGCGCAAGTTGCGAACTGTTGTCAACAATGGGCGGCGATGATAGCAGAACCGCCCTTTGCTGAACACCAATCACATTG
Organism: Pseudomonas sp. NPDC086581; assembly: GCF_044746165.1. NCBI lineage: Bacteria > Pseudomonadati > Pseudomonadota > Gammaproteobacteria > Pseudomonadales > Pseudomonadaceae > Pseudomonas > Pseudomonas sp. NPDC086581. Next base: position 31,516 of record NZ_JBIVBR010000005.1, on the reverse strand, counting down.
ATACTCCTGATAAATCGACTCAATCGGCCTGACGACGCAGGAAGGCCGGGATGTCCAGATAGTCCAGATCGTCCTGCGGGTTCAGCTTGGCCGCGGTGGCTGCGCCGCCGTGGTTCTGGTTACGCATGACGGTCGGACGATCCAGGTCGCGGTAATTCACCGACTGCTGCTCGCGCTGAACCGGCGCCTGGGTGCTGACGGCCTGGGTCTGAACGGTGTTGTCGACGACCTTGACCGGCTTCTCCAGGCGAGCGCCCAGACCGGTGGCGACCACGGTGACGTGCAGTTCGTCGCGCATGTCCGGATCGATCACGGTGCCCACTTTCACGGTGGCGTGCTCGGAAGCGAACTGCTCGATGATGTTACCCACGTCGGAGTACTCGCCCAGGGACAGGTCCGGACCGGCGGTGATGTTCACCAGGATACCGCGGGCGCCCTGCAGGTTGACGTCTTCCAGCAGCGGGTTGCGGATCGCGGCTTCGGTAGCCTCGCGAGCGCGGTTCGGGCCGCTGGCGCAACCGGTGCCCATCATGGCCATGCCCATTTCGCTCATGACGGTTTTCACGTCGGCGAAGTCGACGTTGATCATGCCCGGGCGCTTGATGATGTCGGAGATACCGCGAACGGCACCGGCCAGTACATCGTCAGCCTTGGCGAAGGCGGCCAGCAGGCTGGCGTCCTTGCCCAGGATGGTCAGCAGTTTTTCGTTCGGGATAGTGATCAGCGAGTCGACGCTTTCAGCCAGCGAGCGGATGCCCTCGTCGGCGATCTGCATGCGCTTGCGACCTTCGAACGGGAACGGACGGGTGACCACGGCCACGGTGAGGATGCCCATTTCCTTGGCAACCTCGGCGATGATCGGCGCAGCACCGGTACCGGTACCGCCACCCATGCCGGTGGTGATGAAGACCATGTCGGCGCCTTCCAGGACTTCGGCGATACGCTCGCGGTCCTCGATGGCGGCCTGGCGGCCCACTTCAGGGTTGGCGCCAGCGCCCAGGCCCTTGGTCACACCCGGGCCGAGCTGCAGCACGGTGCGCGCGGCGATGTTCTTCAGCGCCTGCGCATCGGTGTTAGCGCAAATGAATTCGACGCCATCAACGTTGTTCTTGGCCATGTGGTTCACGGCGTTGCCGCCGCCGCCACCTACGCCAATAACCTTGATGACTGCTGTTTGCGGGACGTTATCTACCAGTTCAAACATTTCCCCTCTCCTTCCTTTCTAGTTGTGTTGCCTACGTTTACCGCGGTGGTAAATCAGAAATTGCCCTGGACCCAGCGTTTAAGCTTTTCCAGTACCGGTGTCTTGGGTTCGTCGCTGCTGAAGCTGCTGCCGGACATGGAGATGCCGTCGGACTGCTTTTGCAGTCCGTACAGGAGCAGCCCCACGCCGGTGGAATAGATTGGATTACGCACAACGTCGGCCAGTCCCTTGACGCTGTGTGGTACGCCCAGGCGCACCGGCATGTGAAAGATCTCTTCGGCCAGTTCGACGGCGCCTTCCATCTTGGAGGTGCCACCGGTGAGCACGATCCCGGCTGGAATCAGGTCCTCGTAGCCGCTGCGGCGCAGCTCGGCCTGGACCAGGGTGAAGAGCTCGTCGTAACGAGGCTCGACCACTTCGGCAAGCGCTTGGCGCGACAGTTCCCGCGGCGGCCGATCCCCGACGCTGGGCACCTTGATGGTTTCGCCGGGGCCGGCCAGTTTGGCCAGGGCACAGGCGTAGCGAATCTTGATTTCCTCAGCGTACTGAGTCGGCGTGCGCAGCGCCATGGCGATGTCGTTGGTGACCTGGTCGCCGGCGATCGGGATCACAGCCGTATGGCGGATGGCGCCTTCGGTGAAAATGGCGATGTCGGTGGTGCCGCCGCCGATGTCCACCAGGCACACGCCCAGTTCCTTTTCGTCCTCGGTAAGCACGGAGTAGGCCGAGGCCAGTTGCTCGAGGATGATGTCGTCCACTTCCAGGCCGCAGCGGCGCACGCACTTCTCGATGTTCTGCGCAGCGTTCACCGCGCAGGTCACCACGTGCACCTTGGCTTCCAGGCGTACGCCGGACATGCCCAGCGGCTCACGCACGCCTTCCTGGTTATCGATCACGTAGTCCTGGGCCAGGGTGTGCAGCACACGCTGGTCGGCCGGGATGGCCACAGCCTGGGCCGCGTCCAGCACACGCTCGATGTCTGCACCACTCACTTCGCGGTCGCGGATCGCCACGATGCCGTGGGAATTCAGGCTGCGGATATGGTTGCCGGCGATGCCGACGAAGGCCGAGTGGATACGGCAGCCAGCCATCTGCTGGGCTTCATCGATGGCGCGCTGGATCGATTGCACGGTGGATTCGATGTTCACCACCACACCCTTCTTCAGGCCGCGCGACGGATGCGTCCCGATGCCGACGATTTCCAGCTTGCCATCGGCCGCTACCTCACCCACCAGCGCCACCACCTTGGAGGTGCCGATGTCCAGGCCGACGACCATTTTGCCGCTCTGCACGCTTGCCATGTTTATAGAAGTCTCCTCAACTCACTGCACGGCGGTGGTCTGGGCCACCGTCGTTTCCGGCACCGGATCGCGCCACGCAACGGCCAGACCGTTGGGGTAACGCATGTCGATGCGGGCGATTTTCGTAATCTGGTCTTTCAGCGCCTTGTCGTAGATGGTCACGAACCGGCGAATCTGTTCTACCGCGTGATCGCGGCCCAGCATGATCTCCACGCCCTGTGCGGTACCCAGGGTCCAGGCGCCGCGCGAACTCATGTCCAGGCTTGCGATGGTGAAGCCCAGCGGGCGGAGCATCTGGCTGAGAATCTGGTACTGCTGCATCACTTGCTGCTGAGCGCGCTGCGGCCCGGACAGGCGCGGCAGGTGCTCGTAGTTGGCCACTTCACGCGGGGCGAAAGCCTGACCCTGGTTGTTCAGCAGCGCTTCGTCCCCCCAACGGGCGATGGGCAATTGCTCGTCCAGGCGGACAACCACCTGGTCGGGCCATACGCGACGCACTTCGGCGTGGGCGATCCAGGGCATGTGCTCCAGTTCCTGCCGCATGCCGGCCAGGTCGATGGTGAAGAAGCTGGCCGAGACGTAGGGGCTGATCCGCTGCTGCACCGCCGCCTGGCTGATGTAGCTCAAGTCGCCTTCCACGCTGACCTTGGCGATCGGCCGGTCCGCATAGGGCAGCACGTATTGGGCACCGTAGTAGGCGCCCCCGCCGAGCGCGCCCAGCACCAGAGGCCACAGCAGCACCTTCAGGAAGCCGAAGCTGGGCTTGGGCATGCGGGCGCTGAGCGGCTCCTTGGCCACCAGACGGCTGGCGCCGCGCGGCACCGGCTTGCGTGCCGGGGCACGGCCGATTCCGGGATTCTGGTGACGAAGCTGCGCGCCGTTCATGACTTACCCCCTTGCCTCGACGCTGTCGGCGAGGATCGCCAGCACCAGTTGCTGGAAATCCAGGCCGGCCGCGCGTGCGGCCATGGGCACCAGGCTGTGGTCGGTCATGCCCGGTGCAGTGTTCACTTCCAACAGCCAGAAACGCCCCTGGGCGTCCTGCATCACATCGGTCCGCCCCCAGCCCTGGATGCCAAGGGCATCGCAAGCGCGCGCGGTCAGGTCCTTGAGTTCCTGTTCCTTCTCGGCATCGAGGCCACAGGGAATCTGGTACTGGGTATCGTTGGCCAGGTACTTCGCGTCGTAGTCGTAGAAAGTGTGCGGAGTGCCCAGGCGAATGGGCGGCAACACCTGGCCACGGAGGATCGCGACGGTGTACTCGGGGCCGCTGATCCACTGCTCGACGAGCACCTGCGGGTCGAACTTCGCGGCAGCAGCCCAGGCGGAGATCAGCTCTTCCACGCCGCTCACCTTGGCCATGCCGATACTCGAACCTTCGCTGGCCGGCTTGACGATCAGCGGGAAGCCGAGCTTCGCGGCAGCGGCACGGCAATCGTCCTCGCTGGCCAGCACCGCATGATCAGGCGTCGGCAGGCCGAGGCTCAGCCACACGCGCTTGGTGCGCAGCTTGTCCATGGCCAGCGCAGAGGCCAGCACACCGCTGCCTGTGTAGGGAATGCCGGCGATTTCCAGCAGCCCCTGCATGGTGCCGTCTTCACCGCCACGACCGTGGAGGATGATGAAGGCGCGGTCGATCTTCTCGCGGGTCAGACGCTCCAGCAGGTCGTCGCCCACGTCGATGCCGAAGGCGTCCACGCCCGCGCCCTGCAGAGCCTGCAGGACCATGGCGCCAGACTTCAGCGACACCTCGCGCTCGGCGCTCTTGCCGCCGTACAGCACGGCGACGCGACCGAAGGCGCGGGGCTCGAGGGCGGATTTGAGGGCGTCACTCATTGCTTCTTCCCCTCGACGCCAGCAGCGGCGGCGCCGAACATCGGATTCTTGATCAGTGCCGGAGCCAGCCCGCCGATATCGCCGGCGCCCTGGCAGAGCAGGATGTCGCCCGGACGTAGCAGCGGCTTGAGCAGCGAAGCGAGGTCACCGCCACGCTCCAGGTAGATCGGGTCGAGCTGGCCGCGCTGGCGGATGCTATGGCACAGGTGACGGCTGTCGGCGCCGGGAATCGGCTCTTCGCCGGCCGGGTAGACCTCCATCAGCATCAGCACGTTGGCCTCGCCCAGTACCTGCACGAAGTCGTCATACAGATCGCGGGTACGGCTGAAGCGGTGCGGCTGATAGACCATCACCAGACGGCGCTCCGGCCAGCCGCCACGCACGGCCTTGATCACTGCCGCGACTTCGCGCGGGTGGTGACCGTAATCGTCGACCAGCATCACGCTCCCACCTTGCACCTGCAGGTCGCCATAGACCTGGAAGCGTCGACCGACGCCCTGGAAACCGGACAGGCCCTGGACGATAGCCTCGTCGGAAATACCTTCATCGGTGGCGATGACGATGGTCGCCAGGGAGTTCAACACGTTGTGCAGGCCGGGCATGTTCACCGAGACATCCAGCGGCTCGCGCTCGGGGCGCAGCACGGTGAAGTAGGTGCGCATGCCTTCCTGGCGGATGTTGATGGCGCGGACATCGGCGTCCTCGCTCAGGCCGTAGGTTACGGTCGGGCGGGCGACCTGCGGCAGGATCTCGCGTACCACCGGGTCGTCCACGCAGAGCACGGCCAGACCGTAGAACGGCAAGTTGTGGAGGAAGTCCACGAAAGTACGTTTGAGTTTGTTGAAGTCGCCGCCGTAGGTGCTCATATGGTCGGCGTCGATATTGGTGACCACCGAGACCATCGGCTGCAGGTGCAGGAAGCTGGCGTCGCTCTCGTCTGCCTCGGCCACCAGGTAGCGGCTGGTGCCCAGTTGCGCGTTGGTGCCGGCGGCGTTCAGGCGGCCGCCGATGACGAAGGTCGGATCCAGGCCGCCAGCGGCGAATACCGAGGCGATCAGGCTGGTGGTGGTGGTCTTGCCGTGGGTACCGGCGACGGCGATGCCGTGGCGATAGCGCATCAGCTCGGCGAGCATCTCGGCGCGCGGCACGACCGGCACGCGGCGATCCAGCGCGGCAGCGACTTCCGGGTTCGACTTGTTCACCGCGCTGGAAACCACCAGCACGTCGGCGCCGTCGGAGTTCTCCGCACGGTGGCCGATGAAGATTTCTGCGCCGAACTTCTCCAGACGCTCGGTAACCGGCGACGCCTTGAGGTCGGAGCCGGAGACTTCATAGCCGAGGTTGAGCAGCACTTCCGCGATACCGCACATGCCCACGCCACCGATGCCGACGAAGTGGATGCGGCGGATGCGCCGCATGGTGCGGGTGACGCCGGTGGGTTCTTTAACCACGGGCCACCTCCAGGCAGGCATCGACTACCGTGCAGGTAGCCTCGGGCTTGGCCAGGCTGCGTGCGCGAGCGGCCATGCGGGTCAGGGAATCGGGATGCATCAATACCTCGGACAACTGCGCGGCCAGTTCGGCGGCGCTGGTAGATTTCTGTGGCAGCAGGAGGGCCGCGCCCTCCCGCACCAGGAATTCGGCGTTCTTGGTCTGGTGGTCATCGATCGCGTGGGGCAGCGGCACCAGGAAGGACGGCAGGCCGGCGGCGGTCAGCTCGCTCACGGTCAGCGCACCGGCACGGCAGATCACCAGATCGGCCCAGGCGTAGGCGGCGGCCATGTCGGCGATGAACGGAGCTACGTCCGCTTCGACACCCGCAGCGCGATAACGCTCCGCAGTAATTTCGTCATGCTGACGACCGGCCTGATGGCGAATGGCCGGGCGTATCTCGGCCCCGATTTGCGCGAGCGCTTCGGGCAGCAGCTTGTTCAACGGCTCGGCGCCCAGACTGCCGCCCAGCACCAGCAGGTTGACGCGGCGGCCGGCCAGCGGCGCGCGGGCGCCCTCTTCCAGGAACAGCTCGACGCGCACCGGGTTGCCGGTGGTCAGGCGCTTGGCGCTGCTGTCGAAGGTATCCGGGAAGGCTTCGCAGACACGCTTGGCCAGCGGCGCGAGGCTGCGGTTGGCGGTGCCGGCGACGGCGTTCTGTTCATGAATCACCAGCGGCACGCCGGACAGCTTGGCAGCCAGGCCGCCTGGGCCGGTGACGTAGCCACCCAGGCCGAGCACGCAGACCGGCTTGAGCTGGCGAACCACGCCCAGGGCCTGGAACAGCGACTTGAGCAGATCGAACGGCGCGCGCAGCAGGGATTTGAGGCCCTTGCCGCGCAGGCCGCTGACGTTGATCAGGTGCAGCGGCAGGCCGGCCTTGGGTACCAGGTCGTTCTCGATGCCGCGCGGGGTGCCCAGCCAGTGCACGCTGTAACCGCGCGCCTGGAATTCACGGGCGCAGGCCAGAGCAGGGAACACGTGTCCGCCGGTGCCGCCTGCCATGATCAGGACGTTACCTTTCATCGGCAAAGTCCTCTTCGCTGAATTCATATTCCTCGCTGCCCATCACGGTGCGGCGTTCCCATTCGATGCGCAGCAGCATTCCCAGCTGGGCGCAGCAGATCACCAGGGAGCTGCCGCCGTAGCTGAGGAATGGCAGGGTCAGGCCCTTGGTCGGCAGCAGGCCGACGTTCACGCCCACGTTGATCAGGAACTGGCCGATCCACAGGAAAGCCAGCCCGTAGGCGACGTAGGCGGAGAAGTACTGTTTCGACTGCTCGGCCCAGATGCCGATGTACAGCGCACGCAGGCTGACGAAGACGAACAGGGCCACGGTGGCCATGGCGCCGACGATGCCCAGCTCTTCCGCGAGCACCGCGAACACGAAGTCGGTGTGCGCCTCGGGGAGGTAGAACTGCTTCTGGATGCTGTTGCCCAGGCCCATGCCGGTCCAGCCGCCACGACCGAAGGCGATCAGCGCCTGGCTGAGCTGGTAGCCCGCGCCGAACTGGTCGGCCCAGGGATCGGTGAAGTTGGTCAGGCGCGCCATCCGGTAAGGCTGGGTCTGAATCAGCAGGACCACGGCGCCCACCGCCAGCGCGACCATCAGGCCGAAGCGGAACAGGCCCACGCCGCCGAGGAACAGCATCGCGGCGGCCGCCCCCATCATCACCACGGTGGCGCCGAAGTCGGGCTCGCGCAGCAGCAGGCCAGCCATCGGCAGCAGCACCACGAAAGGCTTGAAGAAGCCCAGCCAGCTTTCGCGCACTTCTTCCTGGCGACGAACGAGGTAGCCGGCCATGAAGATCACCACGAAGACCTTGGCGATCTCCGAGGGTTGGATGTTGAACAGGCCGAAGCCGATCCAGCGCATGGAACCGTTCACCTCGCGGCCGATGCCGGGGGTGATCACCATCACCAGCAGCGCGAAGGCCACCGCCAGCAGCTTCCAGCCCCAGCGCTGCCAGGTTTCCATCGGCACCATCATGGTCACGCCGCAGGCGACGAAGCCGATGGCCAGGTAGATCAGGTGGCGGACCGAGAAGTACAGCGGGTTGCCGGACTGCGCCGCAGCGACTTCGGAGGATGCCGAAGTGACCATCACCAGGCCGAGGCCGAGCAGCGCCAGGCAACCCGCGAGCAGCGGGAAGTCGATGTCGATGCCATTGCGGCTGATCAGCGGGGACGGGTACGGGCGCAGGAAGGAGAACATCAGGCGAGCTCCTCCGCGGCCTTGGCGAACAGGCGTCCGCGTTCTTCGTAGTTCTTGAACATGTCCAGGCTCGCGCAGGCCGGCGACAGCAGCACGGCGTCGCCCGGCAGGGCCAGGTCGGCGGCATGCTCGACGGCTTCTTCGAGGGTATTCACGCGAACCTTGGGCACCGCATTGCCGATGGCAGCGCCCACCAGCTCGGCGTCACGCCCCAGCAGCAGCACCGCGCGGCAATGCTGCGCGACCGGGTCACGCAGGTCATGGAAGTCGGCGCCCTTGCCGTCGCCACCGGCGATAAGCACCAGCTTGCCGTCGATGTCCGCTCCCAGGCCTTCGATGGCGGCCAGGGCAGCGCCGACGTTGGTGGCCTTGGAGTCGTCGTAGTAGTTCACGCCATTGCGCTCGCGCACCCACTGGCAGCGGTGGGCGAGACCGGCGAATTCACGCAGGGTCTGCAGCATCGGCTCGAACGGCAGGCCGACGGCATGCCCCAGCGCCAGCGCCGCGAGGGCGTTGGACTGGTTGTGCGCGCCACGGATCTTCAGCTCGCGCGCCGGCATCAGCTTGTCGAACTGGAAGGCCAGCCACTTCTCGCCGTCTTCCTCGATCAGGCCGAAGGCCTTGAAGTCCGGCTTGTTGGTGCCGAAGGTCCAGCACGGCACGTTGTCAGCGATCAGCGGGCGGCTCAAGGCATCGGCGCGGTTCACCACGACCTGCTTCGCACCGCGGAAGATGCGGTGCTTGGCCAGGTGGTAGTCGGCCATGCCGTCGTAGCGGTCCATGTGGTCTTCGCTGACGTTCAGGCAGGTGGCGACCTCGGCGTTCAGGCGCTCGCAGGTCTCCAGCTGGAAGCTGGACAGCTCCACCACGTACAGCTCGACGTCATCGGCCAGCAGGTCCAGCGCAGGAGTGCCGAGGTTGCCGCCCACGGCGACACGCTTGCCCGCCGCCTTGGCCATGTCGCCCACCAGGGTGGTGACAGTGCTCTTGGCGTTGGAACCGGTGATGGCAACGATCGGTGCCTTCGCGTGACGCGCGAACAGGTCCACGTCGCCGGACATGCGTACGCCACGGGCAGCAGCTTCGATCAGCGCCGGCACGCGCAGCGACAGGCCGGGGCTCACGTAGAGCTCCTGGGCGCGGCAGAGGAAATCGGCGTCGAGGTCGCCGCAGCGCACCTCGACCTGCGGATACTGCTCGCGCAGGGTCGCCAGCTCCGGCGGATTCGCGCGCGTATCGGCCACGGCAAACGGCACGCCCTGGCGCGCCAGGTAGCGCACCAGGGACATGCCGCTCTTGCCGAGGCCGACAACGATGCGGAATTGGTCGGAAGCGATCAGGCTCATGCTCGATCAGTCCTCAACGCAGTTTCAACGTGGCCAGGCCGATCAGCACGAGAATCACCGTGATGATCCAGAAGCGCACGATCACGCGCGGCTCCGGCCAGCCTTTGAGTTCGAAGTGGTGGTGGATCGGCGCCATGCGGAACACCCGCTTGCCGGTCAGCTTGAAGGAGGCGACCTGGATCACCACCGACAGGGTCTCCATCACGAACACGCCGCCCATGATGAACAGCACGATTTCCTGGCGGACGATCACCGCGATGGTGCCCAGCGCGGCGCCGAGCGCCAGCGCGCCGACGTCACCCATGAAGACCTGCGCCGGATAGGTGTTGAACCAGAGGAAGCCCAGCCCCGCGCCGACGATGGCGCCGCAGAAGATGATCAGCTCGCCCGCACCCGGAACGCTCGGGATGAACAGGTATTCGGCGAATTTGATGTTGCCCGACAGGTAGCAGAAGATCCCCAGCGCGCCGCCGACCATCACGGTGGGCATGATGGCGAGGCCATCGAGGCCGTCGGTCAGGTTCACCGCATTGCTGGAGCCGACGATCACGAAGTAGGTCAGCACCACGAAGAAGATGCCCAGCGGGATCTCGACGTTCTTCAGCATCGGCACGATCAGGGTCGTCTCGACCGGCGTCTCGGCAGTCATATAGAGGAAGATCGCCGCGCCGAGGCCGAATACCGACTGCCAGAAATACTTCCAGCGGCTCGGCAGGCCGCGGGAGTTCTTCTCGATCACCTTGCGGTAGTCATCCACCCAGCCGATCGCGCCGAACAGCAGGGTCACGGCGAGCACGACCCAGACATAGCGGTTCGACCAGTCGGACCACAGCAGGGTGCTGATGGCGATGGCGGTGAGGATCAGCGCGCCACCCATGGTCGGCGTGCCTTTCTTGGACAGGTGCGATTGCGGGCCGTCGTTGCGCACGGCCTGGCCGATCTGGCGGATCTGCAGGGTGCGGATCATCCACGGGCCCAGCCAGAGCGACAGGGCGAGTGCGGTCAGCACGCTCAGGATGCCGCGCAGGGTCAGGTACTGGAAGACGCCGAAGCCCTTGTAGAACTGTTGCAGGTACTCGGCGAGCAGCAGCAGCATTTAGTGACTCTCCTCGGAGGAACCACAGAGCGCCGCGACGACCTTGTCCATCGCCGCGCTGCGGGAACCCTTGATCAGAATGGTGGTTGTCGAAGCTTCTTCGGCCAGGGCATTGATCAGGCTGGCCTGATCGGCGAAATGCCGGCCCGCGGAACCGAACGCCTGCACGGCGTGGCTCATCAACGGTCCGACGGCATAGAGCGCGGTGACTTTGCCAATGGCGTAGGTTCCCACTTCGCGGTGGGAAGATTCCGCCCAGGCACCCAGCTCGCCCATGTCCCCGAGGACCAGGACGGTCCGGCCGGAAAAGCCGGCGAGTATATCAATCGCCGCGCAGATTGAAGCCGGGTTGGCGTTGTAGCTGTCGTCGATCACACGCATGCCATTCGTCGCCAGCTGGGCTACGGCGCGACCCTTGACCGGCTGCAGGTTCTGCAGGCCTGAAACGATCCCGACCAGCGGCACGCCGAGGGCGTGAGCGGCGGCGGCGGCGGCCAGTGCGTTCGTGACGTTGTGCTCACCCAGCAGATTCAGCTGAACGGAAGCCTCGCCGGCCGGGCCTTGCAGGGTGAAACCCGGGCAACCACGAGCATCACGCTTGATGTCGCTGGCGCGGAAATCGGCGCGAGCGTCGTGCAGGCCGAAACTGGAAATACGGCGACCGGCCGCGCGAGCCTGCCAGGTGTCGAAAGCCTTGTCGTCGCGGTTGAGGATGGCCACGCCGTCGGCATCCAGCCCTTCGAGGATCTCACCCTTGGCCAGGACGATCTTGTCCTGCCCGCCAAACTCACCCACATGGGCGGTACCGGCGTTGGTGATGATGGCGACTTGCGGGCGGGTCAGCGCGACCGTGTAGGCAATTTCGCCGACACGGTTGGCGCCCAGCTCAATGACGGCGCTCTTGTGCTCAGGGGCCAGTTGCAACAGGGTCAGCGGCGCACCAAGGTCGTTGTTCAGGTTGCCGCGGGTCGCCAGGACTTCGCCCTGGGTCCGCAGGATGCTGGCGAGCATCTCCTTCACGGTGGTCTTGCCGCTGGAGCCGGTCACGGCGGCCACGCGACCGGTAAAGGCAGCGCGGTTCAGCGCGCCGAGCTGGCCCAGCGCGATACGGGTATCTGCCACGACCAGTTGCGGCAGCGGCGCACCGGCGACTTCGCGCTCGACCAAGGCAGCAACCGCGCCCTTGGCGGCGACGTCGGCCAGGTAGTCGTGGCCGTCGAAACGCGGACCGGTCAGCGCAATGAACAGCTGGCCGGGCACGATGGCGCGGCTGTCGGTGCTCACGGCGTCGAAGCTGACGTCGTCGCCGATCACACGGCCTTGCAGCGCAGCAGCGACTTCGTTGAGCGAAAGGGGCTTAAGCACGCTTCACCTCCCAGGCAGCCAGCGCCTTGGCGGCTTGTTCCAGATCGGAGAACGGATGACGAACGCCGTCGATCTCCTGGTAATCCTCGTGCCCCTTGCCGGCCAGCAATACGACGTCATCAACGCTGGCAGAAGCGATCAGGCGAGCAATGGCCTCACCTCGACCGGGCACGAACTCGACCGCGTCAGGTTTGGCGAAACCGGCACGGATGTCGGCGATGATCGCCTCGCTCTTCTCGGTGCGCGGGTTGTCGTCGGTGACCAGTACACGGTCCGCGTGCTGTTCGGCAATCTGCGCCATGATCGGGCGCTTGCCGCTGTCACGGTCGCCACCGCAACCGAACAGGCACAGCAGCTGGCCATGTACGTGAGGACGCAAGGCGAGCAACACTTTTTCCAGCGCGTCCGGGGTGTGGGCGTAGTCGACGACCACCAGCGGCTTTTCACCGCCGCCCAGGCGCTGCATGCGGCCGATCGGGCCTTCCAGCTGCGGCAGCACCTTGAGCACGTCGCCCAGCGGGTAGTCCAGGCCCAGCAGCGCGCCGACCACGGCCAGCAGGTTGCTCAGGTTGAACTTGCCCAGCAGCGAGCTGCGCAGCAGGCCTTCACCCTGAGGAGTGACAATCTGCGCCTGTACACCGGCGTCGCTGAAGGTGGCTTCGCGGCAATAGATGTAGGCCGACGGGTCAATCAGGCTATAACCCATCAGGCGGGATTCGTGGGACTCGGCGGCCAACTGGCGGCCGAAGTCATCGTCTAGGTTGATCACCCGGCAACGCAGGCCCTGCCAGGCGAACAGCTTGGCCTTGGCGGCGCCGTAGGCTTCCATCGAGCCGTGGTAATCAAGGTGATCACGGGACAGGTTGGTGAACACCGCCACGTCGAAGCCCAGCGCCGCGACGCGGCCCTGCTCCAGACCGTGGGAGGACACCTCCATGGCCACGGCCTTGGCGCCAGCCTGTTTCAGGCGTGCCAGGGTCGCCTGCACGGCAAGCGGGTCAGGCGTGGTGTGACGGCCGCTTTCCAGTGCGCCATAAAAACCGGTGCCGAGCGTGCCGACGATTCCGCAGCGCTCGCCGAGCAGGTCCAGCGCCTGGGCCACCAACTGGCTGACGCTGGTCTTGCCATTGGTGCCGGTCACACCAACCAGTTCGACGCCACGGCTGGGTTCGCCGTAGAAGCGTCCGGCGATGGCGGACAACTGCTTGGCGAGGCCCTTGATGGCGATCATCGGCACGTCGCTGGGCGGCAGATCAACAGCACCTTCCGCTTCATAGGCGACAGCGGCAGCGCCCTGGGAGAGCGCGGCGGCAATGTGCCCGCGGCCATCCTGACGACCACCCGGCACGGCCAGGAACAGGTCGCCCGGCTTGACGGTACGGCTGTCCAGGGTCAGTTCACGGATCAGTTCGCCGCTTTCGGCTTGCGGCAGCAGTTGATTCAGGCTCATCGGCATCAGCCACGCCCTCCTTTGGCAGCGGGCGCAGCATCAGCTTGTTGCTGCGGGGTCGCCGGCAGGTTATCCGGCGGCACGTTCATCAGGCGCAGCGTGCCGGACATCACCTTGCTGAACACCGGCGCGGAAACCAGGCCACCGAAGTAGCCGGCCTTACTGGGTTCATCGATGACCACCACGGCGACGTAGCGCGGGTTGTTCATTGGCGCGAAGCCGGCGAACAGGGAGCGATAGGAATTCTCGGCGTAGCCCTTGGCGCCGGTCGCGGTCTTGCGTGCGGTACCGGACTTGCCGGCCACGTGGTAACCCGGCACCTGGGCGCGGTACACGCCGTTCGGCGCTTCGATCACTTGTTGCAGCATGCCCTGCATGGTCTTGGCGACCGGCTCGGGGATGACCTGGGTGGCTTCGGCCGGACGATCGGCGCGAACCATGGTCAGCGGTACGCTGCGGCCATTGTTAGCCAGCGCTGCGTATGCATGGGCGAGTTGGATGGCGGTGACGGACAGACCGTAGCCGTAGGACAGGGTCGCAGTTTCTGCCTTGCGCCACTCCCGGTAGTTCGGCAGGTTGCCGACGCGCTCGCCGGGGAAGCCCAGGCCGGTGTCCTGGCCGAGGCCGACCTTCTGCATCAGGCTGTAAATGGCTTCGCCGCCGATATCGAAGGCGACCTTGCTCATCCCCACGTTACTGGAGCGGATCAGGATGCCGGTCAGGTCCAGCACCGGCCCCTCGGTACGGGACACGTCACGAATGGTGTAGCGGCCGATCTGCAGCGTGCCGGGGTAGACCTCGACCTTGTCAGTGGGTTTCCAGCGACCGGTTTCCAGCGCCGCGCTCATGGAGAACGGCTTCATGGTCGAACCCGGCTCGAACACATCGATCATGGCGCGATTGCGCATCATCGCCGGCTGCAGGTTACGACGATTGTTCGGGTTGTAGGTCGGCTGGTTGGCCATGGCTAGCACTTCCCCGGACTTCACGTCGAGGATCACCAGGCTGCCGGCCTTGGCGCCGTTCTCCACCAGCGCGTTGCGCAGCTCGCGGTTGGCGAGGTACTGCAGGCGCAGGTCGATGGACAGGGCCAGGGTCTTGCCGGCCTTGGCGTTGCGGGTGACCTGCACGTCGCGGATCAGATGGCCACGGCGGTCCTTGAGCACCTGGCGCTTGCCCGGCACGCCGGCCAGCCAGCTGTCGAAGGCCAGCTCCACACCTTCACGGCCGCGGTCGTCGACGTCGGTGAAGCCCACCACCTGCGCGGCAACTTCACCGGACGGGTAGAAGCGGCGGAATTCTTCAACCGAATAGACGCCCGGGATGCGATGGGTTTTCACCTGGGCCATTACGGCCTCGCCCTGCTCCGGGGTCAGGCCACGGACCAGATAGATGAACTCCTTGTCGGCGTTCGCATCCAGGCGCTCGGACAGCGCCGCCTTGGGCTGACCAAGGGCGTCAGCGAGGAAGCCCCACTTTTCACGCTCGAGCACCAGCTCCTTGGGGTTGGCCCAGAGCGTGGCAACCGGGGTACTGACTGCCAGCGGTTCGCCGTTACGGTCGGTGATCAAGCCACGGTGCGCGGGAATGGTGATGTGCCGGACGCTGCGAGCATCGCCCTGGCCCTTTAGGAAGTCGTGGTCGATGACGTGCAGGTCGACGATCCGCCAGGCGATCGCCGCCACCATCGCCAGCAGCAGGGCGATGACGACGCGGAAGCGCCAGGGATAGCGAGCGCCGGCCAGGTCTCTCATGGCGCCACCATGATGATTTCGGTCGGATCGGGTACGCGCATCTTCAGCTGGTCGGTCGCCAGGCCTTCGATGCGGCTGTGGGCCGTCCAGGTGCTCTGCTCGAGGATCAGGCGGCCGTACTCGGCCTGCGCCTTGTCGCGAATGTTGAGCTCGGTGTACAGCGAGTTGAGCAGCTGGCGGTTCCAGTACGCGCTATAGGAAACGGAGATGGCCGACAGCAGCACGCCGATGAACAGCAGCAGCATGAAGAAACTGCCGGTCGGCAGGCGCTTGGAGAAGAGCCGGCTCATCTGAGCTTCTCCGCGATGCGCATGACCGCGCTGCGCGAGCGCGGGTTGGCCTTGAGTTCGGCCTCGGAGGCATAGACAGGCTTGCCGATCAACTTCATGCGCGGATCAAAAGGCTTGACCTGGATAGGCAGGTTGCGCGGCAGATTGTCCGCCTCGCCCTTCACTTGCTTGCGCATGAACTGTTTGACGATGCGGTCTTCCAGCGAATGGAAGCTGATCACCACCAGGCGACCGCCCACGGCCAGGCCTTCCAGCGCGGCTTCAAGGCCACGCTCCAGATCGCCCAGCTCATTGTTGATGAAGATGCGCAGGCCCTGGAAGGCCCGGGTAGCCGGGTTCTTACCCTTCTCCCAGGCCGGATTGGCCTCGGTGATCACGGCCGCCAGATCGGCGGTGCGCTCGAACGGCGCTTCTGCACGGCGCTGCACGATGGCGCGAGCCATGCGCTTGGCGAAGCGCTCTTCGCCGTAGTCTTTGAACACACGGGCAATCTCGTCTTCCGCGGCGGTGGCGATCCACTGCGCAGCGCTGACGCCCTGGTCCGGATTCATGCGCATGTCCAGCGGGCCGTCGTTGAGGAAGCTGAAGCCCCGCTCGGGGTCATCCAGCTGCGGCGAGGACACGCCCAGATCCAGCAGAACCCCATTCACGCTGCCCTGCAGGCCGCGCGCGGAGAACTCTTCCGCCATCTCGGCGAAGGACCTTTGCACAATGACGAAGCGGCCGTCTTCGGCCGCCAGTGTTTTTCCCGTCGCGATGGCTTGCGGGTCCTTGTCGAACCCGAGCAGTTGACCGCCCGGGCCGAGCTTGCCGAGCAAGGCCCGGCTGTGCCCTCCCCTTCCGAAGGTTCCGTCCACATAGCGGCCGCCCTCCAGGGGGGCCAGCGCTTCGACGGCCTCCTCGAGCAGAACGGTGATGTGTTGGAAGGTACTGGTCACAGGCAGGCTCACAGAATAAGGTCGCGCAATTCATCCGGCAGGCCGCCGGGTTCTTTGATGGCTGCGAGATCGGCCTCGGCAACCGCATTCCATTTGTCTTCGTCCCACAACTGGAACTTGTTCAGCTGGCCGACCAGCATCGCTTTCTTGTCCAGGCCGGCGTACTCGCGCAGGCGCGGCGGAATGAGGAAACGCCCGGCACTATCCAGCTCCAGGTCAACGGCATTGCCAATCAGCAAACGCTGCAGGCGCCGCGTTTCTTCACGCAGCGAGGGCAGTTCGCGCAGCTTGGCTTCGATGAGTTCCCATTCAGGGAGGGGGTAAACGGTGAGGCAGGTGTCGACGGCATCGATGGTGACGATGAGCTGGCCATTGCAACGCGAAACGAGCTCGTCACGATACCGACTCGGCATCGCGAGGCGCCCTTTGGCGTCGAGACTGATGGCGTTAGCTCCGCGAAACACGTCAGCGCTTCCCCTGTGGTTGGCTATCCATGCCTGTTGATCCCACTTTTACCCACTTCGTACCACTTCCGCACACTATAGAAATCCGCGCTCCCCACCGTCAAGGCGAGCTGGAGGGGAAAAATCCTTACAGGACCGAGATTTAGCGTGCTTTTGCGATGTTCGGGGAGGGGATTTGACGCGCCAGAAAAGAGAAAAGCCCAGTGTTTTCAAAACACTGGGCTTTCATACTTAAAGTGATTTCTTAAGTTTGTAACTTCTTCCGGTCAGCGACAAATGGTCATGTGGGAAGAAGTGGAGGAAAAGTGCTGAGAGTCGATCTGTAAGCCGGGTTCTGTCGAGGACAGTCATTCCTCTGGGACATACATCACTGCATGCCTCAAGCGATCTACCCGAACCCAACGCGGGCCGCGCCAATGGGTTCCTATTTGATCTTGCTCCGAGTGGGGTTTACCTAGCCACGAACTGTTGCCAGCCGTGCGGTGCGCTCTTACCGCACCTTTTCACCCTTACCGGCGCTTGCGCGCTTAGGCGGTTATTTTCTGTGGCACTTTCCGTAGGCTCGCGCCTCCCAGGCGTTACCTGGCACTCTGCCCTATGGAGCCCGGACTTTCCTCCACCCCGTGGTGGAACACCACGGAACAGCGACTGTCCAATCGACTCTCAGTCCGCAAGGTTAGCGGCTGACGACGCTCAGGACAAGCTCAAGCCTTGCCCTGGCGCTCCAGTGCGATCTGATAAAGCTGATTCTTGCGCCCCCCGGTGATCTCCGCAGCAAGCGCTGCGGCACGCTTGACCGGCAGTTCCGCCAGCAGCAGATCAAGCACCCGCAGAGTCTGCGCATCCACAGCCTCATCGCCTTCCGGCGCGGGCTTGCCAGCCACCAGCAGCACG
The DNA here is from genome assembly GCF_044746165.1 of Pseudomonas sp. NPDC086581. Classification (NCBI taxonomy): domain Bacteria; kingdom Pseudomonadati; phylum Pseudomonadota; class Gammaproteobacteria; order Pseudomonadales; family Pseudomonadaceae; genus Pseudomonas; species Pseudomonas sp. NPDC086581. The sequence goes on along the minus strand of NZ_JBIVBR010000005.1, from coordinate 13,872 downwards.
CATTCACCCCGCTGCTGATTACTGTCGGAGGCCACGAATTCGCGCAACTCGCCCAGCGGCAGCCCCTTCAGGGTCTCGAAGGTCTTGGTCAGCTCACGGGCCAGCAGCGCCGGCCGTTCGTCGCCGAAGATCGCAGCCATGTCCTCGATGCACTCCAGCACTCGGTGCGGCGCCTCGTAGAAAATCAGGGTGCGCGGTTCATCCACCAGCGCCTCCAGGCGCCCACGACGACCGGCGACCTTGGCGGGCAGAAAGCCTTCGAAGACGAAACGATCCGACGGCAGGCCAGCAGCGGAAAGCGCTGCAATCAGCGCACAGGCCCCGGGCACAGGCACCACGGCGATGCCGGCTGCGCGCGCCTGGCGCACCAAGTGGTAGCCCGGATCGGAAATCAGCGGCGTGCCTGCATCGGAAATCAGCGCAACGTCCTCGCCAGCCTGCAGCTTGTTGAGGAAGCGCCCACCCTGCTCCCGCTCGTTGTGCTCGTGGCAGGCCGCCAGTGGCGTCTGGATTCCGAAATGCTGCAGCAGGCGTACGGAGTGGCGGGTGTCTTCAGCGGCGATCAGCGCCACATCGGCCAGCACCTTCAGCGCACGGGCACTGATGTCATCCAGGTTGCCGATGGGAGTGGCCACCACATAGAGAGTGCCTAGGGTCACGCGGGAGATCCTCACCGAAAGTGTCGGAAAAGACGCATTGTATCCCGATTCCGGCAGCCGCCATCGCGTCACCCTCGCCGCTTGGGTACAATCGGCAGCTCTTTGAATGCGTCACGAGAAGCCCGATATGATCGCTCGCCTGCGTCCGCTATCCGCTCTGTTCCTGGCTGGCATGCTCGCCGCCTGTGCGTCCTCCCCGTCGTCCAATCTCGGCGAACTGCCGCGCACCCCGGACGCCAGCATCGAACAGCTGCTGCAGCAGGCCTCCACCGCCAAGCCGGACGAAGCCGCCGTCCTGCGCCTGTCCGCTGCCGATCTGGCGTACAAGCAGAAGGATCTCGGCCGCTCCACGCAGATCCTCGATCAGATTCCGATGGACAGCCTGAAGCCCGCCCAGCAGGTCTTTGCCAGCACCCTGCGTGCCCAGCTCGAACTGGCCCGCAACAAGACCAAAGCGGCCCTGAAGGCCTTCGACAACCCCAACTTCCAGCGTCTGGGCGAAATGCCGGTCGACCTGCAGGCCCGCGCCGGCATGGTCAAATCCCTGGCCCTGGCCGCTGACGGGCAAACACTGAGCGCCGCCCGCGAGCGCGTGTTCATCGATCCGCTGCTTAATGCCGAGGCCAGCAAGGCCAACCATGAGGAAATCTGGAAGCTGGTGTCCAGCCTGCCCCTTGAGCAGATGCAGGCCAGCAGCAACGAAGGCGACCTGAACGGCTGGCTGGAGCTGGCGCGCATCACCAAGTCTTCCTCGACCCTTAAGGAACAGCAGTCGAACATCGACAACTGGGTCGCGCAGAACCCGGACCATCCGGCTGCCAAGCAATTGCCGGACGCCCTGACCAAGCTGAAGTCCCTAGCCGCCCAGCCGCTGAACAAGATCGGCCTGCTGCTACCGCAACAGGGCCAGCTCGCCTCCGTCGCTCGCGCCCTGCAGGACGGCTTCCTCGCCGCCCACTACCAGGCCCAGCAGAGCGGCCAGGCACAACCGGCGATCAAGCTCTACGACAGCAGCCAGGTGCGCTCGCTGGACGAGTTCTATCGCCAGGCCCAGGCCGACGGCGTACAGCTGGTCGTTGGCCCGCTGGAAAAGAATCTGGTCAAGCAAATGAGCAGCCAGCCGCAACTCCCGATTACCACCCTTGCGCTGAACTACGCCGACGGCAACCAGGAAGGCCCGGTCCAACTGTTCCAGTTCGGCCTGTCCGCCGAGGACGAAGCCCGAGAAGTCGCCAACCGTGCCTGGAACGACGGCATGCGCCGCGCCGTGGCCCTGGTACCGCGCGGCGAGTGGGGCGACCGCGTACTCGCCTCCTTCAGCCGCAACTGGCAAGCGGCCGGTGGCACCCTGATCGCCGCCGAGCACGTCGACCAGCCGGTGGAGCTGGCCCGCCAGATCGCCGACCTGCTGCAACTGCGCCAGAGCGAAGGCCGCGCCAAGCGCCTGCAGGGCGTACTCGACAGCAGCGTCGACACCCAACCCTCGCGCCGTCAGGACATCGACTTCATCTTCCTCGCCGCCACCCCGCAGCAAGCCCGCCAAATCAAGCCAACGCTGGCCTTCCAGTACGCTGGCGACCTCCCGGTCTATGCCACTTCCAACCTGTACACCGGCGTAAACAACCCGGCGCAGGACCAGGACCTGAATGGCATCCGCTTCTGCGAGACCCCGTGGCTGCTGAATCCGAACAACGCCCTGCGCCAGCAGGTCGCCGCGCAGTGGCCGGCCGCCAACGGCAGCCTCGGTCGCCTGTACGCCATGGGCGCCGACGCCTACCAGCTGGCCCCGCGCCTGCCGGAGCTCAAGGCCGTGCCGAGCATGCAGGTAGACGGCCTGACGGGCACTCTGAGCGTCAGCGCCGGCCAGCGCGTCGAGCGCCGCCTGCCCTGGGCCGAGTTCAAGAATGGCCAGGTGCAGCCGCTGGAGAGCAGCGGTATTTGATCGGCAACAGCCCGACCCAGAAAGCCGGGCGGCAGGCCGAAGCCGCCGCCCTGGCTTACCTGGAACAGCATGGATTGCGCCTCCTGGCGCAGAACTGGACGTGCCGCCGCGGCGAGCTTGATCTGGTCATGCTGGACGGCGATACAGTAGTATTCGTCGAAGTTCGCTCCCGCCGGCATTCAGCCTGGGGAGGAGCACTGGAAAGCGTGGACTGGCGCAAGCAACAGCGCCTGGCCATTTCCGCCGAACTCTTCCTGCAACAGAATGCCCGCTGGAGCAGTCACCCCTGCCGGTTCGACATCGTCGCCATCGACGCGCGCGGCCCAGGCTCCGCAGGGCACTTGAACTGGATTCCCAACGCTTTTGACACCTGATCAGACGCCCGACGAAAGGTCACACCTGATGGACATGCAATCCCGTATCCGCCAGCTCTTCCATGCCAGCATCGAGACCAAACAACAGGCTACCGAGGTGCTCATCCCGCATATCGAGCAGGCCAGCATGGTCATGGTCAATGCCCTGCTGAACGAGGGCAAGATCCTCTCATGCGGCAACGGCGGTTCCGCCGGCGATGCGCAGCACTTCTCCTCCGAACTGCTGAACCGCTTCGAGCGCGAGCGTCCGAGCCTGCCGGCGGTCGCCCTGACCACAGACAGCTCCACCATCACCTCGATCGCCAACGACTACAGCTATAACGAAGTTTTCTCCAAGCAGATCCGCGCCCTGGGCCAACCGGGTGACGTGCTGCTGGCGATTTCCACTAGCGGTAACTCGGCGAACGTCATTCAAGCGATCCAGGCCGCACATGATCGCGAAATGGTTGTCGTAGCTCTGACCGGCCGCGACGGCGGCAACATGGCATCGTTGCTGCTGCCCGAAGACGTGGAGATCCGCGTTCCGGCCAAGGTCACCGCACGCATCCAGGAAGTCCACTTGCTGGTCATCCACTGCCTGTGCGACCTAATCGACCGTCAACTGTTCGGGAGTGAAGAATGACCCGTACCCCTCTGATCGCAGCCGCACTGGCCGTGACCATGGCACTGGGTGGCTGCAGCAGCTTCGTCAGCGCCACCCGCGACAAGCCGATCGACGATGACAAGGGCACCCGTACCCTTGGCAGCAAGATCGACGACTCGCTGATCGAGACCAAGGTGGCGGTGAACGTCGCCAAGGCCGATCCGGATCTCGATCGCAATTCCCACGTCGTGGTGATCAGCTACAACGGCGTGGTGCTGCTGGCCGGCCAGACGCCGCGCGCCGACCTGAAGAACAAGGCCGAACAAGCCGCCAAGGAAGTGCAGAAGGTCAAGACCGTGCACAACGAGTTGCAGATCCTGCAGCCATCTTCCCTGGCCGCCCGCAGCAACGACACCTGGCTGACCACCAAGATCAAGAGCCAGATGCTCGCTGACGCGAACGTGCCCTCCACCCGCATCAAGGTTCTGACCGAGAACGGCATCGTCTACATGCTGGGCCTGGTGACCCGCAAGGAAGGCGACCTGGCCACCCAGGTGGTGCAAGGCGTGGACGGCGTGCAGAAGATCGTCCGCCTGTTCGAGTACATCGACTGATCACTCGATTGCAGGCATGAAAAAGGCGACCCTCGGGTCGCCTTTTTATTACTTCACCACCTTGAGACTTGGCCGACCACTGGGGCGAGGCGGCTCGTCGGAGGGGCCGTCATCGGGCAGATCCTCGTCATCGGTAGGCACCGGCGGCTCCAAATCAAAGACCATGCCCTGGCCGTTCTCCCGCGCATAGATGGCCATCACAGCCTGTGACGGGACATAAAGGCTCTGGGCGACCCCACCGAAGCGACCCTCGAAGCTCACCGCCTCGTTGTCCATCTGCAGGTGGCGCACCGCGGTCGGCGAGACGTTGAGCACGATCTGGCCATCACTGGCATAACCCGGCGGCACCCGCACACCCGGATACTCGGAGTTCACCAGGATATGCGGCGTGCAGCCGTTGTCGACGATCCACTCATAGAGGGCTCGCACGAGATAGGGACGACTGGAGTTCATCATCAGGCTCCTTAGCGCATATCACGTTCGATAGAGGACAGGCTCGCACGGAAAGTTTCCCGCGCAAACTGCCGCTCCATGTAGTCCAGCAGAGGCTTCGCCGGCCGCGGCAGCTCAATGCCCAGGATCGGCAGACGCCAGAGGATCGGCAATAGGCAGCAATCCACCAGGCTCAGCTCATCACTGAGGAAGAACACCTTGTCGGCGAACAGCGGCGACACCCCGGTCAGACTCTCACGCAACTCCTTGCGCGCCAAGGCTCGTTCGGCATCCTTGCGGCGGGTATCAAGGATACGGTCCACCAGGCTGCACCAGTCGCGCTGGATGCGGTGCATCAGCAGGCGGCTGTTGGCGCGAGCTACCGGGTAGACCGGAAGCAGCGGCGGATGTGGATAACGTTCATCAAGGTACTCCATGACCACCGTCGACTCGTAGAGCGCGAGATCGCGATCCACCAGGGTCGGCAGGCTGCCATAGGGGTTCACTTCGGCGAGTTTGGCCGGGATGTTGCCGGCAGGTACGTCAATGATGTCGGCGACAACGCTCTTCTCGGCCAGCACCAGACGCACACGGTGACTGTAGTGGCAGGAAGGGTCGGAGAAGCAGGTGAGCTTGTTGATTGCGGCCATGCCGCGCGCCTCCTCGCAGGATCTTCTTGTGGGAGGTAGAAAAACGCACGCGCGCCCCGTAGGGCGCGCGCTTGTTACTACGACTGGTGGTGCTTAGTGCACGTCCTTCCAGTATTCGCGCTTGAGCAGGTAGGCGAACACGAAGAAGAAGGCCAGGAACAGCAGGACGTAGGTGCCGATACGGTGAGAGTCCAGCTTGTTCGGATCAGACGAATAAGCCAGGAAGGTCACCAGGTTCTTCACCTTCTCGTCGAACTGAGCCTCGGTCAGCTGACCGGATTTCGGCACGATGGTCAGTTGGTCGCAGGCCTCGTGGGTCAGCGGGGTACCGGTCAGAGGATCGTACTGCTTCTTGCCATCCTCGACGACCTGAACCTGCTTGCAACCGACGACCTGGCGGCCCTGCAGGCTGACCAGCACGTTCGGCATGCCAACGTTCGGGAAGACCTTGTTGTTCACGCCCCACGGACGCTTGGGATCTTCGTAGAACGAACGCAGGTAGGTGTACAGCCAGTCAGTACCACGAACGCGAGCTACCAGGGTCAGGTCTGGCGGCGCAGCGCCGAACCAAACCTTGGCGTCAGCCGGCTTCATACCGATGTCCATGTGGTCACCGATCTTCGCACCGGTAAACACCAGGTGGCTCATCATCAGCTCTTCCGGGATACCCAGATCACGGCCGACACGCTCATAACGCTGGAACTTGGCGCTGTGACAGCCCATGCAGTAGTTGGCGAAGGTGCGCGCGCCATCCTGCATGGCGGCCTTATCGGTCAGGTCGATATCGACGCGATCCAGGGCCGGGCCATGACCTTCGGCGGCAAAACCGAAGACAGGCAGCAGAGCCAGAACAAATGCAGCGAATTGCTTTTTCATCAGCCAGTCACCCTTTCCGGAACCGGTTTGGTTTTCTCCATCCGGGTGTAGAACGGCATCAGGATGAAGAAGGCGAAATACAGAATGGTGCACAGGCGGGACAGCGTGGTGCCAAGCGGCGACGGCGCTTGCGAGCCGTAGTAGCCGAGGATCACGAAGGAAACCGCGAAGATCACCAGCCAGATCTTGCTCAGCCAGCCCTTGTAGCGGATCGAGCGAACCGGGCTACGGTCCAGCCATGGCAGCACGAACAGCACAGCAATGGCGGCGCCCATGGCGATAACGCCCATCAGCTTGTCCGGAACGGCGCGCAGGATGGCGTAGAACGGTGTGAAGTACCAAACCGGGGCAATGTGATCCGGGGTCTTGAACTGGTTCGCCATCTCGAAGTTGGGCTTCTCGAGGAAGAATCCGCCCATTTCCGGGAAGAAGAAGATCACGGTGCAGAAGACGAACAGGAAGACCACGACACCGACGATGTCTTTTACGGTGTAGTACGGGTGGAACGGGATGCCATCCAGAGGAATGCCGTTCTCGTCCTTCTTCTTCTTGATATCCACGCCATCGGGGTTGTTCGAGCCGACTTCGTGCAGCGCCAGGATGTGCAGCACCACCAGGCCGAGCAGGACGATCGGCAGCGCGATCACGTGCAGGGCGAAGAAGCGGTTCAGGGTGATGCCGGAAATCAGGAAGTCACCACGGATCCACTGGGACAGGTCTTCACCGATTACCGGGATGGCGCCGAACAGCGAGATGATCACCTGGGCACCCCAGTAGGACATCTGGCCCCAGGGCAGCAGGTAGCCCATGAAAGCCTCGGCCATCAGGGCGAGGTAGATCAGCATGCCGAAGATCCACACCAGCTCGCGCGGTTTCTGGTACGAACCGTACAGCAGGCCACGGAACATGTGCAGGTAGACGACCACGAAGAACGCCGACGCACCGGTGGAGTGCATGTAGCGGATAATCCAGCCGTAATCTACATCTCGCATGATGTACTCGACGGAAGCGAAAGCCTCTTCCGCCGACGGGGTGAAGCTCATGGTCAGCCAGATACCGGTGAGGATCTGGTTAACCAGGACCAGCAGTGCGAGCGAACCGAAGAAGTACCAGAAGTTGAAGTTCTTCGGGGCGTAGTACTTGCTCAGATGGTCTTCCCACATCTTGGTCGCGGGGAAGCGGGCATCGACCCAAGCCATGAACTTGTTCATCAGGCTTTCTCCTGGTCCACACCGATGGTCAACTCATCACCATCCAGCGTATAGGGCGGAATCGGCAGGTTCAGGGGCGCGGGCTGCCCCTTGTAAACGCGGCCGGCAAGATCGTAATGGGAGCCGTGGCACGGGCAGAAGTAACCACCCTTCCAGTCCGGACCGAGATCCGCGGGAGCGACTTCCGGGCGGAAGGTCGGCGAGCAGCCCAAGTGGGTGCAGATACCGACGATCACGGCCAGCTCGGGCTTGATCGAACGCAGCTTGGGATCGACGTAGGCCGGCTGTTCCGATGCCTTCGACTCGGGGTCGGCCAGCTGCCCGTCTAGGGTCGGCAGCGCATCCAGCATTTCCTTGGTGCGATGCACCAGGAATACCGGCTTGCCGCGCCACTCGGCCACAACCTGCTGGCCCGGCTCGATCTTCCCTACGTTGACCTTCACCGGCGCGCCAGCGGCCTTCGCCTTGGCACTGGGGAACCATGACCCCACGAACGGGACCGCAGCTCCGACCGCTCCTGCCGCACCTACCACCGAGGTGGCCGCGACAAGGAAGCGACGCCGGCCTGCATTCACGCCGTCATTACTCATTCAGTCGTCTCCCATCAGCTTCAAGCCTGTTCAAATCAGGCTTTTAAGTAAAAATTCGAGCCGCGCAAAAAATTCGCCAAATGGTAAAGAAAAGCCCTTGTGATGACAAGGTAATAGCCTGTTACGCAACCCCTGGAACCCTTGCGCCGCGCGGCTTGCGCGGATGCGACACCTTGCCGCACGAACTTATTGAAGACATAAAAAAACGCCCAGTCCAAAGGATCTGGGCGTTTTTTTCGAAGCGTCGTATTAACGCTTGGAGTACTGCGGACGCTTACGCGCTTTGCGCAGACCGACTTTCTTACGTTCAACTTCGCGGGCGTCGCGAGTGACGTAGCCGGCTTTACGCAGCGAGCTGCGCAGGGTCTCGTCGTACTCGATCAGAGCGCGGGTGATACCGTGACGGATCGCACCAGCTTGACCGCTTACGCCACCGCCGACGACGGTTACGTAGATATCGAACTTCTCGGTGTTCTCGGTCAGCTCGAGCGGCTGACGGACAACCATGCGAGCGGTCTCACGACCGAAGAACTGCTCGATGGAGCGGTTGTTGATGGAGATCTTGCCAGTACCCGGACGCAGGAAGACGCGAGCGGTAGCGGTCTTACGACGGCCAGTGCCGTAATTTTGAGTCGCCGACATAATGAGCTATCCCGTTAAATCTTCAGTTCTTGAGGCTGCTGAGCGGTGTGCGGGTGGTTGGCACCCTTGTACACTTTCAGCTTGCGGTACATGTCGCGGCCCAGCGGGTTCTTCGGCAGCATGCCTTTGACGGCAGTCTCGATAACACGCTCAGGAGCCTTGGCGATCAGCTTCTCGAAGTTGATCGACTTGATACCGCCCGGGAAGCCCGAGTGATGGTAGTACATCTTGTCGGTAGCTTTGGCGCCAGTGACACGAACCTGCTCGGCGTTGATGACGACGATGTAGTCGCCGGTGTCAACGTGCGGGGTGTATTCCGGCTTGTGCTTGCCGCGCAGGCGGGTAGCAATCTCGGTAGCCAGACGACCCAGGGTCAGGCCAGCAGCGTCGACGACGAACCAGTCGCGCTTAACAGTTTCTGGTTTCGCGGTATAAGTTTTCATTCGTTATAGCCTCAGGGGCCGCCTGAAAATAAGACGGCGAATCTTACTGGACAGTGGTTGCCTTGACAAGTCAAGGACAGCCGAAGACAGACACGAATTGGGGCTCGGGTCGGTGTGCGTCCGTAACGACTAGATGTATCGATCGGCAGGCTTTGGCATCCCCCACCGATGAAAGGCTGCGGAATTATGCAGATTCCGGCAGAATTTTCAACCGTCTTACGCACTTGTTTTCATGAGGAGACCTGCATGGAGTACCGCCCGCTCGGCCGCACCGAACTGAAAGTCAGCGCCCTCTGCCTGGGGACCATGACCTGGGGCGAGCAGAATACGCAAAGCGAGGCCTTCGCCCAGATCGAACGAGCCAAGGCCGCCGGTCTGAATTTCATCGATACCGCAGAGATGTACCCGGTGCCGCCGCGCGCGGAAACCTACTCCCGCACCGAGCAGATCATCGGCAACTGGTTCGCCCAGCGCGGCGATCGCGCCGACTGGGTGCTCGCCAGCAAGATCGCCGGCCCCGGCAATTCCATCAGCCACATCCGTGACGGCCAGCCGAAGCTCGATCGCAAGAACATCGTCGCGGCGCTGGACGGCAGCCTCAAGCGCCTGCAGACCGACTGGATCGACCTCTACCAGCTGCACTGGCCCGAGCGCAGCACCAACTTCTTCGGCCAACTGGGCTACCAGCACAAGGAAGAAAGCTTCACCGCACTGGAGGACACCCTGGAGGCCCTGGACGAGCAGGTTCGCGCCGGCAAGATCCGCCACGTCGGCCTGTCCAACGAAACGCCCTGGGGCACCATGCGTTTCCTGCAGATCGCCCAGGAGCGCGGCTGGCCGCGCGCGGTGTCGATCCAGAACCCCTACAACCTGCTCAACCGCAGCTTCGAGGTGGGCCTGGCGGAAGTCGCCATCCGCGAGCAGATCGGCCTGCTGGCCTACTCTCCCCTGGCCTTTGGCATGCTCTCGGGCAAGTACTTCGGCGGCGCGCGCCCGGCCAATGCACGGATTACCCTGTTCAGCCGCTTCACCCGCTACACCAACCCGCAGACCGCCAGAGCCTGCGACCGCTACGTCACCCTGGCCCGCGAGCACAGCCTGGACCCGGCGCAGATGGCCCTGGCCTTCGTCACCAGCCGGCCGTTCGTGACCAGCAACATCATCGGCGCGACCAACCTCGAACAACTGGAAGCCAACCTCGGCAGCTTCGAGCTGAAGCTCTCCGACGAGGTGCTGGCCGGCATCGAGGCGATCCACAAGGACCAGCCGAACCCGGCCCCCTGATCGTCTGCGCGCCACGAAAAAGCCCGGCCAATGCCGGGCTTTTTTCATCCGCGACGGTTACAGCGCGCGGGCGATGATCTCCTTCATGATCTCGTTGGTGCCGGCGTAGATGCGCTGCACCCGCGCATCGGCCCAGGCACGGGCGATCGGATACTCCCACATGAAGCCGTAACCGCCGTGGAGCTGCACGCATTCATCGAGCACCTTGCACTGCAGGTCGGTGGTCCAGTACTTGGCCATCGCCGCCGTGGGCACGTCCAGCTTGCCTTCCAGATGCTGCTCCAGGCAGCGGTCGACAAAGACGCGGCCAACCTGAATTTCGGTAGCCATTTCCGCGAGCTTGAAGCGCGTGTTCTGGAAGTCCGCGACGGATTTTCCGAAGGCCTTGCGGTCGCGGGTGTAGTCCAGTGTCCATTTCAGCGCCGCCTCGGCCGAGGCCAGCGCGCCGAGGGCCACGGTCAGGCGCTCCTGAGGCAGTTCCTGCATCAGGTAGATGAACCCCTGCCCGTCCTTGCCCAGCAGGTTTTCCTTTGGGATACGCACGTCCTGGAAGAACAGCTCGGAGGTGTCCTGGGCCTTCATGCCGACCTTTTCCAGGCGCTTGCCCTTGCTGAAACCCGGCGTGCCGGCCTCCACCAGGAACAGGCTGGTGCCCTTGGCGCCGGCCTTGGGGTCGGTCTTGGCGACCACGATCACCAGGTCGGCCAGCCAGCCGTTGGTGATGAAGGTCTTCGAACCGTTGATCACGTACTCGTCGCCATCCAGCACGGCGGTGGTCTTCACGCCCTGCAGGTCGGAGCCGGCGCCCGGTTCGGTCATGGCGATGGCCGAGACCATCTCACCGGAAATCAGCTTGGGCAGGTAGCGCTGCTTCAGCTCTTCGCTGCCGTAGTGAAGGATGTAGGGCGCGACGATATCCGAGTGCAGCGAGAAGCCGATGCCGGTCAGGCCCAGGCGACCGATCTCCTCGATCACCACGGCGCTGTAGAGGAAGTCCGCCGCCATGCCACCGTAGGCCTCGGGCAGATGCGAGCAGAGCATCCCGGCCTCGCCGGCCTTGTTCCACAGCTGGCGATCGATGTGACCGTCCTTTTCCCACTGGGCGTGGAAGGGCACCGCCTCCTGTTCGAGGAACTTGCGGACGCTGTCGCGGAACAGCTCGTGGTCGGAACTGAACAGGGTTCTTGGAATCATGCGCTGCACCTGCGGATCGGTTGTAGGAATTATTGGAAGGCCGACTGTAGGCCAAGCACGAACCGCTCTGCACTGGACACTTTCGCCAAAAAATAAGACGATCCAGCCGCATCATGACCGCTTTAGCGTCATGCAAAGACATCCATAAGAAGTACAAGAACCGATGCCCAACCCAGCTTCCCGCGTACTGCGCCGCGTCAGCATCCTCGCCACCCATGGCGTGTTCGGCTCCACCCTGATGCAGGCCAAGGACTTCTTCCACATGGCTGCCCTGCGCCACGGCCGCCAACAGGGCCTCGGCCTGCAGCCCAGCTTCGAGACCCGCATCGTCAGCCCCGACGGCCAGCCGGTGATGAGTTTCAGCGGCGATCTCCTGCCGGTCCACGGCGCCCTGGACGAACCTGAGCTGATCATCCTCCCGGCCTTCTGGGGCGACTTCGACGAACTGCTGACCCTCTACCCGCAGGTGATGCCCTGGCTGCGCGAGCGCCATGCGGCCGGCTGCGTGCTGTGCGGCGAAGTCTCGGGAGTATTCTGGCTGGCCGAGGCCGGCCTGCTGGACGGCAAGGAAGCAACCACCTACTGGCGCTTCTTCCGCGAATTCGCCGAGCGCTACCCCCGGGTGCTGCTCAACCAGGACAAGCACATCGCCGACGCCGACAACATCTACAGCGCCAGCGGCCTGACCTCGGTGCGCGACCTGTACATCTACCTGATCGAGCACTTCTGCGGCGCCTCCGTGGCCCAGGGCGTGGCCCGCGACATCCTCTACGAGGTGCAGCGCACCTACACGCCCGGGCGCCTGGGCTTCGGCGGCCAGAAGCTGCACCACGACCCGGCGATCCTGCAGATCCAGCACTGGCTGGAAGAACACTTCTGCGACAAGTTCCGCTTCGAGGATGTCGCCCGCGAGCACGGCATGAGCATCCGCAACTTCATGCGGCGCTTCCAGGCGGCCACCGGGGACAAGCCACTGCACTACCTGCAGCGCCTGCGCATCGAGACCGCGCGCAATCTGCTGTCCACCAGCCGCAAGAGCATCAAGACCATCAGCTACGAAGTCGGCTACGACGACGCCAGCTTCTTCGCTCGCCTGTTCAGACAGCACACCGGACTGTCGCCGAATCATTACCGGCGTCAGTACGAACAGAAGGAAGCCTGAAACAGGCCATCCCTAGGATGGGTTCACGGACTCGGGTGCCGCCCTATGATCGGGGCAGCAATCGACAACAAGAACCCAACGGGATATCGCCATGCGCCGCTTTCTGCTTGCCCTGCTGGCCGTCTTCAGCCTGAACGCTGTGGCGGACGACACCTGGAAACCCTTCCCCTACGACCAGAGCGCCTTCGACTACAGCGGGGACAAACTGCGCGAGGCCTGGCCGCGCCTGACTCGCGGCTTCGGCGCCAACTACCCCTTCCCGGATGCGGACTGGGTCGTGACCATGGCCACCAAGCATCCGGATGCACTGGAGAAGACCGTGACCGCCGGCACCGGCTTCAGCGGTAAGCCGGAAGAGGCGCAGGTCTACGCCGAGAAGCTGCAGGACGTGTGGCGCAAGGTATTCCGCGGCGACTTCGCCCAGGCCAGGAAGGACGGTCTCGCGCTGGGTGTCGGCGGGCAGGTGCCGGGCATGTTCGCCCAGGTGCTCTATGCCATGTTCCTCGCGCCGAATCAGGACGAGAAGCAGCGCCTGCTGGAAGAAGTCATCAGCTACACCGACGAGGCCGGCCCACTGCTCAATGCCGACCCCATCGCCCAGTTCGGCCGCGCCTACGCCAAGGCCCGTCTGGCCGAAGACCTGCCGGTGCCGGTAGTGCTCAAGCGCGGCTACACCGGCGACATCCCCAAGGAACTGGACGCCCTGCTGGCCAAGCAGCCGAACCAGCCGTTCGCCCTGGCGCTCTACGGCGGCTATGAAGCGGGCGTGATCCGCAAGGTTGGCAAGCTGGTGGGCAAGATGACCTACGGAGTCAGCGCGGACAAGATGGAGCAGTACTTCGCCCGCTCCTTCCGCGCCTCCGACGACCTGCCCATCGGCCACTATGAATACGCCAACGCGCTGGGCTATGTGTACGGCGAGGACGAGGAGCAGAAGGCGCTGGAGCAGCTGAAGAAGGCCGTGGCGATCAAGCCGATCAATGCCATGGAGGCGCTGGAAGTCGCCCATGCCCAGCAATTGCTGAAGAAGGCGCAGCAGGAAATGGCGCAGCGCTGAATACGACTCCACGCCATCCTACGGCTCTATAGAGGCGGACCTTGTCCGCCATCGCGGGCATGGCCCGCTTGTGTCTGCAAAGCTCGATAAGCTCGAAGGTGAGAGCGACGGGAGGCAAGCTGCAGGTCCGCGGTGTTGGTCGCACGAGTAGGAGCCCAA